>JBOIDR010000108.1:0-14470 GCA_050740695.1 Gammaproteobacteria bacterium | reverse complement strand
CTTGGCGTTCTTGGACTTCTTGCCCTTTGCGCGTCGGATCTTCGGTCCCTGCCGACGGCGGCGATGGCGGCGGCCATGACGCTGCGTCTCGCCGGCCGTGGCCTCATGGGGCCGGCAACGGCGCCCGCGACCTATTGGCGCGAGTGCAGTCGCGGTCCCCGGAAGTATCCACTGTTGTCACCGAAATACTGCTGTGCATGGATCGCGACGCTATTGACGCCAGGCTGAAACGCCTTGGCCCTGAACCTTGCTCTCGTCGCGTCCCTGGGAATTAGGGTTGCTCGAAATCCATTATGCGGCAATCTATGCCGTCGACGAGCACCGGATGTTTGCCGACAACAATCTTCTGGGGCGATTGGACCCTGATCAAAGGACAACCCGAGACGGGTACTTCACAGCGGATGTGAGCAACGTCAAATGCGCTTTGTCACTTCGATCGTCTTTGGATGTAAAAGCAGCAAAGCTTCGCGACGATGCGATCCAGCAGATCGCCGAGCAGCGTCGTATTCGGGAGAGACGTACGGCGGTGCAATAGTTGCTGGATCCTAACTTTCAGCCGTCCACGTTGCGCCGATACCCTTATTACCTCAAGCTTCTGCTGAACGAGACGGCGTTCGCCGCGTATGAGTTCGACTTCTCCGAGGCGCTCGCGGAGGACGTCTCTAAGCAGATGGCAGGGGCCGGGCAACATCCCAAATGCTCGGTGGGGCGGGCATTTCGGCATAGAAGCCGATGCCCATATCGGCGTGTAGTTCGAGCGCTTTGTCGTGCTCCACGTTCTTCCTGTTGCCCCCTCATAGGGTTTCGCTTTCTACGTAGAAAGCACGAATGATGTACCTGGCAGGCGCCTGTAATTCGTTTTCGAGAGGGCGCGCGTGGAAGGACGATTCCGGAAAGAGCCGTCCGCTGAAACATGAGTCGTGGATCACCCGAGGAGGTGACTAATGGCGGGACCGGGCGTTTTGTCGACTCTTCGGTGTCGCGCGTGCGGGTCTGGATCACCGGCCTCGCGGATGGGCGTTATATGGTTGCCTCCGCCGGCCGCCAGGGGGCGCGGGGGCGGGCCAGATGAGCACGGCCTACTATATCCGGCCACTCCAAGGGGGTAAGAGAGACCACGATCTGCCTATCGGGCCGGTTTTGGGAAGGACACGCGCGAGGCACCGGAGCATTGCATGCCTACGCGGTGGTGCTCCCCTCTGCGGCCACCACGAGCCGGCTAGCCCCGACACCCCGCCGCAGCAGCGCCTTGCGGGCTTCCCAGACGGCCCCCCGGTCGAGGTCCTCGCTCATGTGGACCTCCCGCCCGGATTGCGACGCGATGGGGACGCCATCCAGGTAGAGGACACGACCCGATCCCCGCGGCACCGTGTTTCCGGGCGTGACGATGCCGACGAGATTGAGCGGATCGGCAGCGGATAGCGAGACCAACTCCTGGGATGTCGCGCGGCGGCGCACCTCGCGCAGGAGGCCGACCGCCTCGGGGAGCGCGAACTGCTCCCCCGGGGCCAGGGCGAGGAAACGCCCGCCACGCAGCTCGCCGCGCGCCTCGCGGCGGCGGTAGACCGCGACCAGCTCGCGCCACGGCGGCAGCCAGGGCTCGCGCGTACAGAGGCGCCGGAACACCACGCCGTAACGGTGGAGCAGCACGCGCGCCGCGAGCTCGGCACCGGCCTCGATTTCAAGGCCTGCTCCCGTCCCAGTCCCGGCGCCGGGGAGCGCGGCCGAAGCGCCCCGCATCCCGGTCAAGGACCAGCGGCCCGCGGCGGCCATCTGTGCCGCCCGCACCTCGCGCGTCCGACGCCGGCTTGCGCGGGCGCAGAGCGCGCGCAGTCCCGCGAAGCCGTCGCAGGCGGCTAGCCCTTGGCCGGCCAGCTCGGCGAGTGCCGTTTCGAGCTGGCTCGGCAGGAGCCGCAGGCGCGCTAGGAGATCGTCGAAGAACAGCGCCCCGCCCGCAGAGAGCGCGGCGCGTACGGCCTCTGCGGCCGGGGACAGCGGGGGGACGGGCCCGGCGGGTGTCGTGATCGCTTCCCAGGCCACCAGATCCTGGCGGCGCAGGAGCGTGACGGGCGCCATGCGCAGCGTTGCTGGGGCGCCCTCGCCCGGCGGGGACGGCATGCGCCGTCGCCATACGCCCTGGCCGGACAGGCAAAAGCGGTCGAGCCAAGCCGGGTCGTAGTCCGAAAGGCGCGCCGGGAGGAGGTCCGCCTCCCAGGCCGGTGGCGGCGCCTCGAAGCACATGAGCCGCCCCAGGACGGCCGGCAGGGCCGCCTCGCCGCTCAAACGGCTGCCGGCGCTCACATGCTGCCAGGCGAACAGGAAGCGCATGAAGTCGGCGCCCGAAACCGGCTCGATCTCGCGGCGCAGGCGATCCACCGTGTAGCGGTGGATGCGCGCCAAGAGGCGCCGATCGCACCACTCGATCTCACCGCCGCTCTCGCCCCCGGTGAAGGAGCCGCGCAGCACGGCTCCTTGCGCTTCCAGGGCATGGAGCGCGGCCATGACCTCGTTCTCGGGGACACGGAGATCGCGCATGAGGGCCGCGGCCGAGACGGGTCCGAGCACGCCCAGACGGGCCTTCAGCAGCTCGATGAGGGCCGCCTCGCGGTCCCAGTGGACCCTTGCATACTCCTCCGGGACCCGTACGCGCGTCTCGGTCGCGGCTTCCGGATAGAGCGCCAGGATCTCCGGCAGTCGCTCGACCGCAACCCAGAGGCGCAGGCCGCTTGCGGTCAAGACCGTGGCGCGGCCGGCGGCGCGTAGCTCGGCGAAAAGGCATGGCCAGTTGCCTTCGTCGGCCTCTGCTTCGGCTTCGTGGAGGAAGCCCAGGGTGAGGAGTGCGTCGTGCAGCTCGTCGGCGCTCTCGGCCTCGGGCCACGCCTCGCGCCGCACGCGCTCGATGGCCTCGGGGTCGAGCCGGCCGAGATCGGCCGCCAAGGCGGGGTCCAGCCAACGCCGGCTCACCACCGCCCGGGTGCGGCGCTCCTCGAGCGGCGCATCGTCCAGGAAGGCATAGGGCTTAGCGTTCAGGATCTCCTGGGCGAGCGGCGAGGGCTCGGTCAGATCACGGGCGATGACCCAGGTCTCGCCGCGCGCGATCTCCCCAAGCAGCCGTTCTAATCCCTCGATGTCCATGGCCTCGCTGAGGCAATCGCGGAGGGTCTGCTGGACCAGGGGGTGGTCCGGGATCTCGCGCCGGCCAGCCACGTTCGTCCTGTACCTCTCCAAAGCCTTGCCATCCCTGGCAACTCGGTTTTCGAGACAGGCGGCCTGATCCGGGAACACCGCGGCCAGGAGATCGTCGGCCAGGATACGCTGTAGCTGGGGTCGGACCTTGCGTGCCCCGCTCCGGCGCGGCACGGCCAGCGAGATGGTCGCGTTCCAGCGCCAGCGGGTCTTGAAGAGCGGAGCGTCGATGAGCGCCTGCGTCAGGACCTCGCGCACCGTGGCGGCGTTGAGATAGCTCGGGACCTCATCGAGCGGGAAGCTGTGCCCCTCGCTCAACGACAGGACCACCGCGTCATCCGTGGCCGCCGCCTGCAGCTCGAAGTTGAACCTCGTGCAGAAGCGTTTGCGGAGTGCGAGCCCGAGCGCCCGGTTGAGCCGCTGGCCGAGCGGCGCGTGCAGCACCAGTTGCATCCCGCCCGCCTCGTCGAAGAAGCGCTCGATGACGAGCGTACGCTCGGTCGGGATGACCCCGAGCGCCAAGCGCGCCGCGGCCAGGTACTCGGCCATCTGTCCGGCCGCCGCCGGGTCGATCCCGCCTTCCTCCATGAGCCAGCGGCGCGCCTCGCCGGGACCGCCGCGGGCGAGGCGAGAGTCGATCCCGATTCGCAGCCGCGAGACCGCCGCCGACAGCGCGCCGCTGCGGGCCGGCGCCTCGCCAAGCCAGAAGGGAATGTTGGGCGGCAGCCCGCGGGCGTCCTCCACGCGCACTACCCCTTGCTCGACCCGCAGGATCCGCCATGAGGTGTTGCCGAGCTGGAAGATATCGCCCGCCATGCTCTCGATGGCGAAGTCCTCGTTGAGGGTCCCGACGAAGCCGCCGCCTGGCTCCTCGCGGACCTCGTAGTCGGCGATCTCCGGGATGGCCCCGCCCGAGGTCACGGCGATGAGGCGCGCACCGCGCCGCGGGCGCAGTCGGCGGTTCACGGCATCGCGGTGCAGGTAGGCGGCGCGGCGTCCCCAGCGGCCGCTGTAGCCTTCGGACAGGATCCGCACGATGGCCGCAAACTCGGGGCGGGTGAGCGCCCGATAGGGGTGAGCCCCGCGTACCAGATCGAAGAGCCGATCCTCCTCGTAGTCTTCCGCGGCGACGATCGCGACGAGCTGCTGGGCGAGCACATCGATGGCACCCGGCGGCACCGTGAGCCGGTCGAGCTCCCCCCGCCTCGCGGCCTCGAGGAGGGCGCTGCACTCGATGAGATCGTCGCGGCTCAAGGGAAACAGCCGGCCCTTGGGCAGCCCAGCGATGGCGTGGCCGGAACGCCCGACGCGCTGCAGCAGGGTCGCGATAGAGCGCGGGCTGCCGATCTGGCAGCACAGATCTACCTCGCCCACGTCGATGCCGAGCTCGAGCGATGCGGTCGCGACCAGGGCCCGGAGGCTACCCTCTTTGAGCCGGGCCTCGGCGCATAACCGGTGCTCGCGCGCCAGGCTACCGTGGTGCGCCGCGATGCAGGGGGTTTCTCCGCTCGTGTCCAGGCGCTCGCTCAGATGACGCGCGATGCGCTCCGCCATGCGCCGGGTGTTGACGAAGACGATGGTGGTGCGGTGGCGCGCTATCAGATCGGCGAGACGGTCGTATACCTCGCCCCACACCTCGTTCGACATGACGGCCGCGAGCGGGCTTTGCGGCAGCACGAGATCAAGGTCCCAGGCGCGCCGGTGGCCCATGTCCACGATGTGGCACGGGGCCTCGCCGCAGAGATAGCGGGCGACCCCATCGATGGGCCGCTGGGTGGCCGAGAGCCCGATGCGCCGCAGTCCTTGACCTGCCAGGGCATCTAGGCGCGCCAGGCTGAGCGTGAGGTGGGCGCCGCGCTTGGTCGCGCAAACCGCATGGACCTCGTCCACGATCACCGTGTGGGCGGTCTCGAGCATCGCCCGCCCGCCCGCACTGGTCAGCAGGATATAGAGGGATTCGGGGGTCGTGACCAGGATGTGCGGCGGCGAGCGGCGCATGCGCAGGCGCTCGGACGCGGGCGTGTCGCCGGTGCGCACCCCCGACCGGATCGCGATGTCAGGAGACCCCAGCCGCTCGAGCTCGCTTGTGATCCCCAAGAGAGGCGCTTCGAGGTTGCGATGGATGTCGTTGCCGAGGGCCTTGAGCGGCGAGACGTAGACGACCGCAGTCGCCTCGGCGAGCCCTCCACCCTCGGCCTCGCGCACCAGTCGATCGATGACGGCGAGAAAGGCCGCGAGCGTCTTGCCAGAACCGGTCGGGGCCGCGATGAGGGCGTGCCGGCCCTCCAGGATCGCGGGCCAGGCCTCTATCTGGCAGGGCGTCGGCGCCGCGAACCGGCCGCAGAACCAGTTCCGGATGGCCGGGTGGAGGTCATCGATCGCTCGCAAGCTAGTCCGAATTTCTTCTTCGGGGGTGGCGTTGGATTGACCGCGTGGCACGAGTCGGGGACGGTGGACCGCATCGCATTTGGGAGAAAACCTGGGCGCCTGTTCACATAGGGGGCGCCGTCGAGTCTCGGGCACACTTTAACCATCCGCGGGGGTTGAAATCAAGGGCGCGGGGTGAAAGGATCGATGTGGGGGCCGGGAACAAAGGGATGAGCGTTTGATACGAAGAGATCTGACGGCCCAACCCCGCACGCCGGGAGAATTTGGGGGCGTATGCCGAACCCCACCATTGATGAAAATCATCCTATGAAAAACATCGAAGACGACGGCGGAGCTTGATGACCGGACGGGGGAATGAGCTGCCGCCGACCGACTCGAAAGAGAAGAGCGTGGTCTTTATTACCATGCACCGGGCGGGAAGCGTTTTCACCAATCGCGTGATCAGGGACATTCTCGCCAGGGTGGGCATGGTTCATGTAGATTTTGCGCGGGCGGCGTTCTCCATGGGGCTCGATGAGGCACCTTACTGCATCGAGCGCTCCGCTGTGCTCTGCACGCCGGGATATTATTTCGGCGCCTTTCGCGGGCCGTACGTGGATAGCTTTGGCGATCTAGCGAGGAGCCGCTTGGTGGTGCAGGTGCGGGATCCGCGAGACTGCATCGTATCCATGTATTTCGCCTTCCGCTACAGTCACTCCTTTCCCGGGGCAGGAGAAGCTCGGACGATGTTCGAGAACGTCCGGAATGAGATCGCGGCGCAAGAGATCGACGGATTTTCGCCGACTCAAGCGTGCCAATACGTGCACAGGATGGCAGTCATCGCGAAGCTCCTGGAACGCTACCCCGAGGCGCTCTTGCTCAGGTATGAGGAGATGGTGTGCGATCACGACGCATGGCTCCAAAGACTTTGTGCCTTCCTGGGGATGTCGGTGGAATCGGAAGACCGGGATCGGTTCAAGGCGGAGGCCTTGCCCCGCGAGGAGAATGTCACCAAGCACAAACGGCAGATCCTGCCGGGAGACTATAGACGGAAGCTCAAGATCGAGACACAGGAAGCGCTGACGCGTGATCTCCAAGTGCCTCTGGAGCGTTTCGGTTACCTGGGGAGTGTTGTGGACTGACGGGGTGCAATTCCCGTTCTATCCGGCGCCTCCCTCCGCCATGCGCCTCAATAGGCGACGTGGTCGAGCTTACCGCTTCCGAGGAGGGGGAGGGCGGCGACGTGCACGATCTGGCGGGGGATGGCGATCTCGGGCTGGCCGAGCTCGCGCGCGCCGTCCTGCAGGCGCTCGCGGGTGAGAGGCGCAACAAGACGCGCCCGATCGGTTTGAGGAGCTTGGCGGGGCATCGCCGTGGACGACCGACCTAGATCAACCCGTATGCCTCCAGGGTCAGGAACCCGGGCAGTTTGGTGGTCGTGACCAGGCGGTCCAGAAGCGCGCCCGCTTCTTTGAACTTGCGCGCCAGAAACTCGGCCTCTCCGATCTCCCTGCGCAATGCGGCCATCTCCTCCGCGAGGGTCTCGCGGAACAACTCTTTCGTGATCTTGCGGCCGTCCTCCAGGACGCCCTTGGGATAGCGGATCCACTGCCAAAGCTGGGCGCGCGAGATCTCGGCGGTGGCCGCATCTTCCATCAGATGGGCGATGGGGACCGCGCCCCGGCCGCAGAGCCAGGAGTCGGTGTAGCGTAGCGCGGCGCTCACGTTATGCCGCAATCCGCTCAGGGTGATGGTGCCCTCGGGCAGGGTCAATAGATCGGCGGCGGTGGTATGGACATCCTCGCGGAGGTTGTGGATCTGGTGCGGCCCCGGCATGTATCGGTCGAATACCCGTTTCGCGATCGGCGCGAGCAGGGGATGGGCGACCCAGGTGCCGTCGTGCCCGTCCCGGACCTCGCGCTCCTTGTCGGCCCGCACCTTGTCCAAGGCCGCCTCGTTGGCCAGCTCGTCCTCTTTGATGGGGATCTCTGCGGCCATCCCGCCCATCGCGTGGATCCCGCGGCGATGGCAGGTCTGCACCAGGAGCTGCGAATAGGACCGCAGGAAATGCTGGATCATGGTCAATTGGCTGCGGTCCGGCAGCACGTAATCGGGATGGTTGCGCAGGCATTTGATGAAGCTGAAGATGTAATCCCAGCGCCCGCAGTTGAGCCCGCCGGCGTGCTCGCGGAGCTCATAGAGGAACTCGTGCATCTCGAAGGCGGAGGTGAGCGTCTCGATGAGGGCAGTCGCGCGGATCGTGCCCCTCAAGATCCCGAGCGCGTCCTGGGAATACAGAAACACCGCGTTCCACAGGCGCGCCTCTTTGCGGCTCTCCATCTTGGGCAGATAAAAATACGGGGCCGTGCCCTTCTGGATGAGCCGCTTGGCGTTGTGGAAGAAATACAGGCCGAAGTCGAACAGGCTCGCCGGGATCGGCTCGTCGTCCAGGATCACGTTCTTTTCCTTCATGTGCCAGCCGCGCGGCCGGACGATGAGGGTGGCGAGCCGGCAGTCGTTCAGGCGGTAGGCCTTGCCGTCCGGTCCCGTGTGCTCGATGATGCCGGCGATGGCGTCCCGCAGATTGACCTGTCCATCCATCATCTGCTCCCAGGTCGGGCTGGAGGAGTCCTCGAAGTCGGCCATGAAGGTGTTGGCGCCGGAGTTGAGGGCGTTGATGATCATCTTGCGGTCCACGGGACCCGTGATCTCGACGCGGCGGTCCAGGAGGTCCGGCGGGATGGGCGCGACCTTCCAGTCGCCCTCGCGGACATGCCGGGTCTCGGGCAGGAAATCGGGCAGGCCGCCGCGATCGAAGAATTCCTGGCGCCGGCGGCGGATCGTGAGCAGCTCTTTGCGCCTGGGTCCGAAGCGCCTGCAAAGCTCCTCGACGAACACCAGGGCCTCCGGTGTCAGGATCGCCTCGTACTCCGGGGCCATCTCGCCCCGCACTTCCAGGCTGGTCTCCAGGATCTTGTGAACACTCATGGATCGCTCCTCAATCTCGGCGCGGCAAGCGCCCCCGCCCCGCGCGGGGCGGCACAGATGCCGCATCGCAGCATTATAGGACTTGGAAGGCGCTGCTCAAGCCCCGGTTGGAGGCTCGCCTTCAGGCGAGAAGCGCACGCACCCGCGTCAGGGTACGCTCGGTCACCTCCGGTGATACGCGGCCCTTGCGCTTGGCCTGGCGCGCCCGCCAATCGAGGCTCTTCACCTGGTCGGCCAAGATCACGCCCGACACACTTCCGTTACCTGCCACCGCCACCTCGAAGGGATAGCCCTTTACCTGACTGGTAATAGGGCAACACAGCATCAGCCCGGTTTTGCGGTTGTAACTTGCCGGAGAGAGCACTAGGGCTGGACGATGACCGGCCTGCTCGTGGCCGGCCTGGGGCGTAAAGTTCAGCCGGATGACATCGCCGCGTTCCGGCACATAGCGTTTCACCATGCCTCGCGCCCTTCTGGCCGGCCGAAGTCCATCTCGTTGTGAAGATTTTCCGGCGTTATGCCGGCCAGCAGTTCGTCCAGGCTGGGCTCCGGTGTGCGCGGCCGCAATTGGATCACGCCGTCTCTCACCTCGATGTCCATCTCGTCCTCTTCCTTTACACTGGCCGCCTCGGCGACGGCCTTGGGGATACGCACTGCTATGCTATTGCCCCAACGTTGTGCCTTGACACGCATCATCGATCCTCCTGAAAAGTATCTACAATGTGGATACTATTCGGTCCAATCGGTTGCGGCAAACCCGGTCCGTCTCACAACGGCGATACCTCTTGCGCAGTCGCACCCATGATGCGGAAGTGGTTCGCCAAACGTTCGAGTAGGGCACATTCGTGAGCAATAGCGCCGGTGGGCTCGCTTGCCGCATCGACGCCCAGCGAGCGGCGCTTGCGGCTCGACCACGGCTTGAGCTTGAACTTGCCGCCCCGGACGCTGGCGCTTCTTCCTCGCCCTCGTCCCCCGCGATCTCGTTGTCCTCGATGTCGGCATTGGAACCGCGAGCAGTTCGTACTGGTCGATTAATAGTGTTGGACACCGGTTGCCGTCGCACCACTGAGCGCGACGCAGCGTTGACGCAAAGGAAGCGCTTCTGCGTGACGTTGCAGGTCTTCCAGCAGGGTGGCGAGGCTATCCAACGCGGGAAGCAAGCTGGGATTATCGGGCTCCGAATTCTTTTCGGCGAGAACGAGGGCGTGACGGAATTCGGTTTCCGCCTCCGGGAGGCGTTCGGTCTCATGGAGAAAAACTCCGAGTAGGCGGTGAAGCAACGCGAGCTCGCAACGTTCGGCACCAAGTCGTGCGCAGCGGCTCGCAATGCTGCGACGCAGAAGGGCCTCACCTTCGTTACGCCGTTTGACTCGGCCGAGTCTGACGCCAACGAGCGAGGCGAGGATCTCGGCAGAGCCGGGGTCGTCGGTCCATCCCTTGTCCAAGAGGTTGCCAGCTTCGAGAAACCGGGATGCCGCAGCACCCAAGCACCCCGCACGGTGGAACATTTCGCCGGTATTATTGAGTAGTTGTACGAGACGAAGCGTCGCTGGTTTCGTATGCCGCCGCACCAACACAAAAGCGCGCGCATACGACCGCGCAGCGGCGAGAAAGCGCCCAACTTCCTCAAACATGTCGCCCCGTTGCTCCCAAAGCGAGGCCAGATGCAAGGCTTCACGGCGGCGTCTGAGTTCACGAGACCGAATTGCAACCCGAAGCGTTTCTTCACAAACCGCAAGTGCTTCATCCATCTGCCCGGACTCTCTTAGGAGTCGAACGAGTTGGTTGGCAACATAGCATGCGTGTGGGAGTCCGAGGCGGAGAAGTTGTTGGGCGGGTGAAAGCAGCTGCCGCAACCAGCCGAGCGCGCGCGTCCGCTGTACGGGCGTCTCCGCGACCGTAGCGTAGAGCCAGACGGCGTCGATCACATTGCCATAAGGTGCCATGCCCTTATGTTGTTCAAAAAGAGTGATTCCTTCTTCGAGCAGACGCCGCGTTTCTTCAACGGGTGTAACTGCCTCTAGAGCGAAGGCTTCGTCAATACGGGTGTAGGCACCCTCGACAGGCGAAGCATCAGCCTCCGTGGCGTGGTCGAAGCAGACCTGAAAAAGGCGACGGGCGGCTGTGGCGTCGCCCGCTAGCGCGAGCCCTCGGCTGAGAGAGCGGAGAAAGTCGTAGGTCCATGAAAGCCGCCTCTTGGAGTCCTGGTCGCGCAGCAGCCTAAACACAGTCGAGGTATTCCCTATGTTCGCGGTTCGTTGATAAAGATCATCGAAGTGAGCGAAGAGCCAGTCGGTCTCTGCCTTGAGGTCCGCGGAATGCTCGGCGGCTGGTGCGAGTATACTGCGCAGAGTGGATACAGCGTCGGAGTATTCGCGATAGCGTTCAAGCATCCAAACAAGTCGCCTGATATTGAAATTCCTGAACAATTCCTCCGGAAGATGGCTCAACACTGTCTCCATATGCGGCACATATGGCCGCATTTGAACAATCGTCACGTCGGAGTGTTGGCCAGGCATTACACCGTCGGAACTCAACAGCCGGGCTGCACGTATTGGCCACAAGGCGGCTTTCCATGCCTTCTTGTCGGAGATCTGGTAAATCAGCCGACAGCAGATTCGATAATAGTAATTCCATGGTCGCAACCGGGCGGAGTCACGGATAACGGCTTGCAGGAGCGGGTGAACGCGGAGACTGTGTTCCGAGAGGGCAACAAGGCTGTAACGCGCGAGTTCGCCCAGGGAAACATCGATGGCGTTGGGTGCGGCGAGTGCCCGGCGTAAGAAGCCGAGTTCGATGAATTCGTGGGTATAATCAGCCGATGCATTGGCGAGGATGTAGTCGAAGAGGCGCCGCGGAATCGGATCAGGGGAAAGGCAGGCAGCAAGGTGGAGAACATAACGGGAAAGGAAACTGAGACGACGAATGGTGACATGCCAGGTGGTGACGACGCTGGCGCGGTAGTCCGTCATCCCCGGGTAGTGGCGGGCCAGCAGTGTCTTGCGGTCCCGCGCCAAGAGACGCAAGTACTCGTCCACGGCGACGTGCGTTTCGCACATATAGGCGGCAGCATGTTCGAGGGCCAGCGGTAAGCCACCAAGTGCCTGAGCGAGCCGCGCAAAATCTCCCAGCGCAGGTAAGCGCTCCGCGAGTCGCTTGCTGAGGAAGGTGACGGATTGGGCATCGTCCCATGCGTCGGTGTGTTGCAAGCGAAAAGCGCGAGTCCACTCCGCGACCCGAGCAGTGATGATGACATGCCCGCTGTGTGCGGGTGGGAGCAGGTGCTCGACGGCGCGCGCGACCTCCGAGGAGTCGGCGTTGTCCAGAATAAGCAGCCAATTCTCGGTGCCCTCAAACCATCGGCGCAGTGTGCTAATTTTTTCCACAGAAGCGAAACCGGGTTCGACCGGCAGCGCGAGCTCGGGCAATTCGGCGAGGGCCGCGAGAGCGTCGCGTAGGATCTGCTTACTTTCGGCCGAAGCCCACAGGATTTGGCTGTAGCGGTCCCGTTGCTCGTGCGCGTATTGAACGGCATGTTGGGTTTTGCCGACCCCGCCCAATCCGTGGAGGACGAGGACGTCGCCTGGTCGCAAAGCATGGAGCGCAGCGTGGATTTTTGGAAGCGGGATGAAGTGTGGATTCGGTCGGTGGGTCCCGGGGAGAGTAAACACCGAATGCGCGGATGATGTTGGAGGAGATCCAGAGATACGATGCTCTCGATCCTTTTCCAGTTCCGCGACCTTTGTTTTCGCTTCGTCGATCTGCTGCTCGAGTTCGAATCGCTGAGCAGCGTTGGACCTCAGGGCCTCCTGCACCTGCAGGAAGGCAAGCTTTGCTCGCCAAATCTCAAGTGGGTCGTGGTCCGGCACAGTCGGTGGTCAACCGCCGAGCTCGCGGATTTTCTCGCGAGCCTCTTCGATCTGGCACTTCAACTCGAATTTCTGCGCCGCGCCGGAAGCGATAGCGAATTGTTCCTCCAAGTAGTCCAGCTTCTTTTTCCACATCGTGAGCGCCAGCGTTCCTTGACCAGGTCCGCCTGACGGATTGCCCTTAGAATCAGGCGCGGCCATATGAAGTCCGGGCACGATCACGCAGCGGCGGGCCGGAAACACCTCATCCCGCTTCCCAGCGATCCGTTCCTCAGCGCCGTAGCGAGCTTGAATCTCGCGCGGCAGGGCGGCGTAGGTCTCAGTATCCGCCAAAATTTCACCGGTATTGGCGGCCGCCTCCAACCGTACGGCGCGAGCGATGACACTTCCCGCCATCTTGCGCGTAACACCGATAGTCTCCAAGACCAGGTCCCCTGTCGCGATGCCGATACGGAACCACCGCCGGGCCGCCGGCACGCTCTTACCATGATTGTGAACCCGGCAGGCTTCGTGAACCATCTCGGCAAAGCGGTGTCCCGTGGCAGGCGCATCAAAAACAACAATTGCTCCGTCGCCGGTGGTCGCCATAACCGATTCTTCCCTTCGAGTCTCGGTGGCCTTCAGTCCAGCGTCCACGAAGGCTTGGATCTGCTCGTTAAACTGCATGACAACCTCGGCGGAGAAGTGTTCCTCAAGCTCACGGGCGATGTCACTGTATCCTTGCAAATCCAGTTCGATGACGGTTTTGTTCATTGTTTTCCCTTTGCAGAGTCCCGCCCCGCACGTGGTGATATTGACACCCTTATTGGGGCACTAGCAGAACTTGTAGCCGTGCTCTTTCGCTGTATACGTGAAGCCTCGAGATGGCCCTCAGCAGGCGGACCCGCTGCGCGGCACAAAAGGTCGCGCGGGCTATGGAAAAGCATAAGAACTTCAACGCCGGCTTGCAATGGGGAAGGTTTGGTCGAACGGTATGGGCGGTGATGACGGTCTGAAAGGGGGTCAAACGCCGGGGGGAAGTGCTTAGTCGGGCGCTCTGGTGGTTGGGGGGGACTCAAGCGTGAATCTTGAGGGTGATGTCGGGTGCCTAACTGGACGCGAGGGCACGTATGGGAGTCGAGGTGTGGCGACGCACGACTGGGCACGATACCGCGGTAGAACCATGCGCACCTTTGGCGCGTGGGGCCTAAAAGGGCGTCCGTTCGACCCGCACATAGGCGCCTGAGCAGGAATAGCAGTCGGGGGGGGCACGCCCCGGCGGGCTGCTAACGCGTCCGTAGGCTCCGTGGCGCCGTTCCGGAGCTGTCCGAAGCTATGCATTTTGGCCCGGCGAAGGTGCATCCGGCATGAAAGGTTCACGATGCGCATGCCATTCACGTCCAGCCATGTCCGACACGTTTACCCTTCCGTGACTCAAGCCCGGGCCCTAGTAGTTCGATTCTGGAATAGCATTGCAATGCACACCTGGCGGGCGTACCGTTCTTCTGGATCCCTACACGGGGAACTGGGAGGACGCCGATGCCGTTCGAAAGCCGGAGGTCCCCTCTCGTGATCTCGCCGGATGCACGAGAAACCTTGACCGCCTTGAGGCGTTCGCGTTCCGAGCCGATTGCCCGGGTCCAGCGCGCGAGTATCTTGCTCGCCTACGCCGACGGCGAGACGGTCTCGGCAATCGCGCGCCAGATGAGAACGAACCGGCCGAAGGTGGAACGTTGCATCAACAGGGCTCTTCAGATCGGTGCGCTGCCATCGCTGTCTGATCTGCCGGGACGCGGCAGGACCGCGACGATCTCGCCGGAAGCGAAGGTTTGGGTTCTGGCCCTCGCCTGCCAGAAGCCGAAAGAACTCGGCTACGCCCAGGAGACATGGACCACATCGCTCTTGGCGAGCCATGTCAGAAAGCACTGCATCGCAGTGGGCCATCCTTCTCTCGCTGATCTGGCTCGAGGAACGGTCTCGAAGATCCTCACGAAAGGAGAGGTCCGGCCCCACAAGATCACCTATTACCTCGAGCGACGCGACCCCGACTTCGAATCCAAGATGGCCCAGGTGCTCTTCGT
>JBOIDR010000107.1:0-14922 GCA_050740695.1 Gammaproteobacteria bacterium | reverse complement strand
CGGGACCGATCCGTTCATCGTCATTGCGTCGCTCTTAGAACCTCAACGGCCGCCCGAGTCACCCTCATCGTGCGCGAGCCCCGCCTTGTCCCGTTACCGTTCAATGTGAGTCCGACAGGCTGCTAGGTCTCTCAAGCTCTTGAGGTCGCGGTGGATGGCCTGCATAAAGCGATGGAAATGCGCGCGGCGTTTGTCCGCGAAGGGCAGGCATTCAAACAGAGTGTCCATCAGGTAGGTCTTGCCACGGCCGACCCCGCCCCAGAGGTACAGGCCCCGGAGCGCGCGCCAACCGCCGAACCGGCCCCACAGCTCGCGTAGCAGCGACCCGCGCTCTCGGCCGTCGCGACTCAGGTCCTCGTAGATCCGCTGCGTATGGCGCACCGCCAGTTGCTGCGCCGTGTCGGGCAGCACGGCACCGCCATCGAGGTCGCGCCGGTAGCGCTCGGTCGGGGTCATGGGCGAGACCAAGCTGCGGTCCGCGGGCCCGCCGAGGGTGGTCGCACCTGTCCTCGCTCGTTCGATCCCGCGGGATGCGGTGCCAAGAACGGATGTGTGCCGGCCGAGGGCTGCGGCCTAAAACCAATACGAAACGAGGAACGCGAAGATATCCCGCTTCTTGACGAGCGCGGACAGGTCGGAATTGCCCTGCGGAAACACGAACAGCGTCCCGCCGTACACGTGCAAAAAAGAGCAATAGGCTGCGCGGAGCGGCACGAGGCAAACGAAAATGCAAGTGCTGACCACAACGGCAAACGGCAGAGTGCCCGGGGATAGCTAATTGACCGGCAGGATGTCGACACGCTCGTCAATCATTCGCCTAGACAGGTACCCGATCGCGCCCCTGTTCCGGGCCAGCTTTTCGCGCATCTCCTCCTCGCTCCCCACGACCACCGGCCGTTCAATCTTGATACCGGCAATCCGGGCACGCATCTCCTCCTCGTCGCCGACCTCGAGCGGCGCCTGGCCGGTCCCCGAAAAGACGAGACGGTCCCAGGCGGTGCGGAGCTGGTGTGGGAAAACGCCCAGGATCTCTTTAGAAAACGTCACATGCACCGCGTTATCATCGGGGAGCACGTACACACGGATAGGCGTTCCATCCGCCCAGGCGCGCAGGCGCATGCCGAAAATTGCGGACAGTGCGTTCCGGGTGATCGTCGTACCGGCCGGTGTCGCAGGATTGACGGCGACGACCACCTCGTCCTCTGCGGCCGCCCGAACGACCCACCCCCACAACAGGAAGAGAACCAGGACCGATCCCCCGAGTTGCCGCGCGAGAGCCGTCCGCTTCCCTCGTGCCGTCGCGCCCCGGACGCGCGCACTCCGCGAGGACGACTGCACACTACCGCGCGGACGCCGCGCACTCGCGGCCCTCGAAGACAGATCGGTCAACGCTTCCAAGACGCCATCAGGCGGCGGTCCGGTGGCTCGCCGGCCGCGCCCAAACATCTCTTCGCCAGGATAATCCACTTCTATCTTTTGCGGCGTTACTCCGGTCGCCGACAGGCCAGATCTTCCCGTCCCCGGTCAAGGGACGCCAATACCTCGGGTCGCTTATCCCGCAAGTGCGCGACGACGTCCGGCACATAGCCCCAGTGGGCCCGGCACGGCCCGTGGTAATCGATCGCGGGCTGATCGGCCGAAGCGCGAACGCGAACTGGCGCAGTCGCCGATCCAGCCGCGGTTCCATCCCCGCGTACCAGTAACAAACCCGCCGCTCCCAGCTCATGATCGTGCCGGCGTTGAGCAGACCAAGGACCGGATGAGTCGGGGCGCGCCGCGCCGCTCGGTTCGTTCTTGAATCCAAGTCTATCACCTTCGCGAAACCGTCGGCCCATCGCGCTTCGCCTGCGCGAGCACGAAACTGCCGGGCAAGGATGAACCTGACTCCATCGCTCTGTTACACCGTCGGGATGTCCCGGATCGCGATCTCCAGAGCGCGCCCGGCCAGACTGGGTCCGCGACCAAGTGCTCGAAGGCGCTTTGCAGTCCCTGCTCGGCCGTCCCGACCAGCGGACAGTGATATAATATTTGGGCCATTTCCAGGGCGCGCAGGCGGTAATCGACGCCGCCCGCGAGCTCGATCACCTCCGTGTGGCGCAGGATGAGGTCGAGCGCTGCGCGGGCAGGAAGCGCTGGCGCTGCAGGCCGTTCCAGTCGAGCCGCTCGGGGGCCTCGTTGGAAGTCGCGACCAGCGTGACGCCACGCGCGAACAGTGCCTTCAAGGGGTTGCCGAGCAGTATCGCTCAAGGCACATGACCCGCGCCTCCCCGGCCATGCGCTCAGCCACGACATCCAGGGGGCGCTGGAAGGTCTCTCAACCCTTGAGGTCGCGGTGGATGGCCTGCATGAAGCTGCGAAAGTGGCGTGCGCCGCTTGTCCTCGAAGGGCAGGCACTCGAACAAGCTGTCCACCTAGTAGGTCTTGCCGCGGTCGACCTCTCCCCAGAGGTATAGCTCCTTGACCGAAGGTGGTCCGGCAATGCGTGTACGGAGCCACCGCAAGAGCGACTGGGTGCTGCCGTGGCCAAGCCCCAGCGCGTCGTAGACGCGCTGGGTATGACCGACGGCCTGTTCCTGCGCCGAATCGGGCAGGAGGTCCTATCGATGGAGATCCGGTGTGTATCTCCGCCGCGGAGCCATTGTGCGTGCCTGACGACCAGCGCAGCGTGCCGGTACGTCCATCTGGACCATCCTGCCGAATTCCGGCTCAAGATGCTACGATTAAAGTGAAAAGATCAGGATGGATCCAGCAACCG
Source organism: Gammaproteobacteria bacterium (assembly GCA_050740695.1). GTDB lineage: Bacteria > Pseudomonadota > Gammaproteobacteria > JACCXJ01 > JACCXJ01 > JACCXJ01. Next base: position 12,167 of record JBOIDR010000107.1, on the reverse strand, counting down.
TACCGAGAAGCGCACCCGTATGTCCGATCTCGTCGATGCTTTTGATAGGTACTTCGAGGTAGTTCCAGCGAGCACCTCGGCGCTCATGAAGGAAGCCTGTCGATTGCGTTATCAGGTCTATTGCGAGGAGGGCCGAGTACCCGGATTCGATCCGGCATCCTACCCCGATGGCATCGAGAAGGACGACTGCGACGCTCGTTCTGTGCATAGTCTCTTACGGCACCGCCCGACCGGGCTATGGGCGGGTACCGTACGGCTGGTGTTGTGCGACCCCGTGGACCCCGGCACCCCGTTCCCAGGAGAATGCTATATGGGCGACCTGCCCGATCGCAGCAGGCGTGATCTGGCCGCGATCCCGCGGCGGCAGCTCGCGGAGGTCTCGCGCCTGCTCTTGGCGTCGCGCTTTCGATCGCGCAAGGGGGAGCACCTGACGGCCCATGGGCTCACCACCGCGGCGCTCTCGCGACACACAGACCGACGGGCCGTGTCCCTATCCGCGGGTCGGACCGAACGGCACGCCGAGACGAACCGTCGGTTGTTGCTCCATCCGATCCTGGGCCTGGTCCTCGCGGTGATCCGGATGAGCGCGGACCACGGGCTCACGCACTGGTACTTCGTTACCGAGCACCAAGTGGTGCGGCTCCTGCGGCGCGTGGGCATGGAGTTCCAGGAGATCACCGGGGATATCGAGTATCATGGGATCCGGCGCGCCTACTTCACCGGCATCTCGGAGTTCCTCGAACGCGTGTACCACGTTCGACCCGAGGTCTGGGCCCTCATCACCGGGCAAGGCACGCTATGGCCGGCGCCGCTTAAAGACGGCGGGCGAAAGGTGCTCGGATGAGCCTGCGTCATCCTCGCCGGGCCCTTCCCTCATTACCCCCACCTGCACTGGACGCTCCGCCAGCATTGGTTTCAGGATCGGGACCTTTAATCGCCCGCCCGGTGATCGCCAGCACACGGGCTAACCGGGTCGAGATGCGTACGGGGGCCGCATCCGCACCGAGCGCGCGGGCCGGGGACGAGGCCCCGCCGCGCGCGACCACGCGTATCGTTGCTCAAGTGCTCGTCCTCGTGGCCCTGCCTGCTCGCGCCGCTCGTCCCTGCGCGGGGTAGGCAGTCGCGGCCGCCGTGCATACCGGATACCTCGGTGGGGGCCGGCGTTCTGCCCCAGAACGGTCTCCGGGCCATCTTTGGATTGCGGCTTCGGACCTGGCCGGACGGTTCGGTAGTCCGAGTCCACGTGCTCCGGGATGACCACTCGCTGCACACTCAGTTCTGCAGGGAGGTCCTGGGTGTCTTCCAGCGCCAGATGCGGATTGCTTGGGACCGGCTGGTGTACTCGGGCGCCGGTCAGGTGCCGATCGACGTCGATACGGAGAAGGCGATGCGCACCGAAATTGCTGATAGGAGCGGGGGCCGTCAGCTATCTGACGCGAGATAGGCTCACCAGAGGGGTGAGCGCCGTAGCTGCACGCCGGTGAGCGAGGACCCGTTTATGGGGCTTTGCAGAGCTAGCGAGGGGAGGATGACCATACACAACTGCACAGCGGGGTGGGTGGGCATGGGACTCTTGCTGTCGGTGTGCCGGCCGGCCTCGGGCCTTGAGGTTCTCGACGGTTTCCAGGTCCACGGTTTCGCGAGTCAGAGTTATTTCCTGACCTCAGACAATAATCTCTTCGGAGACAGCGATGAGGAGGAGGGCAGCCTCGATTTCACCGAGACCGGGCTCAATGTGTCGTGGGTGCCGCTGCCCGCGCTTCAGATTGCAGCTCAGGGCCTGTTCCGACGCGCCGGCGAGGGGCATGAGCACGACTTCGAGCTAGACTACGGGCTGGTCGACTACAGCGTGATCGCGACCGTAAACGGCCAGTTCGGTCTTCGCCTCGGCCGCATCAAGAACCCGCTCGGCCTGTACAACGACACGCGCGATGTGGCCTTCACCCGGCCGAGTATCCTGCTGCCCCAATCGATCTATTTCGACCGCACCCGAAAGTTCGCACTATCCGCCGACGGCGCTCAGCTGTACGGCGGGTACCAAAGCGCTTGGGGAAACTGGACGGCACAGGTCGGCCCGGTGTTTCCACAGGTCGGGGATCGGGATACCGAGCTCGCCTTGTTCGGCGGCCGAGACCTCCCAGGAGAGCTGGATAACGACTTGTCCTTGATCGGGCGGTTGACCTATGAGATCTCCGGCTTGCGGCTGGCATTGACCGCGGTTGATGCGAACATCGACTACGACCCGGCCGTTCCGCCGCCCGGGGATCTGGCGGCCGGCGAAATCGAGTTTCAGCCCTGGATCTTCTCCGCCCAATACAGCACCGAGGACTGGACCTTCACCGGGGAGTACGCCGAACGCCGCTTTGAGTTTCAGGGCTTCGGTCCCGGGATCCCGGATCAGGAGTTCGACGGCGAGAGCTACTACATCCAGGCCGCTTACCGCTTCCATCCCAAATGGGAATTGATGGCGCGCTATGACGCCCTGTTCACCGATCGCAACGATCGCGACGGTCTCAAGTTCAAGGCCCGCACCGGTGCTCCGGCCAACACGCGCTTTGGGAAGGACTGGACGGTGGGCATGCGTTTCGACCTGACACCCTCCATCATGCTGCGCGCCGAGTACCACCACGTCAACGGCACAGCCTGGCTCCCCGTGCAAGACAACCCGGACCTAACGGCGCTCACGCGCGAGTGGGACCTCTACGCACTGCTGGTCGCCTTTCGTTTCTGAGTAGTCGCGTATGACCCGACAAGATCCGTTCCTGAGCCTCAAGTGGAAGGCCCTGTTGCTCACGAGTCTCGTGCTCATCGGCGTGACCGCGGCCTACACCTGGCTCAACGCCCTGCTCCTGAACGAGCACTTTGAGCGTCGGCGCGCGGTCGTCCAGGAGAGCTATGCGCGCCAGCTGCAGGCCCTCCTCGATCGCTCGGGCAGACGCCTGGAGCAGCTTGGTACCGTGTTCGCCTCGTCGTCCGACGTCCAGGACCTGGTCCGATCACCGACCGACGAACGAGCCGCCGCGGCCTTCGAGCGGCTCTGGACCAACTTGACCATCGATATGGGGGTCGAGACCGTGGGGTTGTTCTCGCACCAAGGCTCCCCGATCGCCATGCGCGGTTGGGACCGGGTGGGAGATTCGGCGGCGGTCAGTGTTCTGGTCCCGGCGGTCAGCCGGGACGAGCGCCCGCGTGTATTGTATGATTGCTCGAGCATTTGCCTGCAATTCACGGCCGTACCGGTGCTCGGAACGGGAGGGCAGGCGGGGGCGCTGGTGCTCGGGGTCTCGCCGGCCGACGCGGTGCTCGATTTCCAGCGGGTCTCGGGTACCGACATGGGTCTCGTCACCATCGGTCAGGGCACGGTCGAGGACGCCGCCCTGCCGGCCCGTTATATCCCGCACTGGCGGGGAAGGGTGGTGGCCCTAAGCAACGAGCGCCACAACATCCCCCTGCTGCGCGCGGCCGCGGCTCGCTACCCGGACCCCGCCGAGCTCGGGACGCCGCGCTATGAGCATGTCGGCGACCAAGTCTTCGAGCTGCGCATGGTGCCCCTCGCGAGCACGGCGGCGATGGACCGCAGCTATGTCGTGGCCATCGCCGATGTCACCGAGGCGCTCCGCGAGATCCGCGAGACGACACGCCAGAACATCATCGTCGGTCTGTGCGGCCTGGTCGTCGCCGAAACGCTGCTCCTTGCGGTGCTATGGGGGCCCCTGTCGCGCCTCAGGCGCGCGGCCGGAAACCTGCCGCTCCTGGCGCAGGCCGCGTTCGCCGAGCTCCGATCGGCGATCCGATTCCGCCCGCACCGGCATTTCTGGCGCGACGAGGTGGATGTCTTGAACGAGACCGCGGTCACGCTGTCCTCGCAGCTCGAGACCCTGCACGGGGAATTGCAGGCGCGCGTCGAAGAGCTGGGTATCGAACGCGACTTCGTCACCAGCGTGCTCGAGACCGGGCAGGTCATCATCTTCACCCAGACACGCCAGGGCGTCATCAGGACTGCGAACCGCCATGCCCGGGTACTGTCGGGATATTCGGGAGAAGAGCTGGAGGGTAAGCCCTTCGCCGAGCTCCTGGTCGGCGGCGATGCGGTTCACGAGCCCCTCGGCCACTTCGTCGAGCTGGTCTCCGGCCAGCGCCAGCACCTCGAGGAGGAGCGCGATCTGCGCACCCAGGACGGGGCGAACCTCAACGTGGTCTGGCACCACTCGATCCTCAAGGCCCAGGGCGAGGCCATGATCCTCTCGGTCGGGATGGACATCACCGCGCGCAAGAGCGCCGAGCTCAGGCTCACCTGGCTCGCGGACCACGACCCGCTGACCCACCTGTTCAACCGCCGCCGCCTGCAAGAGGAGCTGGAAGAGGCCATCGCCAGGGCCAAGCGCTATGGCAACAGCGGGGCCTTGGTGTTAGTGGACCTCGACCAGTTCAAATACGTCAACGATACCAGCGGCCACCCGGCGGGCGATCGGCTGCTGGAGAGCCTCGGCGAGTCGCTGCCTCGCGTGCTCCGCGAGGTCGACGTCATCGCCCGCCTGGGCGGTGACGAGTTCGCCATCGTCCTGGGGAAAGCCGAAGAAGCCGAGGCCGTCCAGGTCGCGAAGAAGATCCTGGCCCACATCCAGGAGATCGAGATCCGCGCCGGTGATCGCGTGCACCGGGTCTCGGCGAGCATCGGCATCACCCTCTTTCCGCAACACGGCGACAGCGTGCAGGATCTTTTGGCCCACGCCGATCTGGCCTTGTACGAGGCCAAGGAATCGGGGCGTAGCCGTTGTCACCTGTTCTCGATCGAGGACCAGGGCCAGCGCGCGATGCAGGAGCGAGTCCTGTGGAAAGAGCGCGTGGAGCGAGCCCTGGTCGAAAAACGCTTCGTGCTGGCCGTTCAACCTATCGTCGACACCCGTACCCAGCACACCAGCCACTACGAGGTCCTGTTGCGCATGCGACACGACGACGGCAGCCTCATCAGTCCGGCACAGTTCATCGAGGTGGCGGAGCGCGCCGGCCTCATCGGCCGCATCGACCGCATGGTCGTCGCCGAGGCGGTCCAGGCCCAGGCCCGCCTCGCGGCCATGGGCGAGGACGTGTCCTTCGCCGTCAACCTCTCGGCGCACGCCTTCAACGATCCCGATCTCTTGACCTTCCTCGCGGACCTCTTGCGGGACACGGGGCTCGACCCCAAACGGCTCATCCTGGAGATGACCGAGACCGCGACTGTGGCAGACTTCGGCGCGGCCCGCACCCTCATGGAGGCCATCCGCGGCCTCGGCTGCTCGTTCGCGCTGGACGATTTCGGACGGGGATTCGCGTCCTTCTTCTATCTCAAGGAACTGCCCATGGAGTACGTCAAGATCGACGGCTCCTTCGTGCGCAATCTCCTGGAACGCCCGGACGACCAGGCCCTGGTACGGGCCATGGCCCAGATCGCCCGGGCCTTCGGCAAGAAGACCGTGGCCGAGCATGTGGAGTCCGGCGAGGTCCTGGAGCTCCTGGCGCAGTTCGACATCGATTATGCCCAGGGCTACTACACCGGCCGCCCGGTACCCATGACCGTCGCCTTCCCCGCCCTCACCGATCCATGCGTCCCCATTCCCGAACGACTGGCGACCTGAAGCGTACCGGCGTCGCGGTCATGCCGCCGGTGGCCTTCTGGTCGCTGCGCCTCGTGGAAACCGAAGAACAGGTGCTCAGGGTGCGCCAGGGGGTGCTGCAGCCGCCCTCCTATCGCAGCACTTCCGGTATCTTCGTCACGGTGCTCGATGGCCGGGGGATGGGCTACGCTGCGAGCCCCGACACCACGCCGGCCGGCCTCCGCGCGGCGGCCGAGCAGGCCCGTGACTGGGCGCGGCGGGTGGGGGATTGGAGCCTCACAGGGCTGGGGCTCACACCCGCGGGGCCCGTGGGCGGGGCGCCTGTCTCCCTCGCCTATCGGAGCCCCGTGGAGTCTCCCTGGCAATCGGTCCCGCTGGCCGAGTCCATCGGCCTCCTGCACGACGCCGCACGGCGGCTCAAATGCCACGCGCGCATCGTGGACTGGGAGGCCGGCCTGAACCTGCGCACGACGCGCACGGTCCTGGTTACAAGCGCAGGCGGCGAGATCGAGCAGTGCTTCAGCGACATGACGGCCGATCTCATGGCGCTCGCCCACCACGGAAACCTCAGCGAGCGCCGCAGCTTCGGCGGTGATTGCGGGCGCCAGGGTGGCGTCGAAGTGCTCGAAGGACTTGGGTTCACGAGCGTCGCGGGCAGGGTCGCCGAAGAGGCCCTGATCCTGGTCGAAGCAGCACCCTGCCCGAGCGGCCGCATGGACCTCCTGCTCCTGCCGAGCCAGATGATCCTGCAGATCCACGAGAGCATCGGCCACCCTTTGGAGCTCGACCGTATCCTGGGTGACGAGCGCAACTACGCCGGCGGCAGCTTCGTCACGCCCGAGATGTTCGGGACCTACCGCTACGGCTCCGAGCTCCTCGATGTCACCTACGATCCCGGCGTGCCGGGGGAACTGGCGAGCTTCGTCGCCGATGATGAAGGCACCCCGGCCAAGCGCGAATATCTGATCCGGGCCGGGGTCCTGGAGCGCCCGCTCGGCGGCACCGGCTCACAGATCCGAGCCGGCCTTCCGGGCGTCGCCTGCACCCGCGCAGAGGGTTGGCACCGCCCCCCGATCGACCGTATGGCCAACCTGAATCTGGAGCCCGGCGTTACCCCCTTCGAAGACCTGGTACGCGGCATCGAACGCGGGGTGCTCATGGACACCAACCGCTCCTGGTCGATCGACGACCGTAGGAACAAATTCCAGTTCGGGTGCGAATATGGGGCGCTGATCCGCGACGGCGAGGTGCGGGACACCGTCCGGAACCCGGGCTACCGCGGGGTCTCGGCGAGCTTCTGGCGGGGCCTCGCGGCGGTCGGGGACCGCAGCACCTGGCGGGTCATGGGGCTTTCGACCTGCGGCAAGGGCGAGCCCAACCAGATCATGAACGTGGGGCACGCGGCCCCGGCTTGCGTGTTTCGGGATGTCGAGATTTTCGGCGGTGGATGAGCCGCGCGCGCTCTTCGATTGGCTCATGGACGAGCTCGAGCGGCTCTGCCTTCCGGGCGACGTGTTCCTCGCCATCTTTCTCGGGGAGAATTCCGACTTTGTCCGTTTGAACCATAATCGCATCCGGCAGGCGGGGCACGTCGTACAGCGCGAGTGCCGGGTGAGCCTCATCCGGGGGCGGCGCGAGGCCCAGGGCGCGCTGAGTCTCGGGGCCGATCGGTCTTCGGATGCAGAACGACTGGGGGCGCTGATCGAGCGCTTGCGTACCCAGCTCGGGGTCGCCGGGGACGATCCCCATCTCCTCTATGCTACCGAGCCGCATTCCACCGCCGAAGTACGGACCGCGGACCTACCGGACAGCCACGCGGCGATCGAGAGGATCATGGGAATGGCCGAGGGACTGGACCTCGTCGGCCTGTTCGCCAACGGCGGCTTTTATCGCGGGTTCGGCAACAGCCTGGGGCAGCGCAACTGGTATGCGAACGGCGGTTTCAACCTCGATATCAGCGCCCACGGCGACGGCGCTCGGGCGGTCAAGTGCCTGTATGCCGGCCAGTCCTGGGACCCCGCGGCCCTGGGGCACAGGATCGGCCTGCTGCGGGATCGACTCGCGGCGCAGACCCGCGAGGGCAGGGCACTCGCTCCGGGACGCTATCGGGTCTATCTCTCGCCGTATGCGCTCGGCGAGGTCATGGGGCTCCTCGGCATGAGTGCCTTCGGGATGCGCAGCCACAAGACCCTGCACACACCCCTCCTCAAGATGATCCGCGAGGGCCGGCGCCTGCACCCCGGCATCACCGTCCTCGAGGCCCACCGCGAGGGCTACACACCCGTATTCACATCGGCGGGCTTCATCAAACCCGAGCAGGTGGTGTTGATCGAAGCAGGCGAATTGCGCGATTGTCTCGCGGACCGCCGCAGCGCCGCGGAATACGGCGTGATACCGAACGCCGAGGTCGAGGCCACCCGCTCGCTCGCACTCGCCGCGGGCGATGTGCCGGAGAATGAGGTCCTGGCCAGGCTCGACACTGGGATCTACGTCGATCACCTGTGGTACGGCAACTTCTCCGACTGGAACGACTGCCGCATCACCGCCACGACCCGTTACGCCTCGTTCTGGGTCGAGGGCGGGGAGATCGCCGCACCCATCCCGACGATGCGCTTGGACGAGAGCCTCTACCACCTCCTCGGCGACGGGCTCATGGGACTGACCCGGGAGCGCGAGTCGATCGTCGATCCCGGCACCTACGAATGGCGCTCGCTGTCGAGCCAGCGACTGCCGGGGGCGCTCATCGATAGGGTTGGCTTCGCGATGTGAGCTCCTGGCGCCATGGGCCTGTGGCGGGCTCAGGTGTTGGATCGTTCGCTAAGGCACGTGGCCTGCCTCGATCAGGGCTTCGCCGGCAACGACCAGCTTAAGGCCAAGGCCTTACAGACCTTCAAGACCAAGGGCGTCACGAGCTTCGAGACGGTGTAAGTGCCGCGCCGGAATGCCGACGATCAGCATTTTTTACGGTATCGTGATTCAGATGTTCTGGCGGGAGCACGGCCCACCGCATTTTCACGCGCTCTATGCCGAGCACGAGGCGCTTATCGATTTAGTCAAACTTCGCGTCATTCGCGGCTCCCTGCCTCGACGCGCCTTGGCTCTGGTGCTGGAATGGGCGGACGAACACCGAGATGAATTGATGGAGGATTGGAAGCTATGCAGTCAAATGCAGCCGCCGAAGGGGATAGAACCCCTGAAATAGTCCCGGCGATTCGGCATACCGTCCCGTGGCGCGTTACATCGGTGAGCGCCTTGCCGGAATTTCGCCTGCGCGTTACGTTTGTAGACGGTAGTTCGGGTGAGGTCGAAATGAGCGCGTTGCTGCGCAGCACCGGAATCGTCGGCACCATGTTTGCCCCACTGCGCGATGAGGCCGTATTCCGTCAGGTGCGAGTCGAATTGGGTACGGTGCAGTGGCCGAATGGAGTCGATTTGCCTCCCGACGCCATGTACGACGAGATCAAAGCGCACGGCCGTTGGGTGCTCGAATAAGCGGATGTGCGGCGGTCCACAAGACAATCGCGCAATTCGCCCGTTTCGATCAAGACCACCTGCTCGGGTTTGATGAAGCCCGCCGGACGTGAATGGGGGCGTGTAGCCCTCGCGGTGGGCCTCGAGGACGGTGATGCCGGGGTGCAGGCGCCTGACAAGCTAGCTTTGAAATTTCCTACGAGGTCACTATCCCTCCCCGGCTTCATGCGCGACTTGGCGCACGAGAGCGCGCTCAAACCCCTCGGCTTTTGCCGGCCGACAATCGAAGCAATTGACGTTCTCCATCCTCCTCCATCGCCTTGAACCTGCCGCTTCAACTCCGGTGAACCGGCACCGGACTGCCTCACTCAGTGTATCCCCTCGATTGACGCCGCAACCTTCTCCTGGTTAGCCTACGCGGCATGAAGGTGAAAAGGAGAATTCCACCCGACCCAACAGCGCCGTGAGCAGAATGGTGCTTACCTAAGGGATAACTCCATGATTTATCGTGACCTGTTCCCGGGAGACGCGGGCATACCTTCCCAAAATCGTGACGACCTCCCGGATCCCGTCACCCCAGCGAACAGTGCGGCGTTGGAAGGCACATATGGATGCCAGCTTTCGCTGGCATGACGGAGATCATTTTAACCATTGCACATATAGCGGTAATACAATGGGTTCTTAAGTAATTGCCATTCGGCCATGAGCAAGCTCTTCATCTCCCACAGCCGCAGAACGACGCCTTCGTGCGCGAGCTCCGCGAGGCGTTCGAACTCCACGGCCAGAAGGGGTGGATCGATTCGCGCGAGCTGCGCGGCGGTGATCCGCTCTGGCCGGAGATCCAGAAAGCCATCGAGGAAGCGTCGACCTACGCGGTGGTGATTAGCCCGGCTTCGTTGCAGTCGGAGTGGGTAGGCAAAGAGTTGCGGTATGCACTCGCAGTGCAGCAGCGGGCGGTTCGCCTGAATCTCTTGCAACGGTTGCTGCAGTTCTTTTTTCGGCGGAAACAGCGCGGGAGGGAGGAGTTCCCGGTCATCCCGCTTTCCCTGAACGGCACCAAGCTCGGCGTGCTGGAAAAATTCTTCGGGGAGGAACCGCTCTACATCCCGGTGAGCAGCGCCGCGGGTGGGATCGACGCGGCGCTGAACGCGATCCTCGTCGCAATGGGCAAACGGCTTCCTGCGGATGTTCCCCTCGCACCGCAGCCGAAGGCCGAGCCGCTGGAGGAGCTCGTGATCGAGCTCACCGATCTGAAGTTCCACGAGCGGGACGGTGTCCGCCGCGCTTCGGCTCGCGCCCGGCTCGTCTATGAGCCTGCCGCGCCGGGGCAGCGTGAAGTTGCCAGCGCGCAGAGCTGACGGTTCGTCGCGCCGCTCGGACCGATCGAGGCGGAGGACCTGCGCTGGTATCTGGAAAAATACGCCATCTGGCCGAGCGAGTATTTCCGGGATCGCGCGCGGAAGGTCGAGGAGAGCCTCGTGAAATGGGGACAGCTCCTGCAGGCAGCGGCGCTACCCGGAGCGCACACGGCGAACGTCATGAACGCCTGGGCGCGGATCGCGACGGTCATGCCGGCCGCCGTTTCTCCGTCCACGTGGATGCCGCGCTCGAAGCCGGCGCACCCGAGGCTGAGGCGAATGCCGCCCGCGAAGCTGCCACGCTCCTGCTCGGTCTGCCGTGGGAGCTGCTCCACGACGGCGACGGATTCCTGTTCCAGGGAGGGAAACCCATGCGCGTCCGCCGACGCCTGCCGAATACGCGGCCGCTCGACGTTTCGGTCGTCGCCACGCCCATCCGCATCCTGCTCGTCACCGCCCGTCCGGAGGACGACGCCTGCGGCTACATCGATCACCGCTCCAGCGCGCTGCCGCTGGTCGAGGCGATGGAAGACCTCGGCGGCCTCGTGCGCCTCCACGTGCAGAGCCCGCCCACACTGCCCGCTCTGCGCGAGGAGATCGACCGCGCCGCCGCGCCCGCGAACCGTATCACGTCGTCCACTTCGACGGCCACGGCATCTATGACCGCCGTGTCGGCCTCGGCGGGCTGTGCTTCGAGAACCCGGAAGACATCGGCAAGCTCGAGAAGCGCCGTCAGCTTGGACCGCTGCTGCGCGATCACCGCATTCCGCTCGTCTTCCTCGAAGCCTGTCAGACCGCGCAGGCCGAGCAGGCGTCCGAGTCCATCGCCTCCGAGTTGCTGAAGGTCGGCGTGGCCTCCGTCGTGGCCATGAGCCACAGCGTACTCGTCGAGACCGCACGCCGCTTCGTCGAGGCATTCTACGAAGCGCTAGCCGATGGCAAACGTGTGGGCGACGCCATGCTCGAAGGTCAGCGCCAGCTCAAGGACGACACCTTCCGCGGCCGCATATTCGGCGCGGGCGAGCTGCGGCTCTAGGACTGGTTCGTGCCCGTGCTCTTCCAGGAGAAGGACGACCCGCAGCTCTTCCGCGAGACGCTGGCGAAGCAAACGCAGGAGGACTTCCAGACCGGGCTCAAGAACCGTCTCGGCGATTTGCCCGATACGCCCGAGACCGGCTTCATCGGCCGCAGCCGCGAGCTGCTCGCACTTGAGCGGCTGCTGCGGGTTGAACGCTACGTCGTCGTGCGCGGCCAGGGCGGCGAAGGAAAGACGGCGCTCGCCGCCGAGCTCGCCCGCTGGATGGTCCGCTCGCACCAGGTACGCCGTGCCGCCTTCGTCTCGGTCGAGACGCACAGCAATGTCAAAGCGGTGCTCGATGCCGTCGGCCGCCAGCTCGTGCCGGGTTACTCCGTCGCCATGTTTGACGATCTGGAAAAGGCCATCCTGTCCGTCGAGCGCGCGCTTACCGAGCAGTCCACGCTGCTGGTGATGGACAACATGGAGAGCATCCTCCTGCCGCCGTTCATGCGGCAAGACACGCCGGAGGCGCTTTCCGAGGACGCGCGCCGCGAGCTGGAAGCTATCCTCCGGCTCTGCGCGCGGCTCCATGAGAAGGGTGTTGACGGGGCTGTAAAAGCGCGTGATTTTGGTGGTAAGTGCGGGCGCGATCGGTTGGGTCGAGGGCGCGATGTCAGAGCGGCGGCGATGTGGGAGGCACGTGGGTCGCTGCCGAAGAGGATCAAA
>JBOIDR010000106.1:0-15030 GCA_050740695.1 Gammaproteobacteria bacterium | reverse complement strand
GACGTTGTCCGTCGGATCACACCCAACGTTTTACAACGTCTACCTCGGAATCGAGCTAATGAACGATTTTGGGGGCGTACGCGCTAAACCCCAAAATTCAGCGGAATGAGGTCCCCGTCAACACACATGGAAGCAGTCGTAACTCCGCCGGACCATTTACATAAGGTCTGGACGCTGCCGCTTGGCGATACGGATTGTTTTATGCGCTGGAATCTGATCAAGGGACACTTTTCCCGTGCAATCGAAAAAGGAGTGCGTTTCGCACCGGCGCGCCAAGCGGGGCGAACGCCGTCTATGGCAGCGCCGTTTCTGGGAACATCTCATCCGTGATCAAGGCGACCTCAACCGGCACGTGGATGATGTCCATTGGAACCCGATACAACACGGATGGGTTCGGCAGGTTGCCGACTGGCCTCATCCCAGTTTCCAGGCGTTCAAGAGGCGAGGGATTCTATCCGGAGGATTGGCGTGGCGAGAGCGTCCCATATATTGCCGCCAGGGGAGTGACGCGAGCGCTGCGATTCCCTCTGTTCACCGCATCCGACACGGGCTGAGCCCCTACCTCAGCACCGTCGCGTCCGTTGGGAGGCGATCTTGCTTTTTATACGCCAACGGCGTATAGTTTCTCCGAATGTTCACATTCATCGAATCCTCCGCATTCGAGCGAGTCTGTCCCTTGTATCTGGACGACGATGAGTACGCCGAACTGCAGCAGTTCATGATGCAAAGCCCAGAGGCCGGTCAGGTCGTTCCCGGCTCGGGTGGCGTTCGGAAACTACGTTGGGCGCGGCCGGGCATGGGCAAGCACGGCGGGCTACGTGTCATTCATTTCGTACGGTACGAACCAAACGAGCTCTGGATGTTGACGATCTATGCCAAGGCCAAGCGCGACGAGATCCCCGCGCATATTCTGAAACAGTTGTTAGAGGCATTTCGAAATGGGTAAGAAGCTTGCTGGAAAGGCATTGGCCAAGTTCGAGGCCGACCGTGATGTGTGGCAAGAAGTCCTAGACGGCGTACGAGAGATTAAGGCGGGCGGAGGCAAACGCACGAAAGTCGAGCCGAGCTCTCGCGTAGTTCGCGTGCGGCTGAAGAGCGGGCTCTCCCAAGCACAGTTTGCAGAAGCCCTTGGCGTTTCGAGGCGCACCCTAGAGCAGTGGGAACAGGGCCGGCGCGAGCCCTCTGGCGCGGCCCAGACGCTTCTGAAGATCGCCGAGCGTCATCCTGAAGTGTTGCTTGAGGTTGCGGCATGATGCACTCGGCTGTGCTGGCGGTCAGGGGCTGAACAAGCGCGTCAAAAACGGACGCACAAACAGGGGCGCTGCGCTTGCTGTCTGTGCGCCGGTTAGCCCCGCAGGATGCGGTCAACGAAGAGAACCGCATCGATCTATCGATCTATGGTCCGATTGCTGGTGCCCCGGCTTGCAATATGCCCAAATAGGGAATTATTATGCCCTAAATGGGCAACGTGGCAGTCAAGACCCGGTCTTCCGGTCGCCGCTCGATGCGGGGGCAACTGCAGCCGCTTGCGCGCACGACGCTGGGCGAAGCGCTGTTTACTACCACCCAGCAGCGTGTCCTCGGGTTTCTCTACGGTCAGCCAAAGCGAAGCTTCTTCGCGAATGAGCTGATTGGACTGACCGGCTCCGGGTCCGGCGCGGTCCAGCGCGAGCTCGCGCGCTTGTGGCCTGGTTACGAGCCGGTCGATCGGGCGGCAACGACACTATCAGGCCAATGCGGAGGCTCCGATCTACTACGAGCTGCAAAGCATCATCGTCAAGACGGGTGGGTTTGGCCGAGCCGCTGCGGGCTGCGCTCATGCCGCTGTGTCATCGGATCACGCTCGCGCTGGTCTACGGATCCATCGCCAAGGGAACTGCCACGGCCGCGAGCGATATCGATCTGCTGGTAGTCGCCCAGGAGCTCACGCTGGAGGACCTGTACTCTGCGTTGGAACCCGCGGAACAGCAAACTCCAAAGAAAGGTCAACCCAATGCTCTATACCGTCAAAGAGTTCGCCCGGCGGCAATCCATCCATGAGCAAGGTGCTGACGGGCAAGAATATCGTGCTGATTGGAGATACACATGCCAATGCTGCAGCTTGATAATCTCGTGCCCATCAAGAAGCTGAAGGCGGAACCGGCGACCGAGGCGGACATTGAAGGTCTTCTCCGCTCCGGCAAGGCGCGCCTCGATGATGCTGCCAAGAAGAGCTTGAGCCCGAGAGTCGCTTCGACCTGGCGTACAACGCGGCGCATGCACTCGCTCTCGCGGCACCGCGCTGGCACGGGTATCGGTCAGACAATCGATACCTGGTATTCCAGTGCTTGGAGCACACGCTGGATCTACCGGAAGAGCAATGGCGGGTGCTCGACCGCCCACAACAAGCGCAATGTCGCCGAGTACAAAGGCGATCTCGATATTGATCCCGAACTGCTTGAGGCGTTACTCCGTGTCGCCCGCGAGGTGCATAGGCGGGTGTCCATGCTCGACTCTCCCTACGAGCCGGCCCGTAAAAGCCTCATGAAATCTATCCGCCGGACCAGCATGCCGTGGATCGATGTGCCGAGCGCGGCGCTACGGCTGATGAGGTATGCTACGCCGTTGACCACGGTACTCGTGAGGATCGAGACGGAACCGGTCATCGTAACGAGCGATGGGATACCGATTGCGGCCCTGGTGCCAATAGGAAGCGTAGACCTGGAGACGATGTCTCTGAGCACTAATGCTATGTTTATTGCACTCATCGAGCGTTCGCGAGCCCGTCATCGCACAGAGGGGGGCATATCGAGCGACGAGATGCGGCGTCGATTGGGAGAGGGGCAACGCGCCTAAGGCAGAAAGGTGGAAACGTCGCCCACCGTGAACCCCATAGTCTGGGCGCTGGCCAAAAGCCCGCACACCTCGCGCTCGGTGGCCTCCCGCTTTCGCAGGAGCGCGATCAGGGGTTCGACCTCGCTCGCTTGGCCGGGGGTGTCGTCGGCGGTTCGCCGACGGCAATGAAGATCAGGCCGACAGCCAGTGCCAGAACGACGGCTGCGGCGACCACGATGTAGCTCCACGAGATCCGCGAGCCAGGCTACCGCGTGAACGTCCCGGCGGCCGGCATCCACGTCTATAATCGCGACGTTATGACGACCGCGACCGATCCCTTTGACCTCTACCCCAGACTGGGCTTGCTGCAAGGTGATGCCCCCCATGCGTTCTACCTGGGGGTCGAGCTCGGGCGGGCTCAGATCGCCCGGCAGCTCGGCAAGCCGTGTATACAGGACGAGCCGCGCAAATGGGGCTCGGCGTGCGTCCCGCGGTAGGCCACGACACCGCGAGCCCGCGTGCCTACAAACCCGAGGGCACGACCTTGAAGGCCGGCAGTCGCAGGCGGGAGGTGCCGTGATCTACGAGGCCGTGATCATCACTCGCAACGCCGATCGGTCCCTGCACATCGTGCCCATGGGGTACCGCGAGTCGGGCGAGGACGTGGTGCTCGCCCCGTTTCGTCCCTCGACGACCTTGGACAACCTGGCGCGCAGCCGCCAGGCAGTGATCAATCTCACCGACAACGTGGCGATCATCGCCGGGTGTCTGACCGGTCGTTTCGAGTGGCCGACCCTGCCGGCCGCGGTGGTCGATGCGGTGAGACTCACGGATACGCTCGCCCATCTCGAGGTCGAGGTGTGGCGCGAGGAACCGGATGAAGAACGGCCGAGGTTTCTCTGCGCCGTGCGTCATCGGCAACAGCACCGGCCGTTCCGGGGGTTCAATCGCGCCCAGGCGGCGGTGGTCGAAGCGGCCATCCTGGTGAGCCGCCTGCACCTCCTGCCCGCGGAGAAGGTGGATCGAGAGATCACATACCTCCGGACGGCGGTGGACAAGACCGCCGGTGAACGCGAGCGCGAGGCCTGGGGATGGTTGATGGCACGCATCGCGATGCATCGCGAGGCGGCGGTGCGGGAAGCCCGAGACAAGTGATATAAATCATGACGGGGTTCCTCGCGAGCGTCGCGTCCGTGCAGGAGGCACGGGTGGTCATGGCCGCAGGCGCCGATGTCGTGGACCTCAAGGCCCCCGCCCGGGGGGTCTTGGGGGCGTTGCCCGTCGCGCTCGTCCGTGAGACCGTCGGGTTCGTGGCGGGGCGGAGGACAGTGAGTGCCGCGACTGGCGATCTGCCCCCGGACCCGACGCTCGTCCGGGATGCGGTGCGAGTCGTCCGAAGGGCGGGCGTGGATATCGTGAAAGTGGGGCTTTTCGGCCCGGGGTGGCGTAAAGAGGTGTTACGCACCCTCGGTGCGGAGGCCCGCACCGGGACGACGATAGTCGTGGTGTTGTTCGCCGATCGGGAGGCGGACCTCACCACCGATCTGGCCGAGATCGCCAGACAAGGGCTCCATGGCGTCATGCTGGACACCTGCGACAAGTTGGGTCGGGGACTCCGCGCTTGCCGACGCGGTGAGGAGCTGCACGCTTTCGTGGAGGTCGCGCGAGGGCTCGGGCTCCAAACGGGGCTGGCCGGATCGCTAGTCGCGGCCGACATCGGCCCGCTCTTGGCGCTCGCACCCGACTATCTCGGGTTTCGTGGCGCGCTGTGCGGAGACCGCGGGCGGCAAGGCGCGATCGATCCGGACGCCGTGCTCGACATCCGTACCCGGATCCCGGCGGATGGGTCTACAATGACGGCCGGGCGTAACAACCGTTGTGGAGGACTACCATGAGCTGGCGGGTTAGAAAACACGAGGAGACCTACAGCGAGGACGAGATCAAGCAGCGGCTCGCCGAAGATCTGCCGCACTGGTACTACGAGGAAGGCTGGATCCGGCGCAAATACAAGACCTCGGGTTGGAAGGGTACACTGATGGTGGTCAATGCCGTCGGCCATCTCGCGGAGGCCGCGTTCCACCACCCGGACCTCACGGTGTCCTATGCCTTCGTCATCGTGAAGCTCATGAACCACGCGGCCAAGGGGGTCACCAACAAGGACTTCCAGCTTGCTAGGAAGATCGAGGAGGTTATCCAATGGCAGCCGGCCAAAGAAGCCGAGAGCGCGCTCGAAGGCACCCCGGACGACCCGCGCTTCAAGTACATTAAATACGACTGAGGCAAGTATGATTCGTGAGGCCGATCCGAGGGGGTCTTGGGCCTTGTGGCCTAAGTTCTGCTAAGTCGTTTCCTGGGACCGCCCGCCCGCAGGATTTCGCGGCCCCGAATCTCCTCATGTCAATCCACCACGAAAGGAACGATCCATCCATGAACGATGCAACAGAGGTCACAGCGCTCAAGAGCACCAACACCGTGTGGCACGACGCCACCATCACCCGCCTCCGCCGCGAGGAGCGCAACGG
The DNA here is from genome assembly GCA_050740695.1 of Gammaproteobacteria bacterium. Taxonomy (GTDB): domain Bacteria; phylum Pseudomonadota; class Gammaproteobacteria; order JACCXJ01; family JACCXJ01; genus JACCXJ01. Next base: position 9,694 of record JBOIDR010000106.1, on the reverse strand, counting down.
GCACCGGGGCGTGATCCTCTGGTTCACCGGGCTGTCGGGATCGGGGAAATCGACCCTCGCCCATGCCGTCGAAGAGCGGCTCTTCGCCATGGGCTGCAACACCTATGTATGCGATGGCGACAACATCCGCCATGGGCTGTGCGGCGATCTCGGGTTCTCCCCGGAGGACCGGGTGGAAAACATCCGCCGCATCGGAGAGGTCGTCAAGCTCTTCATGGACGCCGGGGTGATCGGTCTCACGGCCTTCATCTCCCCCTACCGGGCGGACCGCGACCGGGCGCGCAACCTGGTCGCGGCGGGGGATTTCATCGAGATCTACTGCCGCTGCTCGGTCGAGGTCTGCGAATCGCGCGACGTGAAGGGCCTCTACCGCCGCGCGCGGGCCGGGGAGATCAAAGAGTTTACGGGGATATCGGCGCCCTACGAGGAGCCGGAGGTGGCCGAGATCGTCGTCGATACCGGTGTCGAGTCTCTCGATACGTCCGTCAGGAAGATCGTCGATTATCTGGTAGCCAAGGGAGCCGTGTCGGCGCTGCTCAAGTCCGCCTGCGGCTGAGACGCTTGCTCGCTTTCCGCACCACGGCCGCCCGGTGGCGATGGCGGCGCTCCCGTTTTTTGCTGCGCCCGCGGAAGGTGGGTGTGGCGAGGGTCGTGCTGGCGGTCTGGCTCATGGCCCCGGGCATAGGCGTCGAGGCCAACGACTTTCCGACGCTCGATCGTGTCGACCAGGTGCTGACCTGCATGCGAGCGCATGGTGGCCAGACGCTCGACAACCTCTATGCGTGTTCGTGCGCCGTCGATGCCGTCGCGGCGGCGCTGTCCTATGACGAGTTCGTGGAGGCGACGACCTTCAGGGGCTTCAAATCGATGCCCGGGGAGCGAGGAGGGCTGTTTCGCGACTCCGCGCGCGGGCGGAAGCTGGTCCAGCGCCTGGCGGAGGCCGAAGAGCGCGCGGCGCGATCCTGCTTCGTGGGCGTCGGGCGATCGAAGCGCTCCCGGTTGCCCCACCGCCGGCAGTCCCACCGCCCGTAGTCCCACCGCCAGTAGTCAAGTAGAACACGGGTCCGCCGTGCCGGCATCGGCCGCTCTCTTGCCGAGCGGTTGAGATCCGTGATAATTTTCCGCAAAGACAGCCCTGCCGATCGGCGCGGTCTCATTGAGGTGCACACAGGGTAGTCGCGACCATGCAGCACCGGGCGCGGCGCCCCGGGTATTTCTACCCCCGGCATCTTCGCGATCTCGGGGTGCGGGGTCAGAACGATTGAGAGATCGAAGCTAAACCTATCGCGAGGAGGAGGTCATGAGAAGAACCCTACTGAAACCCTTGGCGTTGGCGGCGGTGGTGGCCGCGATACCGGCGTCGGCCCTGGCCAACGAAGGGCTGTTGGAGCTCCTGGAAGACGATGATTACTGGGTCATGCCGAACGGCGATTTCGGCAGTACCCGATATTCGAAGCTCGACCAGATCGACAACGGAAACGCCCACAAGCTGCAGGCTGCCTGGACGTTTTCGACCGGTGTCCTGAGAGGCCATGAGGGCGGACCCCTGGTGCTGCCTGGCAGCGCCACGGGGCTCGATCATGACACCCTGTACGTGAATGCGCCCTTTCCCAACAATACCTTCGCCATCAACCTGGACACTCTGGAGGTGGTCTGGGAGTACGTTCCGATCCAGAACCAGGACGAGACCGTGCCGGTCATGTGCTGTGATACGGTGAACCGGGGGGTAGCGTTCGGTGATGGGAAGATCTTCCTCCAGCAGGCCGACACGGAACTGGTGGCGCTAGACGCCAAGACCGGCAAGAAGGTCTGGTCGGTCAAGAACGGAGAGCCTAAGAAGGGCGAGACCAACACCAATGCCCCGCACGTCATCAAGGACAAGGTGTTCACGGGCATCAGCGGCGGCGAGTTCGGGGTGCGCGGTTTCATAGCCGCCTATAACATCGAGGACGGCAAGCTCGCGTGGAAGGCCTACAGCGTGGGTCCCGACGCCGAGATGCTGATTGATCCCGAAAAGACCACCGAGCTCGGCAAGCCGGTCGGCAAGGACTCGAGCCTCAAGACCTGGCAGGGCGAGCAGTGGAAGATCGGTGGCGGTACGACCTGGGGTTGGTTTTCCTACGATCCCGATCTGAACCTCATGTACTACGGTTCGGGGAACCCGAGCACCTGGAACCCGGTCGTGCGCCCCGGCGACAACAAGTGGTCCATGACGATCTTTGCGCGTGATGTCGACACCGGGATCGCCAAGTGGGTCTATCAGATGACGCCCCATGACGAGTGGGACTATGACGGCGTCAACGAGATGATCCTGACCGACATCGAGGTCAAGGACAAAGATGTCAAGGCCCTCGTGCACTTCGACCGCAACGGCTTCGGCTACACCCTGAACCGCGAGACGGGCGAGCTCCTGGTGGCCGAGAAATATGACCCGTCGGTCAACTGGGCCACGCACGTGGACATGAAGACCGGCCGTCCCCAGACGGTGGCGAAGTACAGCACCCACAAGGGCGGCGAGGACGTCAACACCCAGAACGTCTGTCCCGCGGCGCTCGGCACCAAGGACCAGCAACCGGCCGCCTATTCCCCGCGCACCGGTTTGTTCTACGTCCCCACCAACCACTTGTGCATGGACTACGAGCCGGTGAGCGGCGGTGAATACACCGCGGGCCAGCCGTATGTGAATGCGGTGCTCAACATGTATGCGGCGGGCAAGGTCACGGGTGATGGGACCAGCAACCTGGGTAATTTCGTCGCCTGGGATGCGGGTGAGGGCAAGATCAAGTGGTCGGTGCCGGAGCGGTTCTCGGTATGGAGCGGGGTCCTGGCGACCGCCGGCGATGTCGTGTTCTACGGGACGCTCGACGGCTACATCAAGTGTGTCGATGCCAAGTCCGGCAAGCTCCTGTGGAAGTTCAAGACCCCGTCCGGGATCATCGGCAACGTCAACACCTGGATGCACAAGGACAAGCAGTATGTCGGCATCTTGTCCGGGGTGGGCGGTTGGGCCGGCATCGGGATGGCGGCCGGTCTCATCGAAGACACCGAGGGGCTGGGTGCGGTGGGGGCTTACAAGGGCCTGAGCTCGTATACCCGCCTGGGCGGTGTGCTGAGCGCGTTCAGCCTGCCGTAGGCGCGTAGTTCCGGAAAAACGACACTGCCCCCGGCACCGGTCCGAACGGTGCCGGGCAGTGGTCGTCTAATCGTCAGGTGCGGACCCGCGAGGGGTCCGATTGCGGTGGTAGGTAGTGGACAGGATCAACGACATGCCGAACATCGATAAGGGTAGGGTTGCCTTGGCGGCGGTGTTCGCCTTGGCCGGTGGTTGCGGTGGACAATCCGAGCAGGAGATCCGAACCGCGCTGAAGAACGTCGATGCCATGATCGCCAAGCAGCAAAAGGCCCCTAGTGGCTATCAAAATCAAGAGGAGCTTGGCAAGCTCAAGGCGGAGCTCGAACGGCAACTCGGCGAGATCACCGCCGCCAAGGACGAGTAAAGACGACCGGAGCGGTGGGCGCGCGCCGCCGCGCCGGCTAGTCCCGCGTCCTGACGGGGGGCGGCTCCTCAAAATGGATGACGCGGCGCCGTGGCAGGTGCTCGACTGCGGCGCTCTGCGCTTCTCCGGGCCGGCGGTTTAATTGATCGTTTTCGGCCGATCCCTCGCCGCCGACGACCTGCGGGATCGCGGAGAGTTCGAGTGCACTCGGCGCATACAGCGCCGGGTGTCCCGGCCCTTCCTCCTGGTTGCCTGACATCTCGCCCGCGTCTGTCCGCGCTCCATCGTTCGGGCCGGAAGGGCTCGCGAAGCGATCGTTCAAGGACTGGACGTAGCGGTCCGCGTCGGCCTGGACACGTGCGATGTAGCCCTTGGGGCGACGCCCCCAGCCGATGGGCTCGCTGCGCAAGAGGCCATGCCTCAAGCGTGTGTTCTTGCGAAACGCCTTGATCAGTGCCTCGCGCAGCTCGGGAGCGACAGGTTCCCGCGTGAGCGTGCGCAGCACGGAGCGGGCGCAGAGGCGACGCACGACGATGTGCGGATAAAGGAGCAACAAGACGCCCATGCCCCCCATGGCCCAGAGGACGGGAGCCGGCCAGGGCACGGCCGCAGCGAGGCCTTGCCATCCCCCTGCCGCCACGAGCACGGCCACCGATACGCCGATGATCGAGCCGTAGATGAGCCCATCGATCCAGAGGACGCGGCGTTTCCATCGCTGCCGCGCGGCGCGCAGGCGGGGCACCAATTCGCTTTGGATGGCCTTGGCGCTCATTTCCAGGACGCCGATGATCCGGTAGGCCCGCTCGACCTCGACCTGCTGCATGCGTTCCAGGACCCCGGCCATATCGACCGCGCGCTTGGCCTCGAAACGGCGGCGAAGGTTCGGGTCATCGATCGGATTGGCCGCCTCTAGGTTGTAGATCCGATAGAAGCGCCCCGCGGTGAGCCCGGCGCTCGCCAGGGCGCGCTGCCAGGCGGCGAACACCTCTTCCGGGTTGTCCTCGCGAGCGGTCGCGTCGATTTGATTCAAGACGAACAGGAACTTGCTGGAATCAGGGCGCTTGATCGTGTCCGCGACGAGGTGCTGCAAGGTGTCTTTCATCGCCCCCGGCTCGGGGTGGCGGGCGTCGAAGAACACCAGCACCAGATCCGAGAGATCGATGATGTGATCGGTGATCCGAAGGGTAGAGGTGCGCTGCAGATCGGCATCGAAGCCGGGCGAGTCGATGATGATCTTGCCTCGCAGGGCGGCGCTACGGCAGGTCTTGAGCTGCAGGTAAGCATCGACCCGACGGCCCTCGCCGCTAGCGACCGATTCGATGTCGCGGCTGATGTTGTAAAACGGAAAGCGCGGATCGGCGTCGAGCGCGAGTCCCGGCAGCGACCGGTGGCTGGCGTCGATGCTGTAGCAGATGACCGTGAACTTGTCATCGACCGCCTGATTTCCGGTGAGCTGCAGCTTGTACTGGAGAAAGTCGTTGATAAAGGTGGACTTTCCCGAGGAGAAGGTGCCGAGCACCGCGATCAGCGGCCACCACGGGACACGCGTGGCGTAGGACTCGTCCGGATCGAGCACGCCGAGGCGATAGCCGACGCGGTCGAGCGTCCGGAAGCTCCGCACTACATCGAGCAAGACGGGGTTCTCGTGTGCTAGGTGGTTCTCCAAGCGCGAGAGCCGCTGCGCCAGGCCGCTTTGGGCACTACCAGCCATTTGTCTGCTTCCGATAGGATAGGCCCGTCGAGCCCTCACCGGGACGTGGCACCGGCGGAGCGGAACGGACGGGATCACGATGCCGTGCCACTCGCGGCGTCGACCGTCAGATGTTGCGGTGGGCCTCGTTGCTCAGGACTTTTCGAATCATATCATGATCATGCCCTCCCAGTCGATAGCAGGGCCCCCGAGTGCCCCCGAGTGCTCGGATCTCCGCTCGGAAACCCGCCGGGCGGGGCCCGGGTATCCGCGGATCAGGGGCGATCGGGATGTACATGCGCCTGTCGTGATGCAGAGCGAATGGCCGCTGTCCTTTCACGAGCTCCTAGAGGGCGAGGAGGATGGCGCGATCCGCAGGCTCGCGAGCCACCTCGCTCGGGATCGGCTGGCAGAGGCGGCGCGATTTGCAGAAACCGAGGCCCTCTTCGAGTCCCCTCCGCCGCTCGCCGGCCCTTCCCTTGGCTATTTCGATCCGCTGCGCGAGCGGATGGAGCTGGGGTCGATCGAAGCTCCGGGGTTCCGGTACCTGCTCAGGCAATATGCGCCGGTCGCCCTGACCTACGGGTCCTGGATCGCCCCTGTGGCCGGGACCGCCACCGTCCATCGGCGGCCCTTCGCCCTGTTGTTTCGCTACCATGCCGATGGCGGTGCCCGGCGGGTACGGGAGGGCTATCGCAGGTTGCTGGTTCTGCAGGGGATCGGGTTGCCGGAGGTCATGGATGACGCCTTCGTGCGCGATGGCTCTCTGCTCGATGCGGCCTTCCTGCCGGCGGTTCTCTGGCTGGCCATCTCACGATCTCCCCAGGGCCTGTTTCCGGAGCTCCTCGGAATGTTCTTGGGCCAGGCCCTCGGGCTCCTGCCCTTTCGGGCGTTGATGGCCGGGAGCTGCCCGCCCGCGATCCGGGCCGACGCATCCCTCGGACCGCTTCTGGGTCCGGGGATCCCTCACGACGCCGGCTTGGAACCGATCTCCACGCTGGTCGAAGGCCACCTCGAAACCGCCCGGGAGGCTCTCGGCCGGCAGGGGGTCGAGCATGCGTGGCATCGCGTCCGGAATGGGCTCCTGGCCCAATTCCTGGCCGAGCGCGAGCTTTGTCGATCCGCCATCGAGGCATGGGAAACGCGCCGGAGCTCGGACCGTCATGCCGCGGTCCTGGCGATCTTGGAAACCAAGCGGCCCTATGCCCTCGGCCAGCACCGCGATAAGACCCTGGGCGATCGGCGGATCGAGGACTGGCTGGCGCCGGGGGCGGACCTCGGGGGGCTCCTGGATGCCCTTGCCGCGTCCGATCTCGTGGACCCGGCGGCGCCTCTTAAGAGCCGTTTTCTCGCATCGCTTTCGCCCGGGGGCGCCATGTACCGGGTATTTCGCGACGACGAGATCGCTACCCTGGTGGAGTGGATAGGGGGATTGGGCGAGTGTAAGTCCTCGATCCGCGAACGGCCGGTGCCGGTACCCGCGGGGCCGCCGGGCGGCTTCCACGCCACGCCGGCTGCCGATAAAATCCAAAAAAAAATGCTTGCCGGGAAGAGCGCCGGTAGCAAAGACCCCAGGGTCCTCTTCCATCGACTGCTCGATCCGGAGCGCTACCCCGAGGAACTGCCGGCCGCCCGGTCGCTGGTGCAGCGATGCCTGAGAAAGACCGCCAGGGCATTGCGCGGGCCCATGCGCGGCGAGGACCTCTGGTTCTTCCCGTACAGCCCCGGTGTCTTGGAAGCGCGCATCGATGCGATTCACCATCGCGCGGTCGCGGCGTACCGGCCGTTCGTCCCGCCGCCGCGCCTCGACCGCGAGGAATACCGATGGCTCCTGACCCGGCTCGCGCCGCTGGTGCTCGTGGACGGCTGTTGGTTGCAGAAGGCCGCCTGGCTCGATGGCCGCCACGCGCCGGTGGCCGCTCGCCTTCTCGCTATCTATACGGACGAGATCGGCGGCGGCGATCCCGACCACAACCACGCGAACATCTTTCGTCGCCTCCTGGAAGGCGAGGGGATCCGGCTGCCGGAATTGACCTCCGCGGAGTTCATCGCCTGGCCGGGGTTTTGGGCCTCGCTCTTCGATCTGCCCGCCTACCTCCTCGCCATCTCCCAATTCCCCCGTACCTTCCTGCCCGAGATCCTGGGCCTCAATCTCGCCATCGAGCTGAGTGGGCTCGGGGCGTTCTATATGAGCGTGGTGGACGAGATGCGCTACCTGGGCCTCGACCCCGCCATCGTGAGCGTGCACCTGGCGAGCGACAACCTCGCGAGCGGGCACGCAGCCCTCGCCCGGGAAACCGTCATGATCTATCTGGACGGGGTGGGTTCCGATTTCGGGCACGAGGAGCTCGACCGGCACTGGCGCCGGGTGTCGCTCGGCTATGCCTCGCTTCGAATCGTCCCGCGCCGGGCCTTTGCCGTGTTATTGATGAGGGCCCTACTGCGATTTGGCCCGGCTCGTGTGAGGAAGACTATGCTCGGATGGCGGGGTGCCGTGCGGGCGTGAGCGCACGATGGCGAGAGCGGGCTGGAAATGATGAGGACGGTGGGCTCGCCTCCGACGGATAGTCGGAGCGAGCCGGTGATAGGTCTTCTGCAGCGCGTGACCCAGGCACGCGTCGAGGCCGGGGACGCGACCATCGCCGAGATCGTGCGAGCGGTGCATTACGGGTGACACCGTGGCGCTGCGATCCGCTCAGCAGCCGTAGGGTACGCATCGTGTACCATTACGCCCGCCAGACATCTGATGATCGCGATGGATTCACGATTCCATCGCAGGGCAAACGCCTCGTTAACTGGTTCCCAAGTTCCTGCTTGGGGTGTACCGAGCTAAGCCTGAGATGAGGGGATTAGCGCCGCGCAAGCGGCAAGAAGAAACTCATCGTAGTATCCCAGTGGCCCGAAGAGGCAAGTCCCACCCGGCCAAAGCCCATTGTTGGCGGGCCGGAAGCGAATCCCACGTGAACCACCGGGGCGACCTGGGCACGGGTGTGGATGGGCAATCGATTGCGGAGTTTGAAGAGGACTTGGAGAACAACCTCTACAAGCTTTGGAATCGGCTGGCCTCGGGGAGTTACTTTCCGCCGCCGGTGCGGCGGGTGGAAATCCCCAAGGGGGGTGGTCGTGGGAGGAGGCCGTTAGGGATTCCGACGGTTTCTGACCGTGTGGCCCAAGCCGTGGCCAAGGCGTACCTGGAGCCGGAGGTGGAGACGCATTTTCACCCCGACTCCTACGGGTACCGGCCGGGGAAGTCGGCGATCGAGGCCGTGGGCGTGGCGAGGCAGCGATGCTGGCGCTACGACTGGGTGCTGGATCTCGACATCCGGCGCTATTTTGATAGCATAGACCACGAGCTTTTGATGCGGGCGGTACGGAGACATACCGACTGCAACTGGGTGTTGCTCTACATTGAACGGTGGTTGAAAGCCCCGGTGCAATGGGAGGACGGCACTTTGGAGCCACGGGAGCAGGGGACGCCCCAGGGGTCTGTGATCTCACCGCTATTGGCGAATCTCTTTCTGCACTATGCCTTCGACACGTGGATGCGGAGGAATTATCCTCACATCCCATTCGAGCGTTTTGCGGATGATGCGATCTGCCATTGTGAGAGTGAGGCGGCCCTTGAGCGCCGCTTGGTCGACTGTGGCCTGGAACTCCATCCACAGAAGACGAAGATCGTCTACTGCAAGGACGACGACCGACGTGGGAATTACCCCGAAGAGAAGTTTGACTTCCTGGACTACACGTTTCGGCCTAGGCGGTCGAAGAATCGGTGGGGTAAGTACTTCGTCAACTTCAGCCCTAGGGTCAGCAATGCCGCGACGAAGGCGATCCACCGAGCGGTTCGTCGTTGGCGGCTTGGCTGTCGGGTTGACAAGAGGATTGACGATCTCGTGCGGATGTTTAATCCCATCATCCGAGGCTGGCTCAACTACTACACCCGCTACTACAAGTCGGCCCTTTATCCGATTCTCCAGCACCTTGACCGACACTTGGCGAGGTGGGCGATGAGGAAATACAAGCGCTTGCGGAGGCATCGTCGGCGGGCGGAGCAATGGTTGCGGCGTGTGGTACGCCGGCAACCGAGCCTGTTCGCGCACCGGCGAGTTTTGCATGCGGCGGCTGGGCGATAAGAGCCGGATGAGCCGAGAGGTTCACGTCCGGATCCGTGAGCGCGTGGGGGGTGAGATCCCCCCGCGCGACTCGACTCATCATTGGTTGTGAGCTGGAAGAGGATGCCCGCCGGCTCATGGAAGTTCTGCCCAAGCGAATGGGCAAGTATGGATTGAGCCTGCACCCGGAAAAGAGCCGGCTGGTGCGCTTCCACCGGATGCCCAAGGACGCCCCGGCGGACCCGGAGAATGGGGTATTCGATTTTCTGGGTGTTGACGGGGACCTCATTCCGCTGAATTTTGGGGTTTAGCGCGTACGCCCCCAAAATCGTTCATTAGCTCGATTCCGAGGTAGACGTTGTAAAACGTTGGGTGTGATCCGACGGACAACGTCG
>JBOIDR010000105.1:0-15033 GCA_050740695.1 Gammaproteobacteria bacterium | reverse complement strand
GCGCAAGACCAAGGCCTCAACCCCCCAGCTCGTGGACCGTACCGACAACCTCTTCTAGCGTGGCACATTATGATGCCGTTAAGGTAGAGGGTGGAGTCCATTCCATTAGGGCGCGTGTCCGCGCCAACTCATTCGCCGAAGTCCAGCGGCGTTGAGTGATTCGATGTTGCTTCTCCACTTTGATGGCAGCCACGCCTGTTTGATAAACCGATGGAAGCTCGAACACGGCCAAGGGCTCACCTGTTTCATATACCCGTACCGTGCTTCACCGGGGGTCCGCAATGGATGTAATAGGTATGCCGGTTGAACGACGACAATCAGGCATGACCGGATCATACCGCCAATGAATGGCGCGGGCACGCGGCTACCCTTGCTGCCTGCCCTCGGCCGATTTGCCTGTGCCGATCACCGAGTCATCGAAGTCGAGCATCACGCGCGAGAGCCCGAGGGCTACCAGCCGTGTCACGACCCTCTCCCGCACGAGTCCCTGCAGGTGCTTTGCACTCTCTGCGTCCGCCCTCGCCAATCCCCGAGACAGCGTGGCGACATCGGGCAGACGGCGCAGACCAAGCGTCCGTATGACCAAGTGGTCATCCGAATAGTAGCGCATATCGCGCAACCGCCGGTATCCCAGCATGAGGTGCCGCTGGTACTGTTGGTAGCCATTGGTACTCTTGGAGACTTCGTCGATCCCGAGCGCTTTCAGGGCACCGTCTACACCCGAAGCGCTGTTCGAAGGCGTCGCCGCGGGTCTACCCCCACGCTGTCCTCCCTGTTCAAGACGCGGCCGTCGCAGTCGGCCTATTCGGCGAGCACCCAGGTCGCACCGGGGGTCTGGAGCTCCGCCGACCTCCTGACTATCCCCTGGCTCTACATCGCCGCGTGCCGCGCCAAGCGCCCCTCGGCATATCGGGCACGCGGGGATACGTGTGCCTGCCGCGTCCGCGGCGGATGGGGGTCTTGCCCCGCCGCCGCTGAGCCACTATGCTCACGCGGCTAGGGAAGGCATGTGATCCGGCCGGGCAATTGCTTGTCAAGTGCGGGCAGGGGAACGAATATGCCCATCACGGTCCCTGTGTAAGGCAACTTCAGCCTTCCGGCATTTAAGAGTCTACATCTACATGTACGAGTCGTTCTACAAACTGAGCGGCAAGCCCTTCCGCTTGAACCCCGACCCACGGATGTTCTTCAACAGCCACAGCCACAAGCGAGCGATGTCCTACCTCCTCTACGGGGTCAAGCAGGGCGAAGGCTTCATCGTGATCACCGGGGACGTCGGTACCGGGAAGACGATGCTGGTGGGCGCGCTCTCGTCCATGCTGGAACGCCAGAACGTGGCCATCGCCAACGTCGTGACGACCCAGATCGAGGCCGAGGATCTCTTGCGGGTCGCGGCGGCCGAGTTCGGGCTGGACTACCGCTCGAAATCCAAGGCCATCATCCTCAAGACCCTGGAGTCGTATTTCAGAGAGTGCGCGCATCTCGGTAAACGCGCGCTTCTGCTCGTCGACGAGGCCCAGAACCTTCCCCCGCGCGCGGTGGAGGAGTTGCGCATGCTCTCAAACTTCCAGCTGAACGGGCGCTCGCTGGTGCAGAGCTTTCTCCTCGGTCAGAAGGAGTTTCGAAACGTGATGCGCTCCCAGGATTTCGTGCAGCTCCGGCAGCGCGTCATAGCCGCCTATCACCTGCGCCCCTTGGATACGGCGGAAACGCGGGCTTACATCGAGCATCGGTTACGGGTCGTGGATTGGAACAACGACCCCCAGTTCGTGGACGAGGTGTTCCCCCTCATTCATCGCATCACCCAGGGGATCCCGCGGCGCATCAACCTGTTCTCCGACCGGCTCCTCCTGTTCGCCTCCCTGGAGAACAAACGGATCATAGACGCCGCCGTCGTGACCGCAGTCACCAACGACCTGGATCAGGAAGATCTGCTGATCTCCGACGAGGCGCCCGAGGCCAAGGATGGGCAGTCTGCACAGGTTGCGGTCCTCCACCGTGGGACGGCAGCGGGCACCAACGGGGTGAAGCGCCTGGACGCCATCGAAGACTCGCTGGAGTCGCTCGGCAGCATCGTGCGGCGCGAGCTGGTGATGCTGCGCAAGGCGATAGTTGACACCAAGTTTGGCGACACCAAGAAGGCCCCCGGCGACGACACCACCACCGGGATGACCCGCCAGAAGACCTGAGCGGTGTCGCACCGCCGCAGGGCGCCGAGTACCCCGCTGCGACACCTCCTGGCTACTCGGATGCCTCGCTCGCGTCAAGATCGGTAGAGGCGTGTTCCCTTACGCCTACCGTGGCCGCCACGGGATGCAACCGCAACGTCTTGTGCGACGTTGGACATCAGTCGCGAAGCCCCGTGTCGCCTTGACCGTAGGTGCGAAACCGGCGCTGGACCTCCTGCATCTCCTCGGCGGATAGGAGCACCGGCCTGCCGATCTGCAGCGCCAAGCCATAGATCTTCGCCAGGTACTCGACCTCCCTCGCCACCTCCAGGGCGTGGTCCAGATCGGGGCCTACCGCAATCAACCCGTGGTTGGCCATGAGGCAGGCCTTGCGTCCCTCGAGGGTTTCAAGCACGTGGTCCGACAGCAATTGTGTCCCGAAAGTGGCATAAGGCGCACAGGGGATCCCCGTGGAGCCGGCCCGGGCCACCATGTAGTGAAACGGCGGGATCCCGAGCCGGCAACATGCCAGCGCCGTGGCGTTTGGCGAATGCGTGTGGATGACCGCGCCGATCTCGGGCCGGCATCGATAAATGTCCCGGTGGATGCGCCATTCGCTGGAAGGCCGGTGGGTCTCGGCTTGGGCCACGATCCCCTCGACCCCGACCTCGACGATCTGTTCGGCGCCGAGTCCCTCGTACGGCACCCCGGTCGGGGTGATGAAAAAGCCCTCGCCCGAGCGTGTGCTGCCCGAGCGTGTACTAATATTGCCGGAGGTCCCCTCCGCGAGCCCACAGTGGTGGAGCGCACGGGCGGTGGCGACCACCGCCTCACGAAGCCCGGTCGGTCCTGTCATGGCCTTGGGTAGTCAGTCAATCAAGCTCAACATGGACAAATCACGCGGGTGCCGCGCCGGCGCACGCACGATCAATGTAGAAACATGGCGTAGGCAGGATTGGCGGTCTCCTCGAGGTGCACGAGGCCCAGGCCGTCGAGAAACCCCTCAAACGCCGCCGCGTGTGCCGGGGGTACCTGGAACCCCATCAGCACCCGCCCGTAGGCCGCACCGTGGTTCCGATAGTGGAACAGGCTGATGTTCCAGCGATCGTCGAGCTGCGTGAGGAAATGCAGGAGCGCGCCCGGGCGCTCGGGGAACTCGAAGCGAAACAGCCGCTCATCGCAGAGCCGGCCGGCCGGGCCGCCCACCATGTAACGCACGTGCAGCTTGGCCATGTCGTTGTTGGAGAGGTCCGCCACCCGGTAGCCCTTGTCGCTGAGCGCGGCGATCAAGGCGTTCTTTTCCGCCACCCCGCCGCGCAATTGCACCCCGGTGAAGACATGCGCCGCCTGGTCGTCGGCATAACGATAGTTGAACTCGGTGATGGCGCGCGGCCCCAATGCATGGCAGAACGTCCGAAAGCTCCCCGGCCGCTCGGGGATGGTGACGCCCAAGAGGGCCTCGCGGTGCTCGCCGAGCGCGGCCAGCTCGGCGATATGCCGCAGGCGATCGAAGTTGACATTGGCGCCGCTGAAGATCGCCACCAGGTCCTGGTTCGAGGCGCGCTCGCGTGCCACGTACTGTTTGAGCCCGGCGAGCGCCAGCGCGCCGGCCGGCTCGGCGATGGCACGGGTGTCCTCGAAGGTGTCCTTGACCGCCGAGCAGATCTCATCGACACCGACCTCCAGGACCTCATCCACATAGGAGCGGGCGATGCGAAATGGCTCCTCGCCCACCTGCCGCACCGCCGCGCCGTCGGCGAAGGTGCCGATGCGGTCCAGGACGATGCGCTCGCCCCTCTCCAGCGCCCGCTTCATGCTCGGGGCCTCGTCGCACTCGACGCCGATGACCCGGATGTCGGGGCAGAGGTGTTTCACGTAGGCCGCCACACCGGCGATGAGGCCGCCACCGCCGACCGGTACGAAGATGATGTCGAGATCGCCCGTGTGCTGCTCCAGGATCTCCTTCCCGACCGTGCCCTGTCCGGCGATCACCAGCGGATGGTCATAGGGGTGGACGAAGCACAGACCGCGTTCCGCCTCCAGCCGGTGGGCATGCTCAGAGGCGTCGTCATAGGTGTTCCCGTGCAGGATGATCTCGGCGCCGAGTCTCCGCACCGCCGCGATCTTGATCTCGGGGGTGGTCTTCGGCATCACGATGAGCGCCGCGACGCCGAGGCGCTGGGCCGCGAGCGCCACCCCCTGGGCGTGGTTGCCGGCCGAGGCCGCCACCACCCCGCGCGTGCGTTCCGCGGGCGTGAGGTGGTACATGAGATTGTAGGCCCCACGGAGTTTGTAGGAGAATACCGGCTGCAGGTCCTCCCGTTTGATCCACACCCGGTTGCCGAGACGGCGCGACAGCTCCGGTGCCGGATCGAGCGGTGTTTTCCGGGCCACGTCGTACACCCGCGCGGTCAGGATCAATTTCACGTAGTGGCTCAACATCGCCCATAAGATAGCACCGACAGACCGAAGGCGAGCACCATGAACCAGGACGCGAACAAGCGGCGCGCCGCCGAGGCCGTGCTCGACCACATCGAAGACGGAAGCGTGATCGGGGTCGGTACGGGCAGCACCGTCGCGCGGTTCGTCGAGGCCCTGGCGCGCGTGAGGCAGCGCATCGAGGGTGCGGTCGCGAGCTCTGAGGCGACAGAAGCACTGCTCAGAAAGCACAAGATCCCGGTGGTCGATCTCAATAGCGCCGGCGATCTGGCCCTGTACGTGGATGGTGCCGACGAGGCCACGCGTTTCCTGCACCTCATCAAAGGCGGCGGTGGGGCCTTGACGCGCGAGAAGATCATCGCCACCGCGAGCCGCCTGTTCGTCTGCATCATCGACCACTCGAAGCTCGTGGATGTCCTGGGGCGCTTCCCCCTGCCGGTCGAGGTGATCCCCATGGCACGGAGCTTCGTGGCCCGTGAGCTCGTCAAGCTGGGTGGACAGCCCGAGTGGCGTCAGGGCTTCGTCACCGACAACGGCAACGTGATCCTCGATGTCCGTCACATGAAGATCCCGGACCCCGCGCGCCTGGAGGCCGAGATCGACCAGATCCCCGGGGTGGTGTGCAACGGGGTGTTCGCGCGCCGCCCGGCCGATCTCTTGCTGGTCGGCTCGGAACGCGGTGTCGAGACGATGCGTTAGTGGCTAGTGGCCGTTATGGCGCGGACCCTCATCATCCTCGGCGCCATCCTGCTCGTGGCGGGACTCCTGTGGCCGTGGATCCTGAAGCTCGGCCTCGGCCGGCTGCCGGGCGACATCGTCATCGAGCGCGACGGGTTCCGATTCTATTTTCCGATCGTGACTGGCCTCCTCGTGAGCCTCGTCGTATCGGCAGTGCTGTGGTTGTTGCGGCGCTGAAACGACTGCTCGAACCGGATGCGCGCTGAGGGCATGGGTCGCCCGCTTCGGCTGCCCTACCTCGACCAGATCCTGGGCGCGCTGGCCCATTCGCCCGATCCGTCGGCTTCCCCCTTTCTCCGGGCGCTCGGCACCCGCCACGTGCATTGGGGCTATTATCGAGACCCGGAAGCGGCGGACGATTCCCTGGAAGGGCTGGCGGCGGCCCAAGAGGCGCTGTCCGAGCGGCTCCTCCGCCTCGCCGGTGTCGGGAACGGCCAGCACCTCCTGGAGGTCGGTTGCGGGCTGGGTGGCACCCTCGCGTTGCTCGATGAACGCCACACGGATCTCACCCTGCATGGCCTCAATATCGATCCTAGGCAGCTCGCCGAGGCGCGGCGCGTTTTCACCCCGCGGCAAGGCAATCGCGTGCACTTCGTGGTCGCCGATGCCTGCAAGCTGCCCTATCGCGACGGCATTTTCCACGTGGTGCTGGCCGTCGAGTGCATTTTTCATTTCGCGAGTCGCCTGGGGTTTTTCCGGGAGGCGCGGCGAGTATTGGCGCCGGGCGGGCGGTTAGCCCTATCGGATTTCGTCCCGCGGGCATGGACGGCACCGTGGCTCGGCCCTTGGCTTTTGTGTTATGCCCGAGATATTTCGCGTTTTTACGGGCGGATGAATTATTTCTCGCCCTCGACGGTGTCCGGTTACCGGATGCTGGCCCGCCTGACCGGGTTTCGTCTCAGCGTGAACGACGATGTCACTCGGAACACCCTGCCCACCTATCCGGCCCTCTTGCGCGTATTCCGCGAGATCGACCACCCGATCGCGGCGCGCGCCACCGAGTTCGTGGCCAGGATCAGCCGGGCCGGGCTGGTCCGCTATCGGAGTCTCGTCTTCGAGGCGATCTGAGGGGTGCGCCTGCGGTTGGCGCTGCGGAGACCTCGGTGTCTTCCACTTTCGGAGGTGTGGGAGGGCCTTTCGAAGAGACCCGGGTGATTACGGACCGTTTCTGACGCGTTTTATGATCCCATACGCGACCCGGTCTCCTCCCGCGCATCCAAGCACCGGTCCGTCCGGGCAGAAGGTGTCGGGATTGGCATGAATGATAAAAGCGCTGCCGTCCGAGTCGAATAGCGAAAGCAAACAAAGCTTGCTCCTAAGCGTTAGAACCAGAACCGGACGCCGGCCACGAATGCTGGGGTATCGACCTCCTGTCCCAAGCCCCTCGCGAGATCCGCCGTTTGCCCAACTTTCCGTTCCCAAACGAAGCCGATGTAAGGTGCCAGCTCGCGTGTGATCTCATAACGGAGCCGCAAGCCAAGCTCAACCTGGCTTAGCCCAGGGCCGACACGGAGCTCCTCTACCTCTTGGACGGCGAGGTCTAATTCGAACGACGGCTGCAGGATCAGCCGCTGCGTAAGCAGGAACGGGCATTCAACCTCAAGGCGCGCCGAAACGTCGCCCTCTTCACTGACGAACAGGTCCGCATCCACTTCATAGAGATACGGTGCGAGCCCATGCAGTGCGAACACCGCATAAGCTCGCGAGGGATCGGGTTTCACGTCATAGCGCGCTCCCACGGCCAGGTCCCAAAAGGGACTGACCAAGCGGCTGTATCGGAGCTGCACTTCGGCGTCTTCCACGGGGCCGTCGATACGATCATCCCCTTGCGTCTTGAAAAACAAGCGGTTGTAATCCCCGCCGACCCAGCCTCGCACATCCCAGGTGAACGTGTCGGACCCGTCGTTCGCGACTCGGTACTCCGACTGCTCCGCCTGCACGTACGTGAAGATCTGATCATCGTGGGGCTGGGCTGGCGGTGGAGCCGCTGCCAGGCTGGTCACCTCAAGCCATAGTAGCGAGGCGCAGAGGCTACGCCTCGTTCGATGCCACCCCCTGCTCAGCATCGCTCCTACCCCGGTTTGCTTACCCGGAGGCGACGTCTTGGGTGACGATGACCTTACGGAACATGCCAGCCTCCATGTGATAGAGCAAGTGGCAGTGAAATGCCCACTCGCCGAGCGCATCGGCGGTCACCTCGAAGGACAACCGCTCGGCGGGTTTCACGTTGATCACGTGCTTGCGCGGCTTGTAGGTGCCGGCCCCGTTGTCGAGCTCGCTCCACATGCCATGGAGGTGCAAGGGATGATTCATCATCGTGTCGTTCACGAACGTGAACCGTACACGCTCACCGTACCGGAGCCGGATGGGCTCCGCCTCCGACGATTTTTTCCCGTCGAACGACCATATGAACCGCTGCATGTTCCCGGTGAGGTGCAGCTCGATCTTCCTGCTGGGGGGCCTCAGGTCATAACCGGGTCGGACATTGTGCAGATCTGTATACACCAGCACACGCCTACCCGTACCCTCGAGACCGATGCCGGGCTTATTCAGTCTATTCGTCGGCATCATCGCAATCATGTCGGTGCTGGGCCCGTGGTCGTCGGGTCCGTGCATCATCGCCGTCATGTCGTTCGCCTTATCGGCGGCCACGGCCGCGTGCGCCATACCCTGCACCCCCTGGCCGTCCATCATGGCGCCACGGTCCATCTCCGGCATGCTCTCCGCAGGCGACCCGCTCATGGTGTCGTGCGACATCCCCATATCCGCCATGGTGAGCAGCGGCCGCGGCCGCAGCGGCGGGATGTCCGCGCTCATCCCCTGGCGCGAGGCCAGTGTGCCGCGGGCGTAACCGCTGCGATCCATCGTCTCGGCGAAGATCGTGTAGGCCCGATCTTCTTTGGGTTCGACGATCACATCGTAGGTTTCGGCCACCGCGATGCGAAACTCGTCCACCGTGACCGGTTGCACGTCCTGGCCGTCGGCTTGCACCACGGTCATGCTGAGGCCGGGGATCCGGACGTCGAAGTAGGTCATCGCCGAGCCGTTGATAAACCGCAGCCGCACGCGTTCCCGCGGCTCGAAGAGCGCGGTCCAGTTCGCCCCGGGCGGCTGTCCGTTGATGAGAAATGTGTAAGTGTAGCCAGTGACATCGGCGATGTCGGTGGGGTCCATCCGCATACGGCCCCATTCGAGCCGGTCGGAAATCGTCGTGCCCAAACCCTTCTCGGCCACGTCGCGAAAGAAGTCGGAGATCGTGCGCTTCTGGAAATTGTAATACCCGTTTTGTTTCTTCAACTTGGCGAAGACCGTGTGCGGATCCTCGTCGGTCCAGTCTGACAGCATGACCACGTGCTCGCGGTCGTAGCGATAGGGTTCGCGCTGGGTGGGCTCGATGATGATGGGCGCGTACATGCCGGCCTGCTCCTGCAACTCGGAATGGCTGTGGTACCAATAGGTACCGCTCTGCTTGACAGGGAAGCGGTAGGTGAAGGTCGTACCCGGCGCGATCCCGCCAAAGCTGATCCCTGGCACCCCATCCATGTTGGCGGGCAGGATGATCCCATGCCAGTGGATGGATGTTGGCTCGTCCAGGCGATTGGTAACACGGATCGTCGCGTCCTCGCCCTGGCGAAGTCGGAGTAGCGAACCGGGCACGGATCCGTTGATCTGCGGGACCAGCTTCTGTCTGCCGGTGACGTTGATCGGGTTGTTTTCTACGATCAGTTCGTAATCAGCGGCCAGCGCGCCGCCGCTCGGGTTCGATGTGGTCGAAACTGCCAGCAGGGCGGCCATACAGCGCGCGCTTGACGGGTTCATAATCTCGCCTCCTATCGCCCCAAACAGAGGCGAGTGGTGGTCTCGATAAGTGTTTCTGGTAAACGGCCGGAGCCATCACGAGCTAGCCCCGCTCAAATCATCGTCTAGCGCCATGTACCCCCGGGAACATGGATCGACGCGCGGCCACCGCCGGGAGACGAGGCGGACCGAAGCAGGCTCGCGCTCAGCCCGAATAGAGCGAGCCCGTTTTCCGTCGATCAGCTCGGCAGGATGCGAGGGGGGCGTTCGAGCCCGTGCGGAAGTCATGATGTCTACGCGCCATATTACGGTTGGCGCAGAGCGGTTCACCATTGACACCCTCACATATAGCATAATAACACCACTCGTTCCCGCAATGCATCTGCTAAGGAGGAAACAAAGCTGTGAGAAAGTATCAACTGAGCCTCTTAATTCTCGCCCTTCTGGCAACGGCCTCACTGGGTCTTGCTCAACCCGGTCAAGAGGGGAAGGATGGTTGCGCCTCTACTGGCACGCATGCGGCCCATCTGGTCGTCACTCCCGATCAGGTCAACTGGGGGCCGGCTCCGCCCTCGCTCCCCCCCGGCGCCCGTATGGCCGCCTTAGAGGGTGACCGGTCGAAAGCCGGGGCGCCGTTCACCATCCGGGCAAAGTTACCGGACGGCTACAGAGTCCCGCCGCACTGGCACCCGACGGACGAGAGGATCGTCGTCCTCCAGGGTACGTTTGGGATGGGGTTAGGGGAGAGATTCGACACGGCGGCGGGCCGTGAGTTGCCGGTCGGGTCATACGCTGTGACGCCTAAGGCGGTGCGACACTTCGTTTGGGCGAAGGGCGAGACCGTGATTCAGGTATCCGGCATGGGTCCGTTCGAGATCAACTACGTGAACCCGGCGGACGACCCGCGCAAGGCATCGAAGAAGTAATTAGTGAAGTGAAGCGGGTGTATGCTGGAACACCGTATAAGCTCGGAGGAAGCCGATGACGATTCCACTGGACCAAGCACGAATCGACGCTTTCGGCCACAGGATGGTCGAAACGCTCAATCATGCCGGTCTTGCCCGCCAGGGTATTCCCTCCCCTGCGGAGCGGGGGAGGGTTAGGGTGGGGGCCAGCGCGTCAGGCGGAGACGAGGCTTGGCCTGTGGCTGAAGGGCTTGGCCCCGACCCCACCTCCTCCGTCCGCAGAAAGCGCAGACAGGGGAGGGAGTCTCCGGGTCCCTCCCCTGCGATAAACGGGGAAGTTCAGGTGGGGGTCGAGCGCCGCGGGCTGTCCGTGCGACCGCATGCGCTCGCCCCCCATCCTATCCTTCCCCCTTACCAGGGGGAAGGGACGACATATATTTCAAATATGTTTGGATAGTTCTTCGGGAACGTCGTCGGATAGCTGGGCGTGGGACCGTCCGCGTATACTCGACGCGGCTCGTCATCGCCGTAAGTCGCGACGAACACTTTTCCTGCCGCGACCGTCGGCGGCACGAACTTGGGAAACAAGCCCAGTCGATCTGAGGGATCTGCTCGGTCGTCCAAAGCGTCCGCGTGACGTCCCCGGGTTGCTGGCGTCGATACCGTTGCCGGTTATGAGATAGATGTTGCTGTCCGCGTCGGCGGCTGGATCCTGGCCTGACTGCCAAATGCCGCCATTGCTTCCGTTCGGCGTCGACGTTGCTCGCGGGTGCGCTGCTCGCCTTGCTGCTGGCGTCTCGAGCGGGCGGGGCTCAGCCGCCATCGGCGGCTCGCTCCAGCGCGGCGATATCGATCTTCTTCATCTGGAGCATCGCCTCCATGCCGCGCTGGGCGCGGCCACGATCGGGATCCTTCAACAGCGCGATCAGCTGCCTGGGGACGATCTGCCAGGACAGGCCGAACCTGTCCTTGAGCCAGCCGCACTGGCTCGGCGCGCCGCCGTCCGCGGTCAGCGCGTCCCAATAATAATCGACCTCGGCCTGGTCCTCGCAATGGATGGTGAAGGAAACCGCCTCGGTGAACTTGAAGTGGGGGCCGCCGTTGAGGCCGATATAGGATCCGCCGGCGAGCGTGAACTCGACGGTCAGCACGTCGCCCGCCGACCCGCTCGGATGATCTGCGGGCGCGCGGTTCACGCTGTCGATGCGGCTGTCGGGAAGGAGCGAGGTATAGAGCTGCGCGGCCTCCTCGGCCTGGCCGTCGAACCATAAGCAGGGCGAAATCTTGGGCATGTCAAACTCCTGGATGATGCTGGTCAGCGGGTGGTGGAGACGAGAGCGAAGGCCGCGCCCTGCGGGTCCATCGCCTGGACGATCCAGCTGCCGCCCGGCACCTCGTGCGGGCCCATCAGCACCTGACCGCCATTGGCCTTGATCCGCTCGGCGGCCGCGTCGATGCCGTCGACGTTGATGTAGAAGCCCCAGGCCGAGACCGGGATGTTCTCGGGCTTGTCCATCATGCCGCCCATCTGGACGCCGTCGGCACCGAAGATGCGGTATTTGCCTATCGGGCCCATATCCATGAGCTCGACCGTCTCCCAGCCGAACTGGCCGGAATAGAAGGCGAAGGCGGCCTCCTCGCCGAGGCTCGAATAGAGCTCGTGCCACCTGACCAGGCCCGGCGTGGTCGGCTCGGCAGGCGGCGCCACGTCCTCGCGCGGGAAGGGTGCCAGCAGATAGAACATCGCGCCGCCAGGATCGGCGAGCATGGCGAAGCGGCCGACATTGGGGATGTCGTCAGGCCCCATATGGAGGGACCCGCCGGCCTCGACGATGCGCCTCGCCCCGGCGTCGGTGTCGGGGACGCCGATATAGCCGACCCAGCCGGGCCGCGCGCCCTTCTCGCAGGCCTCATCCGGAAGCTTCATCAGCCCGCCCATGCCGCGGTCGCCCGCGGAAAGGATGGTGTAGCGCATCCCGGGCTGGCCAGCGTCGGCCATGTTTCACCCGACGACGGCGCGGTAGAAGGCCTCCGCCGCGTCCTGATCGGTCGTCATCAACTCGTACCAGATGAACTTGTTGGGTCCCTGGGTCATCGCTCCCCTCTTCGACAGATGCGGAGTCTCGGGGCTGCGCGCCGAGGCGGCAGCCCCGCACCATTTTTCGCTGTTTCTCTCCCCGAGCTCCCCGAGGGGAGACAGGTCAGGCCAGTTCGCGCGCGGCGCTCTCGCGCGGCGCCTACTGGCTCGAGCCGGTCTGGAAGATCGGCGTGAAGCCGCCGAAGATCAGCCGCTTCATGTCGAATGGCATGTCGCCCGTGGGCTGCATGCGCGGATCGGCCATCACCTTCTTGTTGCCTTCGTCGCGGGCCTCCTTGGACGGCCAGACGATCCAGGAGAAGACGACATTCTCGCCCTCCTCGGCGCCGACCGCGCGGTAGAAATCGGTGACCTTGCCGTGGGGGACGTCGTCGCCCCAGGTTTCGACGACCTCGAGCGCGCCGAATTCCTGGAAGACCAGCGCGGCCTTGGTGGCCATCTCGCGATAGGCGTCCTTCTTGCCCGCCGGCACGGGGATCACGAATCCGTCAATGTAGCTCATGTCTTCTCTCCTCTCACTTCTTGTCAAACGTTCAGAGGGGGCGCGGGTCGCTCGGGCCGATACTCCCCCGCCTCATCTCACCTCGGCCACCTCTCCAGGACCAGCGGACTGTGAAGCCCGCTCCGGCCATGCCCATGAGCGTCGATGCGGATGATATCAAAATCCTTTTCCAGCAGGGGCACGAGATTGTCGAAACCCTCAGCTCCGAATGAAACTGAACCCAAGACGAGCGACGGCTTGGTGCAATCGCCTCTTTCGTCGTAATGAAGCACGTGTGAGCCTCCTCCGATCGAAATCAGCAGGTTGGGGAGACTGGCGACGCCGTCGCCGGCCAGTAGGGCTTGTTCGCGTCCGCGAACGCGTCGGTTCCGTAACGATCGTGGTGACGGACCCATTCCATTGTGAAGCCCAGGTGATCCTCGTCGCGGCCCTTGGGCACCATGTCGAGGATCATGTACGTGCCGACGAGTGGCTCGACGCCGCGCCCATAGCTGGAGTAGGTGTGGAAGACGCTACCGCCGGTGTCCTTGTAGAAGACGCTGATGCCCGGCGCTTCCTCGCTGGGGAACTCCTGCATCGTGTAGTTGTAGTCTACCTTGCCCTGCGCCGTCTCGTCTTTTGTGAAGGAAACGTGGAAGTCACGGTTGAAGTCGCTACCGTATGAGGACACCCACTTGAACCGCCAGCCCATGCGTTTCTTGAACGCCTCGATCTTGGCCAGCGGCGCCCGCGAGACCATGACTATCGTCACGTCGCGGGCCGCCAGGTGCGCGAGCGTGCCGTCGATGTGGTCGGACACGAACGAGCAACTCGGGCAGCCCTCCTCCCAATCCGGTCCGAACATGAAGTGGTAGATGGCCAGTTGGCTGCGCCCGTCGAAGAGGTCGGCGAGCGTTTCCTTGCCGTCAGGGCCGTCGAACACGTACTGTTTCTCGACTTTCACCCAGGGCAGCTTGCGTCGCTCGACGCTCAGCTGGTCGCGCAGTCGAGTGGACTCTTTCTCCTTGGTGAGCAGCGCCTTCCGGGCGGCAATCCATTCTTCTCGCGATACGACCTTGTGGCCTGATATCGTCGTCTCAATTGTCTTCATAGCTTCGTCTCCTGTATTCGTGGTGGAACGGTCCTCTCCACCCATAGTCGTTTAGGGGAGCCCCAGATCGACAAGCCAACGGGTTCAGGATGCGCTGTGCTTACGTTGTTGCAGGTAGCTCATCGTTCGGCCGGTCTTGTGCGGTGTCCAATTCCGCCAAGGCATGCCAGGGCCAGGCGATGAGCACGAGCGCGACCGGGTAGCCGTCGGGGCCCGGGTCCATCGGGACCGCGGCCGTCGTACGGGCGAGGCTCAGCACGAACCCTACAACCCCTAAGGCCAAAGGGTGGCGCAGACTCGCGCCGCGCGTTGCCATGTCGGTTCCGTCGGGGCCACGCCACACGAAGCGAGAGGCACCGCCCACCCTCAGATCGATTCTCGCAGACGGGCAGGGACCAGCCGGGCGGTCCGAGTATGCAACGCTTGAACAGTTCGGGCTTGGTCACGGCGTCGAAGACCAGGCTGCGGGGGCGCATCGAAGACGCGTGTAATCGCGATCTCCCGGTCGCTCGGCGTCGTAACTTTCAATGTTCCAGCGTTCTTCATCGGTGATTCTGTTGGTTAGCTTTTACGCTTTACAGAACATCGATCCTGGCCCGGAGATGAGCGACGAGGAGTTGCAGATACCGAATTATGAGGTTACAGCTGTAAAGTCTGAACTACCCGCGCCATCCAAACCGCCGGAGTATCTTGATCGGTGAATAGGCATTTTTAACGCCCTGGGGCAGCCACCGCAATGGGGGCAGTGTTGCAGGTCGATATCGAACACCGGTTTACGAAAACCGTCCATGGCTTTCGTCCTTCGGGCCGGCGTTCGCCGTTCAAAACCGCTCCCGGCGGTTTTGTGAGCAACCGAGTCCAGCTCAGGCGGGCAGGTGCCGCGGGAGCGGGCACCTCAGCGTGGTCCGCTGCGGGGGGTATTGGCGTTGACCGGCACGCTCGGAATGATGTCGGGACGCAGCCTGGCGTTGCGTGCGAGCACCCCATGAAAACGGATGAGATGCAACCGCGGACGGGGAACCAGGGCGGCGAGCCGCTGCATGAATTCAAGCGGTGACATCACCTGCTCTGTCGTGCCATCTCGATAGGGTGTCTTCAGTCGAGCACCACCTGCCCGGTCCGGTAGAGTGCAAGCCGTTCGTTGGCGAGCGGCGCCCCCGCGGCCAACAGCCTCCCGGCCCTCCTGTCCCTGTTTCTCAATAGTCGTAACTCCAGTTGAGGCGGGAGCCGGTACCCTGCTGGCCGATCTGGGTCTCGGCGGAGAGGCTCGGTGTCAGCTCGATCTCGAGCTTCGC
>JBOIDR010000104.1:0-15070 GCA_050740695.1 Gammaproteobacteria bacterium | reverse complement strand
CAAGGTCTTCACTACAGCCACTTTTCGCCCATTTGTTGGGCTGCTGTATCTACAAAACAAGTATTTATGAATGAGAACGCCGCGTTAAAGCCGGAAAACGAGGGCGAATCGGCCAAGTCGGGTTAGCTCCGGCGTCATTCAGTCGCCCGGGCCGACCCCGGTTCGCGCGTCACGAACGTCTTCGCGTGCAACCACCTGGATCTCCAGAAGCTCTGCGAGTGCAACAGGATCGAATGGTGGACCCGACCACCCACGATCCATTGCGGCCATGGAACACTGAAATATCCTGCTGAGCCCCCTTATCAATTCTGTCGCCGCAGCCACCGGAATTACTCGAACAACTCCGGTTGGTCCTTCCCCCCTCATACGGCTCCCTCCCCTCCTAAGCTACCGACCTCACCAGCGGCTCCTGCACGCCGGGGATATTTAAGGGGCCAGGCTAAAAATACCTGCACCATCCCCGGACCGAAAGCCGTTACACAGTCGAGCGCCTCACATTCCCGCTTGCGGCCCCCTGTCCGTGGCCGCCACGCCCTCGGTGCGGAGCTTTTCGATCCACCAGTCGGCCTGGGCCTTGGTATCCTTGTAACGCTGCGCCCGTTCGAGGGCGTAGAAACAGCGTTTCTCGTCGCCCGTATGGTGGCTCGCGATCCCCAACAACAGGTGGGCGGTGCCGGCCTGCTTGATCCCGCCCTTCTGCAAGGCGTTGTCAACTGCCTTGACGGCGCCGTTCCAGTCGCGCAGATCGAACAGGAGCTGGGCGATTTGCAGATAGCGATTGCCGTCGGAGGCGAGGCGGGCGGCATTCTCCAGGGCGCGCACGGCGCGTTGTTTCTCCTGGGCATGCGCCCAGCTATTGGCCAGGAGGTCCCAGACATCGAGGTTGGTTTTGATGGCGTCCTCTTCGATCTTGGCCCACAGGAACTCTGCCGCCTGGTAGGGCATGTCCAGATAGGCGTACAGCCGGACGAGCTGCAGGCGCTCGGCCTCGCCGAGCAGCGCGCGGCGCTCGGCCAGCTCCAGGACGGCGAGCGCCTGGTGGTTCTGATCGAGCCGCTGGTAGGCGCCGCTCCACTGTAGCCAGTAGTCGCGCCGCTCGGGCCAGGTGTTGACCATGGTCTCGAGTAGCCGAACGGCGGCCTGGTACTGATTGCGCTCGAAGTAACAGGCGAGCAGCATCTGATACCAGGCCTCCTCGGGGGGACGCTGGCGGGCGAGGATCTTCTCCAGATAGGGCACGGCCGCCTCGTAGCGGTGCAACTGAAAATGGGCGGTGGCGGCGAGCTTCACGGCATCGAGCTTGGGGTCGCGCTCGTGCCGCAGCCACTCCTCCAGATACCCGAGGGCTTCCTGATAGGCCGTGAGGTGTACCAGGAGTTGGGCGACGTTGTAAGTGAGGTCGTGCGTAACCTCACCGGGGAGGGCCCTATAGGACAGGGCCTTCTTGAAGGACTCGACGGCGTGCCGGTAGTCGTCCTCTGCGCTGTACGCATAGCCCATAACCTGGTGAGTGACCGCCAGGGCGTAGGGCTCCTCGGCCAAGGTCGGCAGGAGGGCATTGAGCTTCTCGATGGCCTCGCGCGGTTTGTGTTTGTCGATGAGCGCCTGGGCCTGGCTCAGGACCTTGTGGGCCGCTTCCGAGACCGTGGGTTTCTTGCCGTCCTCGGATTCGGCGGCCGAGGCCGGGGCCACGAACAGGGCGATGAGCAGCGCTAGAACAAGCCGAAGACATTTGAAATTCGTCGTCCCTTCCCCCTGGAAGGGGGAAGGATAGGATGGGCTTCGAGCGCGTTCGACTGGAATGACGCAGCCCGCAGCGCTCAACCCCCACCCTAGCCCTCCCCCTGCCAGGGGGAGGGAACAAGCTGGTGCGGACAGCTTATTGAAATTGCGTACAAAATAGAACTTGTTCGAGTTGTTGTATTCAGCATTTGGAACGTAAGTATCTAGGCACGTAGGCATGATCACCCCTTGGGCAGCGAGAAACGGACTTCCTGGCGCGCCCGCCGCGGCACCGCGTGTCCGCCCACGATCTTGGGCTTGAACTTCCATTTCTTGACCGCGGTGAGCACCGCGTTGTCGAAGACCTCCGGCGGATCGGCGCGCACGATGGTGGCACTGTGGACCAGACCCTCGGGGGTGATGATGAACTCCACCAGTACCGAGCCATCGAGTCGGGCGCGCAGCGCCCGCGGTGGATAGAGTGGTGAGGCTCGGTACAGCGGCACGACGTTCTCCTCGATCTCGAGGTCGTCGAGGGTGAAACCGACGTCACCGCTCGCGACACCCACCTCTCCGAGAAAGGGTCCACCGCTCAGGGCGAGCGGCACGTGGACCGCCGCGGTAGGCACGCTCAGCTTGGGCAGCCGCGGTGGTTTCATCTGCGGCATGGCGAGCTTGGGCATATCGAGGGGTCGATCGGGCAACGGCGGCTGTTTCTCCGGCAGAGGCCGCGGGCGCTCCGGCTCGGGCGGGGGTTCTTCCTTCAAGCGCACGAAATCCACGAGGTTGAGATTTGGGATCTCCGAGATCTGGCGCTGTCCGCCCTCGACTAACCGGTAGACTCCCCAGAGCAGCAGAGCATTGACGGCGACCGCGATCAGCAAGCGCCCCGCCCACAGGCCCAGGCGCGGTCCGAGCTCGCCCAGGGGCAATGCGGCGAATACCGCGCGCGGGGGGAATGGCACGGCCGACACGCGTAACTCCCCTCAGAGGTTGTGAAAAAACCTACTGCGCTCGGGATCTCGCGTTCCGGCGGTGCTCGGAATCCTCATGTATTTCAACATACACTCCGGTTCCTGCGCTCCGGCGGAACGCGACCTCCCTTCGCTCGCGACGGTTTTTTCACAACCTCTCAGCCACCACGAGCGTCGCTGGCGGCGATGGCGACATTGGGGGCCCCGGCCAGCCGCGCCTGATCGATGGCCTCGACCATGAGGCGCGCCGGGGTTTCGGCATCGGCGACGACGATCACGGTGCTGTCGGGGTTCTCGACCAGGAGCCGTTCCACATTGGGCCGCACGGCGCGGATGTCCACCTTGCGACGGTCCACCCACACCTCCCCGGTCTTGGTCACGGTGACCATGATGTTGGCCCTCTTCTGAGGGCTGGCCGTCTGCGCGGACGGCCGGTTGACGTCGATGCCGGTCTCCTTGACGAAGGAGGCGGTAGCGACAAAGAACAGCACCAGGAACATCATCACGTCGATGAGCGGGATGACGTTGATATGCACCGGTTGGTACTCGGCCTCGCTGGAACGTCCGCGCATGGGTAGATCTCCCCTCTGGTTCATCCCCTGGTTCAATCAGGCTCGGTTCAATCGGCGCGCAAAAGCGTCTCGGCCTCCGCCGGGATGCGGCGGGCACGGCCCTCCAGGTGGACGCTGAAATAGAGCCCGGACAGGGCGGTGACGAGCCCCGTCAAGGTCGCGACTAGGGCCTCGGAGATCCCGGCGGCGATGCCGCGCCGGTTGGCGCCGCCGAAGGCCGTGATGACCTCGAAGGTATGGATCATCCCCGACACCGTCCCGAGCAGGCCCATGAGCGGCAGCACCGTGATCAGGGTTCGGATCGCCGGCAGGGCGCGACGGCCGGCCGCGTAGAGCGCCGCCACCTGGTGCTCGCGGAGGCGCCGCGCCGGGCGCGAGCGGCGCTCGCTCCTAGCCTCCCAGACCACGCGGGCAGTTGCCAGCGCCGGCGGCAGGACGCGCCAGAAGAACCACAGACGCTCCAGGATCAACGCCCATAGGAGGACGGAGAGCGCGAGGATATACGGCATGACGATGCCGCCCTGCTCCAGGAGCCCCTGAGCCCGGTCCCACACATCAGCCAGCGGCGGCATGGGCCTCGCGGCGCGCCACGATGGCCGCCACCTCCTCGTCGAGCGAGTGCATGAGCCGGTTGCTGGTGCCGTAGAGCCAACTGTGGAGCAAGAGGATCGGGATGGCGACTAGGAGCCCGAGCTCGGTGGCCACGAGCGCGAGCGAGATCCCCCCCGCGACCAGCTTGGGATCGCCGGCGCCGAACAAGGTCATGGCCTGGAAGGTCTCGATCATGCCCGCCACCGTGCCGAGCAGCCCGAGCAGCGGGGCCGCAGTGGCGCACACCGCGAGCGCCGGCAGGAGCCGCCTGAGGCGCGGGGCCTCCTGCAG
This sequence comes from Gammaproteobacteria bacterium, assembly GCA_050740695.1. GTDB lineage: Bacteria > Pseudomonadota > Gammaproteobacteria > JACCXJ01 > JACCXJ01 > JACCXJ01. The sequence continues at coordinate 10,920 of JBOIDR010000104.1, read as the reverse complement.
GACGCCCTGATCGAGCTTGAGCCCGAGGGTCTCGGCATCGTCGCCGGGGTTGTCGCGCTCGATGATCCTGAGGCGCCCCAGCGGGTTGTCGGCCTGTGGTAGGTCCACGGCCTTTTGCTGCCGCATGCCGCGCCGCACCCGCCCGAGCACCCAAAGCCGCTCGATGGCGACCCCGAGCGCGGCCGCACCGAGCACCAGGATCACGTAGCCGATGGTGCCCGCTTGCTGGATGCGCTCGATAAAACCGGGGCGCTGCATGAGGAGGGCGAGGAGCGCCCCGCGGGTCGGGTCCACCGCCATCATATGCACCCCCTCGGTGCCCTTCTCCAGCGCCTCGGCCAGCTCGACATAGCGCTCCGAGGGCTGGCCGGTGGGCATCACGATCTGGTCGGTGTCTGGGAGGTAGCGCAGGTAATGCCCGCCCGAGATGAGATTGAAGGCGCCGATGCGGGTGACCTCGGCGTCCTGCTCGGTGCCGTCGGGGGCCACGACCTTGGCGTCGAAACGCACCACCTTGCTGGATTCCACCATCTCCGAAAGGGTCACGTGCCACAGCCACTCCAGGGCTTGGATGGAAGGCAGTTCCTTGCTGTCGGCGAGCGTTTGCAGCCCTTCGGCGCGCTTGGGCTCCTGGGCGGACAAGAGCGAGCCCGCCACCACGCCCTTCAAATCGCCCGCGATCTGGCGGGACACCCCGTGCAGCTCGCCGAGATCGCCGCTCGCCTGGCTTAGCGCCTCCGATTGCCGCGCGATGGCGGCCGTGTTCTCTTCGTATTCCTTGCGCAGGGCGTCGCTGCGGGCCTGTTCCCTGGCGAGCGCCGCCCGGGCCGCCGTGAGGATGTCCCTCTGTTGCTCGCGGGCCTCCAGGAAGCGGCGCTCGCGAGCCGCGTTCTCCCGTTTCTGCACCTCGCGCTGCTTCAAGACGTCTTGCAGGAGATCATCCAGGCTCGCGGGCGCGGCGGCCGCCTGGAGGGTCCATAGGAGTGGGGTGAGGCCGATCCAGAGGCGGGTCATCCTGTACCTCATAAAAGCCGGGCTCCTGCCCGTTCGGTTCATGGCGCCACCTCCCGCGCCTTAGGCCCCGACGGCGCGATGCCCGCGGGCCCGGGCACTTCCGGTAACGCCGGCTTGGCGTCGGCGGGGTCCGGGGCCACAGGGACCGCGATCGGCAGACGAATGAGGTCCGGCGGGGACTGCTTGCGGGCCACCCGCAGCGCCTGTTTTACCGGCTCGCCGTATTCGCGTGGCAGGGTCTTCCATTCCCGCGTGCCCCGGTCCCAGTAGCCGGTCTCCCCGCCGTCCAGGGTGGCGTACACCAAAGCCACCCGCCCCGCGCGCAGAAAGTCCACGGTGCGAGGCTTGCCATCCCGCGCGAGCTTCCCGCTGTAGGCCTCGATGGTGCGGCCATACTCGGTCTCCACCTGATAGGCCTCCATGATGCGGCGGAAGCGCTCGGGCAGACCCACCTCCGGGTTGTCCATCATGGCCTTGAGACTCGCGAGCCGCGCCTTCCGCTCCTCGATGAGGAAGGGCGCATCGCGCGCCACGAACTCGTGGAGCGCCTCCAGCATGCGCAAGAGCGAGGGCACGATCTCGCGCTGGATCTCGCGCACCGTCGCGAGCTGCCGTTCGAAGTCGGCCAGTTGTTTGCGCTGGGTCTCCACCTGGCGTTCCAGTTGATCATCGAAGATCTTGAGCTCGTCGGTCTGGGTGCTCACGTGCTGGAAATCGAGGAGCATCGCGGCGGTCTCTTCGGCGACGGCATCGATGCGTTCCTGGGAGTCCGCCGCCTCCTTCTGGGTGGTGACGCGGGTGTCAATGGCGGCATCCAGGGGACCCGCCGCAGAGACCGGCGCGCCGAAGGCCGCCAGCACCGAGCCTAAGACAAGCATTGTCAATCCAAGCGTAGTCAATCCAAACATAGTCAATGGCATGGTCGAATCGTTCCGTGTAAATCGTCTCGCGGCCGGAGCGCCACCGGCCAACCGGCATGAAACGATAACAGAACCTGCGTGCTGCGCCTATGTGGCAGATCGTCGCGGGGGGTGGACGAGCTTTGCCCGGAATTCTCACCACTGCTTCTGCGCCGATCTCTGGGGCCGCACGGACTGAAAGGCGGAAGGCGTTTCTATTCGCGTGTCAAGTTGGTCCCTACCCTGGGCCAACTTCCACCGGCTGCAGGACATCATTACCGATCTACAGGACCCGACGCTCACATTTCCGTCCACATCCTCAGCAGGTTGTGATAGGCATTGGCCAAGGCTTGGATCTCGGGGCTGTCCGGCGCTCGTGCACGCAGGCTTTGGATCGCCTGATCTAGGGCAAAGAGCAGGCTGCGCTGACTGTCCTCACGCACCAGGCTCTGCACCCAGAAAACGGCGACATCGCGCGTGCCCTGGGTCACCGGTTCCACGCGATGCAAGCTGCTCGACGGGTAGAGCACGAGGCTGCCGGCCGAAAGCTTCACCCGCTGCGCGCCGTAGGTATCCTCGATCATCAGTGTACCCCCTTGATATTCGTCGGGATCGGACAAAAACAGCGTACCCGAGATATCCGCACGCAGGGTCATCGCACCGAATCGGATGGCGTTGTCTAAATGGGTCTCGAAACCCATTCCGGGCACATAGCGGTTGAAAAGCGGCGGATAAACGGCCCGTGGCAACGCGGCCGATACGAATTTGTCATTGCGTTTGAGCGCGTCCCCAACCACGCGAGCCATCGCACGCGCGTCCTCGCTGTCCTCCGGTAACTGCAGGTTGCGTTTCGCTTCGACGGCGAGAGCACCGGCAGTCACCCGTCCATCACCGAAGTGCGCTTTCTCGAATCGGCGCCGGAGCTGATCGAGCTCAGCGACTGTGATCAGCCCATCGATCACCAGCAGCATGATGCCGTCTCAGTACCTGATCCTGACCGTCGCCTGGGCCGAGATCGGGACCCCGGGAAGGGCCGATAGCGTTTGCCCCGATTCGAAATACTCGGTGTCGGCGAGGTTGAAGACGTTCAACTGCACATCGAAGTGCTTCTGGTGATAAGCGAGCACGGCATCCAATCGTGCGTAGCCGGGCAGGGTTACTTCATTGACGCTGTCGGTGAAACGCTCGGTGGCGAAGAATACCCCGCCGCCCACCTCCCAGTTATCGGAGAGCCTGTAGCTGGTCCAGACGACGCCGCTGTGATCGGGCACATTGATCGGCTCCTTGCCCTGCAACGACTTCGACAATCCGCTCACACTGCCGGTCGCCGTGGTATTCGATTTCACCACCTCGGCATCCAGTAGGGCATAAGCGACCGAGATACCCCAGTGCGGCAGGATCTCGCCCGCCAACTCCAGCTCGAGCCCGTCGGTCCGCTGCTCTCCGGCCAGCACGTTGAAGGTCGGATCGTTCGGATCGGTGGTGCGGGCGTTGGTCTTCTCGAGCCGAAACAGCGCCGCGTTTGCAGCGAGTCGCCCATTGAGAAGATCCAGCTTGGCTCCCACCTCGAAGTTGCGGTTATCCTCCGGTGGCAAGTTCGCGCTGGAGACATTGAGCGACAAGGCTTCCGCCGAGGGGTTGAAGGAGCTGCCATAGCTGAAATAGTAGGACTGCCAGTCGGTCGGTTGCCAGACGATGCCAGCGCGCGGGTTCCACTCCTTATCCGTGCGACTGAAATCGCCGGTCGCGATTCGATCGTCTTGTTTGGCCTCGAAGACGTCGTAGCGGGCGCCGCCCAGGAGTTTCCATTCCGGCGTGATCTCGAACTGATCGAGCACATAGCCGGCCACGGTCTCGGTGTCGGTGATGCGATCGGTAGCCAGGATGCCGCTGAAATCATTGGCCCGCCCGGCGCCGACCGTGGGCGTGACGGTGGGTGCGAAGATCGAGATCGGGGCCTCGTCGTTCGAGTCCTTGCTCCGGAAGGTGAAGTCCTCCCAACCAACCTCGACTCCGAACATGAGTGTGTTGGGGAACCCGAGAACGGGCTTGGTCAGAACGAAATCGGTCTGGTTGTAGTAGTTGTCCTGTGTGCTCAGTCGCAGGGCCTGCCGGCGGTCGACCGTGGAGGTCGCGCCGAGATCGGTCACGTTATTGAAGAGGTGAATCCGATAGAAGCGTTCGTAGTCTCCAAAGCGAAAGCTGTTCTTGACCGAGAAATCCGATGTGAAACGATGGCTGAATGCCGCCGTCACTATGTTGACATCGAACTCCTGCAAGCGGTCCTCGGGGAAGCCATAGAATCTCTCGATGGGCACCTCGGCCGGCTCGCCGCGGAACATCGGGACGCCGTAGTCGAAGACGCTATCTTCCTCCTGGTGCAAGAAGTTGAAAGTCAGATCGGTATTGGGGCCGACGTTGAGCTTGACCGCGGGCGCGACGCCCCAGCGATCGGTGAAGTTGAAGTCGCGAAAGGAGTCGGCATCCTGCCACAGCCCGTTCAAGCGCAGCGCGACCGTGTCCAGAGGCGCGGCGCCGACGTCCAGCGTGGCGCGTTTGAAATCGAACGACCCGTAGGTGAAATCTCCAATCGCCAGGGTCTCGGGCAGCGGCTTCTTCGAGACCTCGTTGATAACCCCACCGGTGCTGCCGCGTCCGAACAGAATCGAGGACGACCCTTTCAGCACCTCGATGCGCTCGAGGAAAAAAGTGTCGCGGAAATACTGGCCATTGTCCTTGACCCCGTCGAGGTAGGTATCGGAGTGCGCTGCGAAGCCGCGCAGAGTGATGGAGTCGCCGGTGCGCCCGCCCTCGCCGGCGGCGATGGTGAGCCCGCTCACGTTCTTGAGCGCATCGCGCAGGCTGAAGGCGTTCTGGGATTCGATCAGCTCTTTTTTGACCACACTCACCGATTGGGGGATGTCCCGGATCGGCATTTCGATCTTGCTGCCGACGGTGGCAGCGTCTGATTTGTATGCGTTCTCGGGAGGTGCCGTCACCTCGATGTCCGGAAGCACGATGGTATCGGCTGGCTCGGCCGAATGCGCGTGTAGCGGTGTCAGGATCATACCGATCGCGGCCGCCGACGGATGTTTCTTCTTGCGGTTTTTCATGGACAGGCTCCCAGTAATTTCGTGGTTTGATGGATCGGCTGGCTACCACGGGGGGCTGGCTGGCGAGCTAATCGAAAGCTGGCGGAATCAAGGATCGGTTTCCGGCACCTCCGTGCAATGAATAGGTGATCTTCCGCGGCTGCGAGGAGTTGCCTCATGGCGACGGTCCCTGCGGCGGACGCGGCGCTTTCGGTTCCAGATGGCGATGCCGGTGACCGAGAGCGTCGTGACCACCATACCCATAAGGCAGGCGAAGATCTGCATGGGCGGCCCGAACACCTTGGCCATGTGCAGGCTCACGAGCCAGTGGGTGATCGTCGTGCCGGCGTACCGGCCGGTCGGCAGGTCCAGGCGCACGAGCACGCCGGTGTCGGCGTCGAAGGCGATCCGGGTGCGGCCGTCCCGCCCGATGTCGCGCGAGCTTTTCACCGTATAGTGGTACACGTCGGAACGACGGTCGTAGCGGAGCCCGATTTCGTGTTCGACGGCAAAACCATGCCGCAGCGATTGTGCCGCCATGATCCGCTGCCCGAAGGCGTATGCCTCGCGCCAGGAAAGCCTCGGCGCGTCGAGCGGCGTTTTGCGTTCGGGCGCTACCTGCACCTTCTCCATGTCGAAAAATAGGCTCATCACCGGTGTGTAAACCTGTTCACGCAATTGGAACGCCACGGCCGACCAGGCGATCACGAACAGCATGACCCACAGCCACAGCCCCGCCGCGCGATGCAAGTCGTAGTTGACGCGGTAACTACCGGCACCGAGCTTCAACTTCCAGGCCGGTTTCCAGCATGACCAGAAAGTTTTTCGGATCCCATCCGATCGGAAGAGCTCATCCGGCTGGATGCGCCCGGTTCCGAGCATTGAACGACGTCGGTGCCCGACCGGTAGCGTCAGAAAGAATCCCACGAAACAGTCGAGGGTCCAGGTGAGCGCCACCATGCCGAGGATCCAGGTACCGATCTTTCCCGGCAATGCGAGTTGGCGGTGGACCCGGTAGAGGAAGGGCATCAGGTTCTTGCGCGCCAACCACAACGCTCCCCGATGCCGACTCCCGAGTATCCGACCGGTGTAGGGATCGAGGAAGATCTCGTCGTGCCGCAACGGGTAAGCTTCGCCGGTGGCCGGATCCGTACGTGGCGCCAGGCGGCCGATGAATGCCTCGCCGGGTTGGCGATCGAACCGCACGGAGTCCACGTATGCTTCGGGAAACAGTGCCTCGGTGCGCTCGCGTAAGATCAACGGGTCGATCGGTGCTATGGCAGGCACCGTAACGATGAAAAGGTCCGGATTGAGCCAGCGCTCGATCTCGTCGTGGAAGGCCAGCACGCTGCCCGTCACGCCCGCGACGATGAGACAAAACGCCATCCCGAGCCCGGCATAGCGGTGCACCTGCACACATCCCCGACGCATGACCGACCCTATCACCTTGCCCCTTGAGCGCGGTTGCATGCGCAGATTCGGGCGGGTATAAGGAGCGCGTGTGCCGGCCTGGCGCATCCCGAGCCTCGCTAGGAAAGCCCGCCGGGGACCGCCAGCTGGGGGTGAGAACCACGAGAATGGCACGTGACAGCTTCCCACAGGGTTCGGGCTGGCTGCCTCGTGCCGTCGGGCACGCGGTGGCTCGCGTCTTGTTGGACTATTGAATCAGATGACTACTTGATCAGGATGAGCTTCCCGGCCCGAGTACGGCGCATGTGGTACTCCGATGATCACCTCGTCCCGGCCGGCCAGGAGATCGTCGCTCGCCAGCGGCCGCTTAGGAGGCGCTGGGGCGAGGGTGCCAGCGGCCCTCCCAGGCGCTTCGCCGTCGCTCGGGGCTGTCGGGCATACTCATGCCGACAAATGATAATGGTTCTCATTCTCTTGTCAAGGGGTCCCTGCCCTGGGCTAACGCTCACCAAATTCGGCTCAGAGCCTCATCGGCCGTGGGATGGGTCGGACAGATACTGCGCTCTACGCGGCCGGCCGTCGTGCCCTGCCGGCGATCCGCACCCGATCACGGTGCTGCCGCTCATAGGCCTACTCGGCACGGTGTCGGGGATGATCCTACCTTCGAGCTTCCGATTGCCGCGCGATGGCGGCCGTGTTCTGCTCGTATTCATTGCGCAGTGCGTCGCGGCGGGCCTGTTCCCTGGCGAGCGCCGCCTGGGCCGCCGCCAGGATGTCTCTCTGTTGCTCGCGGGCCTCCAGGAAGCGGCGCCCGCGGGCCGCGTTCGTCGGCGGGGTCCGGCGCCACCGCGACCGCGACCGGCAGACGAATGAGGTCCGGCGGGGATTGCTTCAGACCTCCTGGCCTTTACGGTGAACTTGAGGGTGTCTCCGGCACACAGAATGCCGTCGAAGAGTTTCGCCGGGAAGTCCACGGCAGCTGGGACGCTGAACGCCTCTTCCACCTTAGGATCGGCGGCCAGCGCGTTGGCGAGGAGGAAGGGTAGGCCCGACTCCGCCAGGATGGCGAGCTCTCCACTGACCGGTTTGCCTCTCGAAGAGCCGAAATTTCGGCTTGTGGGTCACGAACGCGAACAGCCCCAAGACCTGGCCGGTCCGGCAGGTGTCTCCAGCCTGGGCGAACTCGCCATGTGTCAGGTTGGTTTGACAAAGTGCGTGCGGTTGTCATCGTTATAAGAACGATCGAGCGTTACCCTCAGCGGTCTGCGCAGGTTGTGGTGGAGCAATCAATCAATTACGAAAGTCAACGCCTCCGTGAAGGCATTCGTCAAGCCTCATGCCTCAACGCAGTAGTTAGCTTAGCGCCATGCCCACGCTTCATTATTAAGAACAGATCGATCAAGTCCATATTTACGGAGTTTTACGAGCCCATAGGTGATCGGGAGATGATTTCAGGGTCGGGATCCGACCTCGTCCAGACCGCCGCGATCGCGCGCGCGATTCCGGAACTGATCAAGGAACTGAAGGTGAAAACGATGCTCGACGCGCCGTGCGGCGATTTCTACTGGATGCGGTGTCGAGTTGGGGGTCGACACCTATGCGACGGAATTATGGGCGAGCCCCGCACGGTACTCGGGCTCGATCAGCGCCCACTGGGTGGGGTTTTTTGGGCCGCCAGGCACAGTTGAAAGGTGGCGGTCATGGAAGTGGTCCAAAGTCAGGCGGAAGAATGCGGTGTTTCGATGCTGCTTCATAGGCCGAAGCTACCTTAAGAATGAGGTTCTCCATACCTGGTTCTGCCCTGAATACAAGGGAGAAAGGTAAGCCCGGTTCGGGCAACGTAGTTGGCGTGTTGTTGTTGACGGCAACGTATCCCGTCTTATCCGCGCTTAAGACAAGGACGGGTCATAGACGGTTTGCACATAGCCTGCGGGAATGAGCACCTCAGTAAGGCCAGCATTGGGGCCAAATGCGGTTTCACCACGAATATCGCCTGAAGGTGCCGGCTGCGCTGCCAAACCAATCTTGCCAGGTGGAAGAGAAACATGTAGGCGAACGATGACATCCAGATCGTTCTCCTGAATCACCTTCATCTCAACTCGTCGCAGCAGCTCTCTCTGCATGACGCGTTCGGCAATCCCTTGACGCTCACCGAGTGTTTGTCGAATGTTGTCAATCTGCTCCCAGTTCTTAAAGGCCGCTCGCTGGTCGTCACCCCAGAACTTGGAACGTGCATTGAGCGTTGGAAAATTGATAAGCGTCTCGGTAAAGCCACGTTTCGCCCAATCAGCCGCACGGTCCAACAGGTATTGTGGCAAATGGAACCTGAAGGTAAACGATCCAGCCGAAGCCTGTATACTACGTATGTCTAGGCCTGCAGGGCTTGGTTCAAGTCCCTCCGCCATACGAACCATATAGTCAACAGGTTTCATCGAGCCTGAACCGAAGGTCTGTCCAGGCGCGAATTCAGTTGGAATGATCTTGTTGGCAAAATCGGAAAACTGCGGCGTACCTTCAGACGTAAACCTGTAGAGTATATCGGGGTAAATCACCGGCAAGAGTTGTACAAGCGCTTGAGTATAAGATGGATTCATGTTCTCAATTTTGGGATCATCCGGCCAAAGCGGATCGACCGATTCAACCAATGTTGCTCCCAGATGATCGCCGAGTACGGTTTTGATTTCATTGTTGGCTGCATTCACAATAGGTTCATCGGCTTCCACACCGGGGAAAGTCAACATCGATTCGCGAACGATACCGATACTCATGCCAGAAAGCGCACCAGGCTTACCATTTGTTATCGCTTTAGCGTAGGGCTCGTCCGCATTACCAATGCTCGATCTAGGAACCGTCGTAAAGATATCCCGTGCGTCATAATAAGCATCTTCAGGATCCTTGGACGGATCTTTGAGCGCATCGAGCACTTTTATAGCATCGACGATGGAGCGGCACTGGATGCCAGTTCGATCTACCCACACGTCGGAGCCGATGGCGCCTCCAAGGAAGGAAACGTGTGCTTTGTGCGGCAAAATCAAAGCAACCGAGTTATGATTGGCAGGCCCGCGGCACGAGGCGCGCGACTCTTCGCACAGACCACACATCACCAGGTTGGTGCTCACCGAAACGCCAACGCCTGAACTCGAACCCAGCGATGCAGCACGCGTGGTGTCATAAGGATTGCAAGGATTTCCTCCCCAGGTGCTGCGTTGATATCCCAGCGTTGAAACCAAAACCTTTGTTGGGGTATTGATGCCTCCCGGATTACCAGCACGTCCGTTGTATTCCGTAGCAACCGATTTTGCATGGATGATAGCGCCCTTGTCTCTCAGCTGAGCGACAGCCGTATGATCTCTCGCCGGAAAATCGATGTCATAAGCGGCATCGGCACCAGCCATGCTACGCATGTCTTTCGTATCAAATGGATTCTTAAATGAGAATGGAATGCCGTACAGTGGCAATTCATCTAATGGGGGGTTGCTACCATATTGTGCATCTAACTCTGCAGCTCTCTCCAACGCATCAGGCTGCTGTCTAAATTCTTCACAGACTTCAGGGGCACCTGCTGGAAGGGGACCTGTTGATGGATGAGCATCAAATGCGCCTTTGCATGTGACAGAACGCTCACCGCGGATGTTAAGGGTCTCAAGCGCGTTAACCTGGCCAGCATTAGGGATACCGACAATCATGCCGTACTGTTGGTGTACGCTTGGGTCAGATGCTGTTGGTTCCATTCTTCCAAATTCAATCGGCAGTCCAGTATACTGGTCGAAATTTGGAAGCAAGCTTGATATGGGGACCGTTGTAGTTGGAAATACTATTGAAGAACCAGCGCGAACAACACCTGGAGCAGGAGGAATAGGTGCTCCGTCTGCAGTGGTAAGCTGATTGCAGACACCATTATAGGCCTTTGCTCGATCGATATACGCTTGTACCAATTCTTTAGAGGTGATCTGATTTTGCCTTTGCAGACGCGACAGAAGACATTAAAGTTAGAAGTATAAAAGACTGCATTAGCACAAATACGAGAACAACTTTGTTCCACCTATGCCTTTGCAAAGGATTTCCATTTTGCAGAATCGTAAACATGGCGTCCTCTCACGTTGTTAGCCTGGTTTATAGAGTACTCCCCCGTCAAAGAGCGTTTTGCGGGCGGCCCGCGCCCGCTCGCTCACGATTACTTGACAAATTGGGCAAATACTGTTCCGTAGCCGGTAAAATCATAACCGTATGATAGATAAAGAAAGCTAATTGTCTGATACGGCGGGTTTGGGTGGCTGGCGCTTGGTCTCGCACCAAGCTAGTGCTAGCCAAACATATTTGAAATTTTGAGTCCACCGGTCGTCTGCTCCATGATCCTGCTGTCAGAAGTGATCATAGGGGGAGACGACCGATGGAGATCTTTGCCAAGTTGTTCGGCAGGCTGCTGGTATTCGTATATCACTGCTTTGACCGGATCGTGATCAACGGCTACCTTAGCGGGTTGTCGCGACCGGAGCAAGTGGTGT
>JBOIDR010000103.1:0-15270 GCA_050740695.1 Gammaproteobacteria bacterium | reverse complement strand
TCGACGTACATAGTGGCTACTACTATGCCACAGATATAAATACTTGTCAACACATACAGCGTTACTATAGTGGCTACACTCTAGGCCATAAAGCTTCTTATCCTACTGTTTTCACAAGAGAACCGCTAACAGATTCCGTAGCCCGGCCACGAGCTTCCCGTGGGCGCAGTCGGGCAACGCAGGCGTAGGAAACCGTGGGGGAGGACGCCGCATGCGAGAAAGGTATCGAACTCCTCTTCGACAAACTCGGGCAGGCCCGATCCGGTCGCAAGCTCGACTTCGACCCGCATTCCGAGCTGAATCACGGTTCGAACGCTCGCCGAGGCGCAGTCTCTCAGCCGGAACCACCGCCCCCGGGCTCCTCGTCGAGGTCCTCATAGCTGAGATGACGGATGTCCTTGCCGTCCACGAGATAGATGACGCTCTCGCAGATGTTGTTGGCATGATCGCCGATGCGCTCCAGCGCCCGCACTGCCCAGGCGGTGTCCAAGACGCGGGTGATGCTGCGCGGGTCCTCCATCATGTAGGTGATGAGCTGGCGCATGATGGCGTCGTATTCCCGGTCCACCAAGCTGTCCTCACGCGCCACCTGCAAGGCCGCCCGGGAGTCCATGCGCGCCAGGGCATCGAGCGCGGCGCGTAGGTTCTGGCGGACGCGCCCGCCCATGTTCAAGACCCCGATGTAATAGGCCTTGGGGCCCTCCGACTCCGTCAGGCGCAGGACCACGCGGGCGATCTTCTTGGCCTCGTCGCCGATGCGCTCGAGATCGGTGGTGATGCGAGTCATGGCCAAGACCAGCCGCAGATCCCCCGCGGCCGGCTGGCGCCGCGCGAGGATCGCCGTGCAGTCCGCGTCGATGTCGATCTCCATGGTATTGACCTTGTAGTCGTTGCTCGCCGCCAGCTCGGCGAGCCCGGGATTCCCGTCGGCCAGGGCGTCCAACGCCGTCGTGAGGTGCCCTTCCACCGTGCCGCCCATCTCCAAGACGCGCGCCCGGACGTCCTCGAGCTCCTTGTCGAACTGATGCGAGATGTGCTGGGGGAGTTGCGTCGCGCTCATGTCTTCTCTCCTCGTCGGCCGGGCTAGTAGTCAGTCAAGACTATGTCAAACAAACACGTCATTCCGGCATGAATTGCCGGAATCCAGAGCACATGGACGTAGTGCTGTCCCTGCATCCTGGACCCCGGCAATCCCCCGTATCAAGTACAGGGCAGGCTCTGCCGGGGTGACGAATCACTTCGAATTAACATGACTGACTACTAGCCGTAGCGGCCGGTGATGTAGTCCTCGGTCTGTTTCCTCTTGGGTTTGGTGAACAGCACCTTGGTCTCGTCGAACTCGATCAGATCCCCGAGGTACATGAAGGCCGTGTGGTCGGAGACCCGCGCCGCCTGCTGCATGTTGTGGGTCACGATCAGGATCGTGTATTCGGTCTTGAGCTCATAGATGAGGTCTTCGATCTTGAGCGTCGAGATGGGATCGAGCGCGGAGGCCGGCTCGTCGAGCAACAACACCTCGGGCTCGATGGCGATGGCACGCGCGATGACGAGGCGCTGCTGCTGCCCGCCCGACAAGGTCATGGCGCCGTCGTTGAGCCGGTCTTTGACCTCGTCCCACAAAGCGGCGCGCTTGATGGCCCGCTCCACGGCCTCGTCCAGGACCAGCCGCTTCTTGACCCCCTGCAACCTGAGCCCATAGGCGACGTTCTCGTAGATCGACTTCGGAAACGGGTTGGGCTTCTGGAACACCATGCCGACCCTCCGCCTGAGATCGGACACCGGCGTGTCAGGGGCGTAGATGTTGTGGCCGAAGAGCCGGATCTCCCCCTTGATGCGCACGTGATCATAGAGGTCGTTCATGCGGTTGAAGCAGCGCAAAAGCGTCGACTTGCCGCAGCCGCTCGGGCCGATGAAGGCCGTGACCTGGCGCTCGGGGATCGACATCGTGATGGCGTTGAGGGCCTTCTTGTCCCCGTAATAGAGGTCGAGACCCGCCACCTCGAGGCATTCCCTGCGGCCCGCCGCCGGCCGTGCTTCGGGCCCCTGTGCCTGGAGAGAAGAAGAGGAGCCCGGGTCCCTCGTATCGACCCCCTGGCCGTCCGAGGCCTTGGCATCGAAACCCTCGAACCCATGCGTTGCGGCAGATCGGGCCATGCCCTTGCGGTCCACGGCCTTCAAGGCCGGTTCCTCTTCAATCTTCCGAAGCACGGTATTTCTCCCGCAACTGGTTGCGTATCCGGATCGCGGCCAGGTTGAGGACCACGACGATGACGACCAAGAGCAACGCGGTGGCATATACGAGCGGGCGCGCCGCCTCGACATTGGGGCTCTGAAAACCCACGTCGTAGATGTGAAACCCGAGGTGCATGATCTTACGGTCGAGGTGCAGGAAGGGGAAGTTGCCGTCCACGGGCAGCGACGGGGCGAGCTTGACCACCCCCACCATCATGAGCGGCGCGACCTCGCCGGCGGCGCGCGCCACGGCGAGGATGAGCCCGGTCATGAGCGCCGGGCTCGCCATCGGCAGGACGATGCGCCACAGGGTCTCGGCCTTGGTCGCCCCGAGCGCCAGGCTGCCCTCGCGGATGGCCACGGGAATTCGGGCCAGGCCCTCTTCGGTGGCGACGATCACTACCGGGACGGTCAGGATCGCGAGGGTGAGCGAGGCCCACAGGAGACCCGGGGTCCCGAAGGTCGGGGCCGGCAGGGCCTCGGGGAAGAACACGCGGTCGATGTTGCCACCGACGAAATACACGAAGAATCCGAGCCCGAACACGCCATAGACGATCGACGGGACCCCCGCGAGGTTGTTGACGGCGATGCGGATGGTACGGGTCAGCGGGCCCTGCTTCGCATATTCCCGGAGATACACGGCGGCCACGACGCCGAACGGCGCCGTCAAGAGGCTCATGATGAGAACCATGAGCACGGTGCCGAAGATGGCCGGGAAGATCCCGCCCTCGGTATTGGCCTCGCGCGGCTCGTCGGCCACGAACTCCTTGAGCTTCATGAGGTAATGGCCGAGCTTGTCGAAGGTCCCCATCTCGTTCGGCCGGTACACGCGCACCACCTTGGCGAATGGGATGGTGACGTCCTCGCCCCCGGCGAGCCTGAGCTGCAAAGAGTCGCGCCGGATCTCGTGAGCGAGCGCGCCGAGCTCGGCGCCGAGACGCTCGTACTCGGCCTCCAGCGCCAGCCGCTCATCCTTGATCGCTTGCAGGGCGTGCGGGTCCGGCTCCCCGCGGAGCTCCAGCGCGCGACCCTCGAGGCGCAGTTGCTCTATGGTGTAGCTCACCGCGCCGATGCGGCCGCGCTCCAGGTGAGCTATTCGTTCTTTGAGCGCCCGCTTGCGATCGAGCCGCGCCCGCACCTCGGTGAGCGGCGGTCCGTCGGTGTCCGAGGTCGTGATCGCTCTACCGTCCTCGCGGACCCCGATCAGGTAGCCGTAGGCATTGCCCCATTCCTCGCGCTCCACGGCCAGAAGCGCCGGGGGATAATCGATCCGTTCGATGCCGGGCGCGGCGATCCAACGGAAATCGCGGCCGTAGACATCGCGATTGCCGGTCTTGATGAGCAGCCGCTCCCCGCTCACGACGCTGTCGGGGAGCCGATACCCGTTCTCCTGCAGATGGCCGGCCGGTACCCGCTCACGGTCCACGATCTCGCCGTAGAGCTCGATCCGGGTACCGTCGGGCTCGCGGTAGTCGATGGTGGCGATGCGTCCCGGCCAGAAGTGCCCCATGCCGTTGACGGCGATGAGCAGGAGCAGCCCGAAGACCATGCAGAGGGAGACACTGACCGTGCTCGCCGTCAACCAAATCCACGGGCTGCCGGTCGTGACCCATTCGCTGAACTCGGACCGGCCCGTCATGCGATGTCCCCGCACCTTACAGATTGCTGTAGCGCTCGCGCAGGCGCTGGCGAAAGACCTCCGCGACGGTGTTGAAGAGGAAGGTCGCGAGGAACAGCACCAAGGCCGCCAGGAACAACACCCGGTAATGGGTGCTGTCGACCTCGGTCTCCGGCATCTCGACCGCAACGTTGGCCGACAGCGCGCGAAAACCTTGGAAAGGGTTCCAGTCCATGATGGGGGTGTTGCCGGTCGCCATGAGCACGATCATGGTCTCACCCACCGCCCGACCCAGGCCGATCATGACCGCCGAGAAGATCGCCGGGCTCGCGGTCAGGATCACCACGCGCGTGAGCGTCTGCCAGGGCGTGGCGCCGAGCGCCAGCGAGCCCAGGGTGAGATGGCGCGGCACGCTGAAAATCGCGTCTTCGCTGATCGTGAAGATCGGCGGTATGACGGCGAAACCCATCGCGATCCCGACCACGAGCGAGTTGCGCTGATCGAAGGGGATGCCGAGCTCGCGGGTCAGCCAGGCCGGCATGTCGCCGGCGAAGAGCATCGTCTCCAGCCACTCACCGGCGACGAAAGCCATGTAGATCGCCGCGGCCACGACCGGCAGGAGCAGCGCGGCTTCCGAGCCCTCCGGCACCCGGCGGCAGAGGGCGTCCGGCAGGCGGCTCCACAGATACGCCGCGAGGAGCACAGTGGCGGGCACCACGATCGGGAGTGCGAAGACCCCGGCGAGGTTGGCCTCGACGAAGGGCGCGAGCCACAGCCCGGCCAGAAAGCCCAGGATGACGGTCGGCAAAGCCCCCATGACCTCGATGCTGGGCTTGACGATCCGACGCATCCCGGCGGACATAAAATACCCGGCGTAGACGGCACCCATGATGGCCATCGGGACGGCGAACAGCATCGCGTACACGGCCGCCTTGAGGGTCCCGAGCGCCAGGGGGGTGAGGCTGAACTTGGGCTCGAAATCGCCGGTCGCCGCGGACGATTGCCACAGGTACTCCGGGTGCTCGCGGCTCTCGTACCACACCCGGCCCCACAGCGAGTGCCAGGAGACCTCGGGGTGTTCGTTGTGGATACGTAGAAATCGTAGGGTGCCGGAGCCGTCCTGGACCAACGCGGCGTCGGCCCGCGGGGACATCGCGATGGCCTCGACTGGTGGATCGGCCGGTGAGTCGATGACCCGCTGGACCAGGAGGGTACGCTCCGCGGTAGTGTGATAGAGCCCGAGCACCCCGGACGCATCGAGTGCCGCGAAGCCCTTGCGGGAGAATTCAGGCGCGATCCCGATGATCGGATGCGTCTGCGCAGAGAACGATCGCACCCGGCTCAGGCTGTAGATGTTGCGGTCGTCGCGCACCGGAAACCACTGGGTGATCCCCCCCGCCGAGTCACCGACGAGCAGCGAGATCCCCCCGCTCAGGAACTGCATCGCCGTGACGGTCTGGCCGTGCCCGACGGCGCCGACCTTGTCGACCAGGGGCGGGGCGGTCTTCTTGGTGATGTCGTAATAGTGGATGGACCCGTCGGCGCTCGCGGTGTACAGCTCGCGCTGCAGGAGACCGAGCGCCAGGTGGGTAACGGCACCGTGGTCCCCGGGGACCATGGCGCGCCGCCTCGTAACCGTCTCGCCCTCCTCCAGGAGCGAGGGCGTGACGGCAAACTTCGCTACCAACAGGCGGCCGTCCTCCGTCAGGCCTGCGAGGGTCGTTTGCCGGTCCTGGCTCTGGACCGCGAGGCGGATCAGCGCGTGGCCTTCGGGGTCGACCGCCACCGGTGCCGGGCCGAGCGGGTAGGTGATCTCGGGGGTCAGGGTGCGTACATCGTTCGGGAAGCTCACGTTATATCGATGACGGAAGACCAGGGCGGTCCCGTTCGACAGCCCCACGGACAGGGTCGCCGCGCGCACATCGCCCGCGGCGTGGGAGGTGATCCGCAGGCCCTCGGGGAGCGCCAGCCGTGCATCGGTGATCACCTGCCCGTCCTTGGTATTGAAGAACACCGCCCGGCCGTCAGCGCTCAGCCGGAGGCCGATCTCGGCGTACTCCTCCGTGGCGAGCCACAGGGTATCTGCCGGCCCGCCGGGGACCGGATAGCTCGCCTCCGACTGGATCGAGGCCGACTCGAAGAGCGGCAGGACGACATAGAGGAGATAAACGAAGATAAGGAGGATGGTGATGATGACGCCGACCCCGCCCGCGGCCATGAGGTTGCGGGTCCAGCGGTCCTCCAGAAGCCGCCAGCGCCGATGCGCCTTCGACTCCAGGATCGCCGCCGACTCGCGGACCGCCGCCACGGCCGCCTCATCCTCCAGCGCCGTCCCTCTCACCGCCCCACCCATCGCTCACCGCGCTATTCATCGCGGCCATCGTAGGCGTGCCACATGACGGTTATGTTACACCCCGGCACGCCGGGAACCCAGGCGCTACGGCTCCTTCGCGGTCAGCCCCCCCGGTGATATCGAACCCGAGCAGCACCGGGGCCGCGTAATAGATGAACAGCGTGATGACGAGAATGGATAAGAGGTTCAATAGAAAACCCGCCTTGGCCATGTCGGGGACGTGCAGGTGGCCGGAGGCGAAGGCCAGGGCGTTCGGTGGCGTGCCCATGGGCATCATGAAGGCATAGCTCGCGGCGAGCGCGGTGGCGAAGATCAGGAGATAGGGGTGGATCCCGAGATCGACCGCCGCGGCCGCGACGATCGGCAGAAAGATGTTGACCACGGCGGTGTTGCTGCCGAATTCCGTGGTGAACACGACGACCGCAGCGACGATGCCGACCACGGCCAGCACCGGGAGCCCCGAGAGCGCCTCGAACCCCCCGCCAATGTAGCGATCGACGCCGTTGGCCCCGAATGCCGCCGCGAGCGTGAGCCCGCCGCCCAGCAGGATCAGGACGCCCCACGGCAGGCGTGCGGCGTCCTTCCATTCGAGCACAAACGTCCGGCTACGCGCGTCCACCGGGAGGGTGAACAGCAAGAGGGCCGCGATCATCGCGATCCCCGCATCGGTCAGGAGATACTCCGGCGGCGCCCCCGCGGGCCTATCGACCAGGCCGAGCATACCGGCGAGCGGCTGCCGCAACACCCAGGCAGCCGCGGCCAAGAGAAACACGACCCCGGTCAGCGCCTCGCCGCGGGAGGGGGGGCCGAGGGCCCGTAGCTCCTCCTGGATGAGCGCCCGCGCCCCGGAAACGGGCGCCCCCGGACACGGAAACACGAGCTTGACGAGGCAAAGCCACGCGAGCGGGAGAAACACAATCAGGATCGGCAGGCCGATCTTGAGCCATTCCAAAAAGCCGATCTCGACCCCGTAGCGGCGCACGATGAAGCCCATCGCCACGGCATTGGGCGGGGTACCGATGACCGTACCTATTCCCCCGATGGTCGCCGCGTAGGCGATCCCGAGCATCATGCACTTCGCGAAGTTGGCGCCCGACCGCCCTCGACCGCTCGCGAATTGCACCAGGCTCATCCCGATCGGCAGCATCATGACGGCGGTGGCGGTGTTCGAGACCCACATGCTGATGGCCGCCGTGGCCAACATGATCCCGCCGACGAGCTGCGCCGGCCGGGTCCCGACGGCCAGCATCGCAAGGAGGGCGAGCCGCCGGTGCAGGCCCCAGCGCTCCATGGCGGCGCCCAGCATCACCCCGCCGAGGAAGAGGAAGATCACGGGATTGGCATAGGGTGCCGCGGTCGCCTCCATGTCGGCGATCCCGAGGAGCGGGAACACGCAAAGCGGCAGGAGCGCCGTGGCCTCGATCGGCAGGGCCTCCGTGATCCACCAGAGCGCCATCCATGCGGCCGCGCAGAGGGTCCTGCGCCCGGCCTCCGAGAGCCCGTCCGCTTCCGCCAAGAACGCGTACAACCCGAGCGCGGCGAGAGGGCCGGCGGCGAGTCCCAGCCAACGCAGGAGGGCGCTCGCCGGCACCACGGCGTCGCCAGCCGTGAGAAGAGGTCCCCCGGCGCGGGAAGGGACGGGGATCCGCCCGCTGCCCTCAGCCGAGCGCTTCACGCCGATCGAAGACTTCAGCCGGTATCACGGGCCTAGACAAAGAGATAATAAATTATGCCGGTCTCGCGTGCCCCATCACAGCCAGCGATTGACCTTGAGGAACACCAAGAGGCCGCCCGTGATCACCAGCGCAAGCACCCAGAAAAACAGGTAGCCATACTCCCACTCGAGCTCGGGCAGGATCCGGAAGTTCATCCCGTACACACCGCACAGGAACGTGAGGGGCAGAAAGATGGCGCTCAGCACGGTGAGCCGGTTGACGATCCGGTTGGTGCGGTGGCTCACCATGCTGAGGTAGAGGTTCAGGGCCTCGGCGAGGATCTCGCGCTCGGTGGAGAGATCGTTGCCCAACCGTTCCAGGGTCCCCACCATATTGCTCAGATACGGCTGCGTGGAGGGATTGACGAACCTCGATCGCCGCAAGGCCAGCTCCTGCAGCACCGCGCGGTCGGCTAAGACATTCTTGCGCACCGTGAGCAGGTCGTGCGTGACCTCGGAAACACGGTGAAAGATCGCGTCGTCCAGATCGCCCAGGATCGAGCTCTGGATGCGCTCGACCTCGTCCTCCAACGTGACCAGTGCCTTGCGGTAGCTCTCGATCAATCGATCCCACAGCTCGAACAAGAGAAACCCGAGAGTCTCGGCGAAGGTCGCGAGAAACTGGCGATAATTCTGCCGCACCTGGTCGAGAAACTCGACGGGGCCGCGATGCAAAGTCACGATGAAGCGATCCCCAATGACCAGATCGACGTGCGCGACATGCAGCCGTCCGTCGGTGAAATGCGGCGCCGTCAGGGCCGTGTGCAGGCATTCGTCGTAGACGTCGTAGCGGCCGCCGCGCGCGTGCATGACGGCCTCTTCGATGGCGAGGTCATTGACGTCGAGCAGGCGCAGGGCTCGCTCGGCGGTCGCGGGGTCACCGACGTCGAGGTCGATCCAGCAGGACAGACCCCGGGTGCAGGCGGGGCCGGCCTCTTCGATCGGGATGGTACGTTCGCACCGGTTCTCGAAATCGAGCTCTACGACGGTGATCGCTGTCATCGGGATAAAGGGGTCGGAGTCAATTTTGTCACCTTGATGGACAACGATGATCAGCAGTCTCCGGCAAAATTGACTCCGACCCCTTTATCCCTTTATCCCGCGGGCCATCAGCCCCCGCGGCGGAAGAGGGACTCCAGCAGGCTCTCGAAGAGCCCCTGCGCGTCGTCTTCGTCCCGGAGCGGATCGTCTCGGTAGGCGTTGCGCAGGAAACCCTGTAAGGCCTCGCGGGCGGTGGGCTCGGGGACGGTGGCGAGGGGGTCCTCGGGTAGGTGGGGCAGTATCCAACCGAGATCGAGGTGGCGGGAGAGGACCTGGGCGCGCCAGTAGCGCTCGTCGCCGAGCAGGAGATCGCGCGCCGCGATGATACGCTCGAAGCGCTCCGGAAACGCGCGCGGTGGATAGCGCCGCGCTAAGCGCTCGAAGGCCTTGAGGATCTCGTCACGCCCGGCCTCCGCGCGCTCGTGGAGACCGAGTACGGCGAGCGCCTCATCACGGACCGAGGTCATCGAATAGCTCCCCCTGTTTCATCGTTCTCTTGGGTGGAACGGATCTCCGGGGTCCACCGGCGGTCGTGGCAGCGGCGGCCCGGTTGCCGGGCGAGCGCCGCCGCCCTACGGGGATGCCGAGACGTCGCAAGAGCCGTTGGTGGGCGGCGCCGCCCAGGGTGGGCGGCGGGACCCGGCCGAGCAGGCGTTTCAGGGCCGGCCGGAGCCTGCGGAACCCCCGCTCGGGAAGGGCCTCGGACAGGGCCTCCACGCGTTGCCAGCCGTCGGCACGCGTGAACCAGCGCTCGGGGTGGCGCTCCAGGAACTCGATGACGAGCCCCTCGGCGGGGGGCAGCTGCCGGCACAAGTCGCTCGCATAGCCCGCGAGCTGCATGAAGGCCGCGTAGGACAAGACCGGCAGGGGCATGCCCCGCCAGGCCGCGGTGAGCGTCCCGACGAACACCAGCTCGCGTTCCAGCGCCGCACCGTGTGAGAGCGCCTCGTACACGGCCTCGAGGTAGGCGGCGAGACCCTCCACCGCGGCACGGCAGGCCTCGGGGGTCGAGACGGCGCGCAGCCGGCGGCGCGTGAGCGCGAGCACACACTGTTTCTGCTCCTCCCGGGCCAGCGGCCTGTAGAGGAGCGCTCGCGCCCGGTCGTGTCCCGCTTGCCAGTGGTCGGCGCACTCTGCGAACAGCTCCGGCTCGACGTGCGCCCACGAGCGCGCCCCCGCGCCGGTATCGAGGACCCCGATGGGCCCCCGGTTCGAGAGCGCCCCGGTGGCGTACAGGCAGGCGAGGCGATGATCCTCGGGGTGGCGCTGCAGGAGGGCCTCGCAGAGGCGCAGGTTGGTCTTGGAGATCTCGAGGGTACGGCAGGTCTCGGCATAGTAGTCGAGCACAATGGGCTCGAGGACCGGCGGGAGATGGCGCTCTTCCGGCGGGACCCCGCGGCCGAGCAAGCCGAACAGCCCCTCGAAGGCGTCGCTGAGATCGCGGCGCTCGCCCACCGAGATCTCCGTCGGGATGTGCCCGGCACGGGCCGCGAGGAGCCGGGTCCGGGCGATCTCGTAACGCAGGCGGTGCTCGAAACCGAGCGCCTCGCGATCGATCCGCTCGGCTAGGAAGCCGAGCCACTCCTCGCATTGCCGATCGGGGTGGATCGCCTGGAGACGCCGCTCGACCTCTGCGGGCGGGTGGCAGAGGGCCGCGATCGGCGCCCCGTAGAGCGCTTCGAGAAGCTCGGGATGCTCAAAGAGCCAAGCCGAACCCCGTGCCCGCACGTGGTGGCGCAGCACCGCGCACAAGAGCATGCGGCTGGACGCCCAGAAGCCCGCCTGCGCGTGCCTCGGGCCATGGGTGCGGAGGAAGATCTCGGCGTCACCGGCGAGCTGGAGTTCTCGGGGGACCGCCGGTTTGCGGCCGCGCCCGGCCGGCAGGAGAGAAGAGAGCGCGGTATTCAGGAGATCGCAGAGGGCGCGCGCGGTCTTGGTGTCGCCGGTGAGCCGCCCCACCTGCTCCCGGACGGTCTTGATGGCCGGGGCCCGGTCTTCTTTCGGTGCCTCCAAGCCGACATGCAAGCGCCAGAAGGCGAAGGCCAGCCGGCCGGCTCGGTCGAGTCCCGTGCTCGGATCCGGCCCCGGCTTCGGGGCGCTCGGGGCATAGAGCTCGGAGTCGTTCGTCCGGCACAGAGTCCAGATCCGATCGAAGACCGGCTCCGCATGGACGTCCTGGAAGTACCGGCGCAGCGGTCGCAGCTCATCACAGTGGAGATCCCAAGCCCGGCCGTGGTAGAGAAAGCCCTCGAGATCGAACACCAACCGCGCCCACACGCCCCCCAGATAGCCTCCGGCCTCCCGGATCTCGCCCCGCAGATCGTCGCCGATCCGGCCCTCGCGGGCGAAGAGCAAGCGGCAGTCCTCTATCAAGGCCCCCATCGCCTCCCGCCGGATCTCGGCGGCGTCCGGCTGCGACATGGCGCGATGGGGAATGCCGGCGCGCTTCTGTTTGTGGCGCTCGCCCCGCTTCTGGCGGCGCTTCTGCCGTTCGCGGTCCTTCTGGGACATGGGTGGCTAGCAGGTAGTCATGTTATTTATTAATTCAAAGTGATCCGTCACCCCGGAGAGCCTGCCCCGCACTTGATACATAAGGCTCATAAGGGGATAGGAGACTCCCTCCCCTGTCCGCGCTTTCTGCGGACGGGGGAGGGTGGGGTGGGCCAAGCCCTTCAGCCGCTGACCAAGCCTCGTCTCCGCCTGACACGCCTGGCCCCCACCCCAACCCTCCCCCGCTGCGCAGGGGAGGGACTACCCTGGCGCTTGCAGCTGATTGACTTTGCATGTGAATCAGGACTTGCTTGAGCGGTGTTTGTTGGACATTTGCGACGCAAGTATCTACTCGACCGTGCTTAGCCGTTCCTCTTCCTCCTCGCCGCCGGCGTCGAGCCAGGCGTAGAGCGTCTCCTCCAGCTCATCGAGCCGCTCGTCATCGCCCGCCGCCAACTGCTGTCGGTAGCTCGAGAGCAGCTCGCGGACCTCGGGGTGGGCCTCCTCCGGACCCTCGGCCAGCCGCCGCTCGACGCGCTCGATGAGGAAGTTGAGGATCCCCGCGGCGTCGCCGGCCGATCCATCGCCGTCCTCGGACCCTTCGTCCACCGTGACCGGGCGACGGCGCAGCGCGGGCTCGGAGTTGCCGGCCGCGGAGCGGTTGAGATCCATGGTGTAACGTTTCAAGGCGCTGCCCTTCTCGGAGACCGAGACCCGGATGAGCCCGTTGCGGTCATACTCGAAACCGATCTGGACCGGGGATCCGGCGGGCATCGGGGGCAAGGGAACGAAGAAGGCGCCGACATGAATGTTGTCGCGGGTGTTGCGGGACTCGCCCTGATAGACGGCCACCTCGATCACCTCCTGTTCGTCGATGGTGGTGTAGAACTCATCGACGAAGCGGGCCGGGAGGCGCGTGTTCTTGCGGATGATGGGCACGAAGGTCAAGGGATGGTGATCCCATGCCTTCTCCGCCGGCCCGTCCTCGTCGAAGAGGCCGCGCGCGACGAGCACCGCGGCACTGCGCTCATCCTCATCCCCGAGGGCCGCCACCCCTAGCGCGTGCGGCGCGATGTCGACGACCACCTGCGCAAAGGAGAGGCCGGCATCGAGCGCGGACTGCGCGGCCGCCCCGAGCGCCACCGAGAGGTCCACGTCCACATAGGCCTCGGGCTCGATCCCGAGGGCCTGGGCGACGCGCTCGTGGACCCTGGGGATGCGGGTCGAGCCGCCCACGAGCAGCACGCGCTCGATGTTCGCAGCCGTGATCCGGGCCTCCTCCAGGGCCTGGCGGGCCTTGGCGAGGGTCGATTCGAGGTAGTCCTCGATGAGGGCGTTGAACGCCCTGCGGGTGAGCGTGCTCACGAGATCGAGGTGCCGACCGCCGATCTCGAAGTGGTCGTGGATCGGGGCCTCGACCTCGGTGGAGAGCCGGATCTTAGCCTGCTCGGCCAGGTGCCTGAGACGCGCCATGGCGAGCGGATCCGCGGACGGATCGATCCCGTGCCGATCGCGGATCCCATCGACCAGGTGCAAGACGATGCGGTGGTCGAAGTCGTCGCCCCCGAGGAAGGTGTTCCCGCACGAGGCCAGCACCTCCTTGCAGGTTCCCGAGACCGCCAGGATCGAGCAGTCGAAAGTGCCCCCACCAAGATCATAGACGAGCCAGCGCTCCTCGGCCGCGCGCCCGGCGCCGTCGGCGCGGTAGGCGAGCGCCGCGGCCGTCGGCTCGTTGACGATGCGGGTGACGGTGAGGCCGGCCATTTCCCCCGCCGCCACCGTAGCACGTCGCTGCGGCTCGTTGAACCAGGCGGGAACCGTGATCACAACCTCCCGGATCGCCTCCCCGATCGCCGCCTCGGCCTGTGCCTTGAGATAGGCCAGGATCTTGGCGGATACCTGGACCGGCGAGAGTTCCTCCCCGCAAACACGCACGCGGTAGTGCTCCTCGCCCATGTGGCGTTTGATCGAGCGCACCGCGTTGTGGGGTTCCAGCATGGCGTGGTTGGCCGCGCGCCGCCCGCACAGCCACTCGCGTCCGTCGAAGGCCACCACCGAGGGCACGGTGGGCGCCCCGTCGATGGCGATGACCGTGAGCGCACCGGCGCCCGTGAAGCGCGCGATGCAGCTATTGGTGGTGCCGAGATCGATGCCGTAAGCCGCTCGTTTCATGATAGATCTCCTCCTGGTGGTGGTCCGATCGGTAGGTCTACTCGGGATGATTCCGGG
Source organism: Gammaproteobacteria bacterium (assembly GCA_050740695.1). Taxonomy (GTDB): domain Bacteria; phylum Pseudomonadota; class Gammaproteobacteria; order JACCXJ01; family JACCXJ01; genus JACCXJ01. The sequence goes on along the minus strand of JBOIDR010000103.1, from coordinate 1,593 downwards.
GGCGACTCTCCCAGTGGGGGCGACCCTTCCAGTGGGGGCGACTCTCCCCCGGGGTCCTGTTTAGGGCCGGCGACGACCACGACGGCCGGCCGTACCGCGCCCCCGTCCGGCCGGAGATAGCCCTGCTCGAGGACATGGCGGATCCGATAAGACGCCGCGCCGGGATCGGGCAGGACCTCCGCGATGCGCAGGTGCACGCCCTCGGGCGCCGCCCCCAGTATCGCCACCGCCCGCCAGCCGGCGGCCGAGCACAGGGCCTCCTGGAGGGCGCGGAGCGACTCGCCGGTCGGCTCCGGGAGGCCCGGCACGCGCAGGGACCGGTCTAACCGATCGAGACAACGCAACCACGCGTCCTCGTCGATCGTGACCTCGCGCGCGCCGCGCAGGGCGAGCCGCATCACGTTTTGATCGAGGTCCTGCAGTCGCGCCGCGATCCCCTGCAACTGCTCGCCGTGCTGCTCGTGCGCGAGGCTCAACCGCCGCAAGCCACGCTGGAGCTTGGCGAATTCTTCGATGATCCTGGCATCGATGATCCTGCCATCGATGATCTTGGCCTCGGTCGGGCTGGGCCCGGGCGGGGTCGCCGTATCCTCCTCCAAACGCCCCTCCCGGAAGCCTAGCCACGCCGCAAACCGCGACCAGATGCCCCTGAGCGGCGCTCGTGTCTCCGAGGCGGGGGGGGGCTCGGACACGGCCAGCCGGGCGGAGACCGGGGCTTCTGGACCGGCGGTCGCGCCCGAGACCGTCGGCCCCGACGCCGATCCGGCCGGTCCCGGTGCTACCGACACCGCCTGCCGCCGCCATGGTTCGCGCACCGGTCCCCGCCATCCGCCGGGAGCGTCCCACCGCGTGCCCCAAGCGCCCGACAGGAAACCGCGTGTGTTGTTGCCTTCCCCATGTCCCCCTCGACGGGGCGATACCCGCCATCGTTCGGCCCAGGCACAATATATTGCGTTCCTGAGCCGATTGCAACCACTAATTGTGGGAACTAGGTCGGCTGGGACCTAGGCCCTTGACTGCGTCGGATCCGAGAGCCCGCGCGGGAGTGCCCTGCGGCCCAGGCACCCCCGCCAGCGAATCTCAAGCCTCAGCGGCCGATCTTGCGACGCGGCGTGGAGCGGACCCGCGGGGTTTCACGAGTCCTCGAAATAGCGCTTCAGATCCTCTTGCAGGGCCTTTCTGGACGGGAGTGTGGGATCGTCCAGGTCTTTCAAGCCATGGGGGCGGCTTGCGGTCGTGGACAAGCCCTTCCGCAGCGGGGCGGGTGCCTCCGCCTCCGGATCCGTCGCGTCCCCCTCCCGAGTCGCGACCGCGGGCCGGCGATCCTCGCCGACGGCACCGATCTCCACGGCCGCGAAGGGCTCCACCGGCTCGAACGAGGTTGAGGTCGGGTCGGCGGCCGCGTCTGTCTCGGGCCGTCCGACGATCGCGCTCCTCACATCGCGGGGCAACACGGCGGTCCCTTTCACGAGCGCCATGGCCGGCATCTCGAACGTGAACTCACAATCGCCCAATCGGATGTGGTCACCGTGCTTGAGACGCGCCTTCGCATAGATCGGCCGTCCATTCACGAAGGTACCGTTGATGCTGTCG
>JBOIDR010000102.1:0-15370 GCA_050740695.1 Gammaproteobacteria bacterium | reverse complement strand
AAAGTCAATAAGCTGCAAGCGCCAGGGTATTCCCTCCCCTGCGAAGCGGGGGAGGGTCAGGGTGGGGGCCAGGCGCGTCAGGCGGAGACGACGCCTGGTCAGCGGCTGAAGGGCTTGGCCCCCACCCTCCCCCGTCCGCAGAAAGCGCAGACAGGGGAGGGAGTCTCCGGGTCCCCTCCCCTGCGTAGCGGGACGGTAAATTTCAAATGTCTTTGGCTAGGATTGTACTCGATCCCAGGCGCCTTGGGGGGGTTAGACCCGCGCCCAGGACGTGGTTCCGGGCAGCGAGCGCCCACGGACCGCGGAGATATCGGAGAACGCCTTGCGATTCTTGCCGTTCCGGGAGGATCGGGGGTTAGCGAGACGCGTCCGGAAGCTCATCAGCGAGCCACGCCAGGGCCTTGGACAGGAGACAAGGGTCATCGCTGTCCAGCCTGACGGCTCCGCGTTCGGCCCGCAACCACGTCATCTGGCGCTTGGCGAGCTGCCGGGTCGCGATCACCGCCCGCTCCACCAGGGCGTTCCGATCCCACCTGCCCGTCAAGTGCTCAAAGACCTGGCGATAACCCACGAGCCGCAAGGCGGGCCAGGCGTCGCGGGGATCCGTGCGCCAAAGGACCCGCCGAACTTCGTCGATGAGACCGCGCTCCAGCATGCCCAGGAACCGTTGCCGGAGGCCGGCGTGCAAGCGCTCGCGGTCCCGAGGGGCAATGAGCAACTTGATGACCCGATAGGGCAGCGGTTCCTGCGTATCGCGGGCGAAGAGCGTCGTCAGCGGATCGCCCGTGACCTCACAGACCTCGAGCGCCCGCTGGATGCGCTTTGCATCGTGGGGGTGGATGCGGGCCGCCGCCTCGGGGTCCAGCACCGCCAGACGCCGGTGCAGCCGCGCCCAGCCGTCGCGCCGCGCCTCGCTCGAAAGCCGCTCCCGCACCTCGCGGTGGGCGCCGGGCAGCGCCGAAAGCCCGTGCTCCAAGGCCCGGAAATACAGCCCCGTGCCCCCCACCAGGAGCGGAATGCGGCCGTGGGCGAGGAGCTCCCGGATCGCAGAGAGCGCGTCGTGCCGGAACTCCGCGGCCGAATACGCTTGATCGACGTCGCGTATATCGATGAGCCGATGGGGGAAGCGCGCCAGCACGGGGGCTCCGGGCTTGTCGGTGCCGATGTCGAGCCCGCGGTAGATCATGGCGGAATCGACGCTCACGAGCCCCACGGGCAGCCGTGCCGCCAGCCCCAGGGCGAGTGCCGTCTTGCCGGCCCCGGTCGGTCCCATCAGGAACACGAGCGGCGCCGGCCGGCCGGCCTCGCCGCTCATGGCGCGGCGGGTAGAGGGGCGGCACCGTCCTCCGGCACCGCGCCGCTCACCAATCTGGCCAGATCCCCCTCGGTGAGCCGCCGAAGACCGGGCGCCACAGTCCCCCCTTCGCCGTACCCCACTCCCGCCAAGTCGCGGAGTGTGCCCTGCAGTGCCTCGGGGGAGGACACTCCGGCAGAGCGCAGGGCGTGTGCGGCCAGGACCCCCGGCAGTCCCGCATCCGGTTCCGGCGCCGCACTCCGGCCGGCGAGCACCGTGACCACGTCACGTATCAGCGCTTCGTAGCCGGCTAGGTGCAGGGGCCCGGGCACGCCGCGCACCAAGAGCGCGTCGGAGCCGGCCCGTTCGAGGTCCAGGCCCATCCGGCAAAGAAGCGCCGCGTGCCCCTCGAGGGTATCGATCGCGGACTCGCCCAGATCGAGACGTTCCGGGATGAGTAGGGTCCGGGTGACGGCCGGTCCCCGCCGGGCCCACTCGGCGAACAGCCGGCGCAACGCCACGGCGCCGTCGATCACCGTGACGCCGGCCGCGTCCATGGTGATCAGATACCGCGTCCCGACGAGTGCGACGGACCGGCCGACACGCGCGGTAGCGGGCGCCGGGGGGCGCGGCGGAGTGGCGGCCGTGTGGTACGGGCCCGGGACTTCTCTGATCTTAAGAAGCGGCGGGGTCCGGGCCGGGCTCCCGGCCGCACTCGGAGACACCGCCGCGACCGGGCCGGCGCCGGCCAAGGCCCGTTTGGCGGCGCTCAGCACGAAGTCATGTACCGAGCGGCCGTCCAGGAACCGGACCTCCAGCTTCTGGGGGTGGACATTGACGTCGACATCCGCCGGATCCATTTCGAGATAGAGCAAGTAGGCCCCGAACTGGCCGGTGCAGTCGCTGTGCTCGGCGGCCGTCCACAGGGCGTGCTGTACGGCGCGGTCGCGGACGGCGCGGCCGTTCACATACAAGTACTTGATCTCCGGTCCGTTGCCGACCCCCGGAGCGCGCCAGATCCAACCCCGGACCCGCATGCCGGCGGCCGTCTCATCCACGGCCACGGCGGCCTCGAGCGGCGCCCCGCCCAGGTGTTGCAGCCGCTCCGCGATGTCCAGAGGACCTGCCGTCTTGCGTATGTTCAGGACGTTTCGGCGATTATGGTGGAGTGAAAACCGGACCTCGACGCGGCCGAGCGCGAGGCGTCGGATCCAGTCCTGGATCTGCTGCAGCTCGGTGCGCTCGCTGCGCAGGAACTTGCGCCGCGCCGGGGTGTTGAAGAAGAGGTCGCGGACCTCGACCGAGGTACCGGGTGGGTGGGGGGTGGGCAGCGGCCCCACAGTGCCCATCCCACCGGTGGTGCGGATGGTCCACCCGGCCTCGCTCGTTCGCACGCGCGACGATAGGATCAGGGTCGAGATCGACCCGATGCTGGGCAAGGCTTCCCCGCGAAAACCGAGGCTCGACAGCGACACGAGGTCATCGAAGCCGCCGATCTTGCTCGTGGCGTGGCGGGACAGGGCGAGCGGCAGATCCTCGGCCTCGATACCCGCACCGTTGTCGCGCACCCGGATGAGGCGGCAGCCGCCGTCCTCGACGTCCACCAAGACCTCATCGGCGCCAGCATCCAGACTGTTCTCGACCAGTTCCTTGACCACCGAGGCCGGGCGTTCCACCACCTCCCCCGCCGCGATCTGGTTGATGACCACCTCGGGCAGGGCCTGTATCCGTCTCGGGCCGGTCGCCATGGCGCACCCAGTATAAGCCCTCCCGGTGATCGGGGGCTCGGGAGAGTCGCCGTGCTTGAATATCGAGACCTGGATGATGGAGGAGGATCGTCACGCACTCACATCAGGTCCGGCAGTTGCTCGCGGTTCAGCAGCAGTTTGAGTGACCTGGCTTGACCGGGTGTCCTCTCGATGAACCCCAGCCTCTCCAAGCTCAGGACCATCTGATGTACTGTGGGAGGTGATACCTTGAAAAAACTCCCTATATCTGCCTCGGACGGCGAACGCCCGTGGATCTTCGTGTAGTAGTAGATGAGCGCGAGGTATTGCCCTTGCTTTACGGTATAGCGTGCTTGCGTCAGGCAGCGCCCTGCCGACGCAATGTCTTGAGGAGTGCCGCGCTTTCTTGCGCCGTCCGCCCTCATGGCTAGGTTCGACCTCCCGTTTGAAGAAGGTATCTGGCCCAGTTCGGGCAACGCTTTTGGATGAGCTCATCCATTGCCTCGGCGCAGGCCAGACCTTGGCCTCGCTCCCGCCACTCACGCAGCCGATCGCCAGCGCATTCGAGCGGAATGTCAACAGACCATTCCCTGAGTTCCGACTTCGACTCATGCTCGTAGCGGTAGATCCCCAGAATCAGTCCCATGCAATGAGTCATCTCTTCCCCGGGCATACCCAGCTCATGGTACTGCCTCGTCTGGTCTAAAAAGGGCTGAAGGCTCTCCTCCACGATTTCAAGCGCGGCTTCATCAGGCGAGGTGTAACCATTGCGAGAACTGCCCGCCCCGGTCCCAACAATCTTGTACGTCTATGGAGTCGAGAACGAAGAAGACTTCATCGGCCGTCTCATCCAGGTCGATCTCACTCAGCACGTCCCTCGCCTCGGCGAGTACCGCTTCTTGTACCTTGCCCCCTCGCCCACTTAATCGCTTGACCACTTCGAGCGCCTGTTCTGCGGTCAGCTTGTTGATTACATCTTGCATACGAAATCTAGCCAAAGACATTTGAAATTTATCGTCCCTTCCTTCCTCATACGGCCTCATAAGGGGATAGGATGGGGGTCGATCCTATCCGAACCGCGACGCTCGACCCCCCTGACCGTCCCCCGCTACGCAGGGGAAGGAACCCGGAGACTCCCTCCCCTGTCCGCGCTTTCTGCGGACGGGGGAGGGTAGGGTGGGGGCCATGCCCTTCAGCCGCTGACCAAGCCTCGTCTCCGCCTGATACGCCTGGCCCCCACCCTAACCCTCCCCCGCTGCGCAGGGGAGGGACTACCCTGGCGCTTGCAGCTGATTCACTTTGCATGTGATAAGGACTTGCTTGACCGGTGTTGTTCGACATTTACGACGCAAGTACCTATTTCACCGTTGCGACGCGATCAACTGCTGCGCCGAGCAGTTGCTCCGTTCGCGGTCTTGGTCGCACTCCCGAGCCGCCTTGAGCGCACGCGCGTACCACTCGAGCTCGTCGAGGAACTTCACGATGCGCCGTTCGTAGCCTTCGTCGATCGGTGAGCCATCCTCCCGGAAAGAGTCCTGGACCTTTGGGATCGGGAATATAGAGGGAATGCTCGACATTCCGAGCTCGCCGAGCATCGCACGCAGCGCGATCGCGGCCCGAACGCCCCCGAAGGCTCCGGCCGAGTAGCAGACGATGGCGCTCGGCTTGTAAAAGTACTCCTCGAGGAAGTGATCGAGGAGATTGGCGAGCGCGGGCGGAACGGTGTGGTTGTACTCGCCCGATACGACCACGTACGCGTCCGCCGCCTTCACACGCTCGGCCAACCGCTCGAGCGCCTCCGGCGCGCCTCCCGGCGGATATTCCTTGTACATCTTGTCGAGGAGCGGCAGCCGGATCTCGACCGGATCGACGAGGAAAACCTCGTGTCCGCGTTCTCGGCACTTGTTGGCGATGAAGCGTGCGGCCTTGATCCCTTGCCTCGTCGAGCGGACGGACCCGTAGAGTACGAGCAGGTTGAGTTTCATGCGTTCTTCCTCCGGCGATGTGGCCTCGTTGATTTCGACAGCACCGCCCGGCTCGATAGGTGGGATCCCTGCCGCCTCAAGCCGCCTTGGGCTGGAGCAGCGGTCTGCACCGGTCTGAACTCGAACGGGTCGCGCGTCATTCGGTCATTGTAGCAATGGGCACTCATTTCATGGAATCCCCCGACATCGTCTTATTTTCCGATGGCCTCGAGAACTTGGCATGCGGCATGGTAACCCACTTCGATATGCTCTTCCACGGTCTCGACTGAGAACTCATAGTCCTTAGAAGGACCCTCTCCCGGTTCTCCGGTATGGACAATTCGAGTAACGGAAATCGGTCCTGTCGTACCTACCGTTTCAATATAAAGCGGTCGCTGTTTGACACGCTCGGCTATGCTAGGATCGAGCTCGCTCATAAGCTCATTCACAAGCTTTCCGTAGTTATCGAGCAAGTCTCGAGTCCGAACGTCTCGCTTGAGTCTCTCCGCGTAAACTATTTCGTCCCGGCGCGCCATCACCTCGGGAAGATCTCGCGGCAAACGTTTACTCCCCGGGAAGAGATTGACAATATAGACTCGCTTGTCGGTCAAGCCGCACCGCTCGGTCACTTGGTCAATGGGCGAATTGCTGACGATACCGCCGTCCCAGTAATGCTTTCCGTGGATGGTCGTCCAGGGAAATCCCGGAGGCAGACTGCCGCTGGCCAGTAGATGATCGGGGGTTATTTCTTCGATAAAGCTGTCGAAGGTCTCGATCTCCGCCGTCTCTACGTTGACCGCGTTGACCAACAGCCGGACCGGGCTATCCTTGAGTTGCGTGAAATCGACGTACTTTCGCAGGAGGTCCTTGATCGGGGAAGGGTCGTAAAAGCTCGTCCAATTGTGCGACCATTCCCGTAGGCTCAGCATAGGTATCAGCCAGCGGGGACGGAAGAACTTGGGGACACCGAAGACCAATGCAGACCAGGAGGAGAGGGCCCTGCGCGCCTCGTCATTCGGTGCAGCCGGGATATGAATCGCAAGCTCCCGCCAGAATGCTTCGAGGGCCGCCGCGGCGCGGCGCGGATGGCTCGCAACAATGGCCGCATTGAACGCCCCGATCGAGACACCGGCCACGACATCGGCATAGATCTCGTTTTCTTCGAGCGCCTTGACGGCACCGCATTCGAAAGCTCCGAGCGCTCCTCCGCCCTGGAGAATCAACACGGTTTGCTTCGCCCAGGTGCTGAGGGGCAGCGAGATATCACCCAGGGTCTGGGAGTGGTCCAGGGGGATGCGGTTGAGGATGAGCGACCCGATGGCCCGTTCTTCGCCAACGGGCCGATTGAGCACAAAGCCCGCCGTCAGTTGTTCATCCCTCAAATAGAGGACCGCGAACGAGGAGCTTCCTGGAGCGCCCCGGCGCGCGATCATCTCGGCGGTCATGAGCGCCGCCACGCTGACCCCGATGTTGAAGACCTCGTAGCGGAGCTCGGGGCCTTGCGACGCCCCGAGGATCCGGCAGAGCCCGGGCTCGGCCAGCTTGCCGGTCAGAAACAGGAGCCGCTCGGCCATGGGCTCAGGCGAGCGGTACGCGGCCCGTCGCCGCGCCGGGACCTTCGGAAAGCGAGCAGGGCGCCGGCCCGGTGTTTTTGCTAGGATGGCGGCCCCAATCCAGAGACTCTCTGCCGCGATGCGCGTACACGTACTCGGCTCCGCCGCGGGAGGCGGCTTCCCGCAGTGGAACTGCAATTGCCGCAACTGCGCCGGCCTGCGCCAGGGCACCCAGTCGTCGATCGCCATCGGGGATGGCGAGGACTGGGTGCTGTTCAATGCCTCGCCCGACATTCGGACGCAGCTCGGCGCCTTCGCGGACTTGCAGCCGGGGCGCGCGGTACGCGATACCGCGATCCGCGCCATCGTCCTCATCGATGCTCAGATCGATCATACGACGGGCCTCATGATGCTGCGCGAGCACCGCCAGCCACTCGAGGTCTACTGCACCAGCATGGTCTACCAGGACCTCACCGGGGGGTATCCACTGTTTCGCGTGCTCGAGCACTATTGCGGCGTCGAATGGCATGCCGTGCCCGTGGACGGGAAGTCGTTCACGATCCCCGAGATCACGGGGCTCCGATTCACGGCCGTCCCGCTCAGGAGCGAGGCACCGCCGTATTCGCCCCACCGCCATGCCCCGCATCCCGGCGATACTATCGGGGTTCGGGTCGAAGACATCAATACCCGGAAGAACCTCTTCTACGCGCCGGGTCTCGGGTACATCGAGCCGCACCTCCGGCGCTACCTTGAGAACGCGGACCTACTGCTCGTGGACGGCACGGTCTGGACCGACGACGAGCTGGCGCGGCAGGGGATCTCGGAGCGGCGCGCCAGCGAGATGGGCCACCTGCCGCTCGCGGGGGAGGGCGGTATGCTGTCCGTGCTCGAGGGCCTCATGCGGCCCCGCAAGGTCCTCATCCACATCAACAACACCAACCCCATCCTGGACGAAGAGTCACTCGAGCGCCGGCTATTGAACCAAAAAGGGATCGAGGTGGCCTATGACGGCATGGAGATCCATCTGTGAGCGAGGTGGCCTGGACGAGGGGGGAATTCGAGGATCGCGCCAAGGAGCGCTTCTATCACATCCATCACCCCTTCCATGTCCTGATGAACGCGGGCAAGCTCGAGGGGGAGGCGATCCAGGGCTGGGTCGCGAACCGTTTTTACTATCAGGTGAGCATCCCCATCAAGGACGCCGCGGTGCTCGCCAACTGCCCGGACCGCGCGGTGCGCCGGGAGTGGATCAAACGCATCATCGACCACGACGGCAGCGACAGCGACGAGGGCGGGATCGAGGCCTGGTCGAAGCTCGGCGAGCCTCCCGCGCCCCGAGCTCTGGTCGCTCGCGCGGGTCTTGCCGGGAGTGCGCTTCGCCGTGGACGCTTACGTCAACTTCGCGCGCCGGGCGAGCTGGCAGGAGGCCGCCTGTTCGTCGCTGACCGAGCTCTTCGCGCCCACGATCCACCGGCAGCGCCTGGACGGGTGGCCCAAGCATTACCCCTGGATCGACCCGGAAGGCTATGCCTATTTCCGCAAGCGCCTGTCCGAAGCTAAGCGCGATGTCGAGCATGGGCTCGCGATCACGCTCGATCATTTCCGCACCCGCGACGAGCAGGAGCAAGCGCTCGGGATCCTGCAGTTCAAGCTGGACGTGCTCTGGACCCTGCTTGACTGTATGTGGCTCGCCTACGTCGACCACCATAGGGGGGCTTGCGGAAACGTGGGCTATGGTCGAGGCTATACGGGCACATAAAGCGGAAACGCCGAAACAGACAAGCCTTTGCCTAAGGTTGCGCGCGTCGCATTTCTATCCCACCCCGCACGCAGCGAAGGAGGCTTCAAATGAGAAGAAAAACATCGTGCAACTTGAATGGTAAATTGGTGCACATGGCGGTTTTCATGGTGCTCAGTGTGGGGTTTACCACCACCCATGCGGTCGTCCAACATCCAATGGATCCCCTAGAGGACACTGAGATCCTTGCAGCTGCCAACATCCTGCTGAATGCCGGAGCCGCCAGCCAGGGGACCGTCTTTCAGAGCATCGAGCTCCAAGAGCCGGCGAAGGACTTCGTTCTCGGCTTCCAACCAGGCAGTAACATACCCCGTTCGGCGACCGTCTTCTTTCGACAGAACAAGCGGAGCTTCAAGACCATCGTCAACTTGAGTAATGACACGTTCACGCCGCCTGTCGAGATTCCAAAAAACAAAGGTGAGCTCGGCCTCACGATACAAGAGATCATCGATTTTTCGTTCGTGTTCCAGAACCAGGACTTTCTCAACGCCCTGGCTGCGCGCGGGATCGATACGGCGCAAGAACGGGCCAAAGTCTTGGTCACGCCGCTCACACCGGGCGCGTTCGGTCTGCCAGAAGAAGACCGCCGTATCGTCAAGGCGCAGATATATAACATCGAAGGCGCGGGGATTAATCTCTATGCGAGACCGATCGAAGGGGTTCAGGCCATCATCGATCTCGATGACAAGGAGGTCATCCAGGTGATCGACACTGGCGTGGTCCCGGTGCCCACTGCTACTCATGAGTTCGATGAGGCCACCATAGCTGCTAACTTCGGCCTGCGACCGCCGCTCAAGCCAATCCGTATCATCCAACCCGAAGGTGAGAACTTCGCCATAAACGGCAACTTTATCGAGTGGCAAAAATGGCGCTTTCACGTGCGCTTCGACCGTCGCGCCGGGACGGTGATCTCGTTGGTGACCTATGACGGCCGTTCGGTCCTCTATCAGGGAGGGCTCTCGGAGGTCTTTGTGCCCTACCAGGACCCCGACGCCAACTGGTTCTACCGTACCTTCATGGATGAAGGAGAGTTTGGGTTTGGTGCGCTGTCCTCCCCGCTCACCCTTGGCCTTGACGTGCCCGAGAACGCCGTGCTCCTGGACGGTCTCATCTCGGCGGCGATTGCCGATCCACAGGTCCCTGTTGTCCCCCTGCCGCTCCACAATGTCGTCGGCGTCTTCGAGCGGGTGACGGGTAATCCGGAGTGGCGTCATTTCGAGTTCGTGTCTGGACTTTATGAAGGCCGCGCGGAGGTGGAACTCGTAGTCCGTATGATCGCGCAAGTCGGCAACTACGACTATATTATCGACTGGATCTTCACTCAGCGCGGGGCGATCCGGGTTGAGGTCGGATTGACAGGCATTGACATCCCCAAGGGTGTTCTGAGCACCAACATCGATGATGGCACTGGCCATGCTGACACTGCCCACGGCGCGCTGGTGGCGCCCAACTTGGTGGCTACCTACCATAGTCACCACTTTAACTTCCGGCTAGATCTTGACGTCGACGGCCGGACCAATAGCTTTGTCCTCGGGAGTCTCAAGGTTCGGAGCGACCTGCCCGAAAGCCCAAGAAAGAGTGTATGGGTGCTTGAAGAGAAAGTTCTCAAGGATGAGAAAGACGCCAGGCTCAACGACGACGAAAATGTCTGGCGGGTGATCAATCCTGCGAAGAAGAATGCGCAGGGTTACAACACCAGTTATATTCTAGAATCGGATGGTAATGCGCAACCCTTGATGAAGAAAGCGGATTTCCAACGCGCACGATTCATTTGGCACAACCTATGGGTGACGGCGTTCCATCCCGACGAGCGATTCGCTGCGGGCGATACTCCGAACGAAAACCCCGGAGAGCCGGGTTTGCCGCAGTACGTGAAAAACAATGAGGGTATAACCAACAGCGACATCGTACTGTGGCACACCTTGGGCTTCCACCACGTGACGGCAGCCGAGGACTTTCCGGTACTTCCGAGGGAGCACAGCTCGTTTGAACTGAGGCCAGGGAACTTCTTTGACCGTAATGCCGCAATCGACTTGCGTCGCGCACCGTTTGAAGTCGAGCCGTGATTGTTGTGTGGCAACGCTAAAATCGGTGAAATAATGAGACCTGGAATGCTCCGCAGGAGGTCATCCTTCGTGCGCCAGGCGGGGCTTGCACGTAACCGCTGCCTCAAATCGGTATCGATCTCCTCGATGCGCTTGTCCAACCAGGCGATGTGGCTTTTGAGGCTTTTTTGCTGCACCTTCGAGGCACGGCCCAAGCGGAGGGATTCTTGAAATCTCCACAAGCTGGCGTCGGCGGGTGACCAGATCGTCGAGCTCCCGCGTGAGTGCATCCTTCATCGGACGCACCTCGGGACGTACCGCACGGGCGAAATCCGCCAACACCAAGGCATCGATGCGGTCGGTCTTGGCCAGCTGCCCCGTGGCCTTGGCATAGTCGCGCACCTGACGGGGATTGACCACAACCACCGCCAACCCCGCGGCCATCAGCGAGGCCGCAAGCTCCGTCTCAAGGCCCCCTGTAGCCTCGAGTACGACAAGCGAACGGTGCCCGGCCCGGCGCCGCGCCGGGACGTTCGGAACGCGCCCAGGGCGCCGGCCCGGCGTTTTTGCTAGGATGGCGGCCCCGACCAAGAGACTCGATACCGCGATGCGCGTACACGTACTCGGCTCCGCCGCGGGCGGCGGCTTCCCGCAGTGGAACTGCAACTGCCAGAACTGCGCCGGCCTGCGCCAAGGCACGATCCGGGCACAGGCCCGCACCCAGTCGTCGATCGCGGTCGGGGACGGCGAGGACTGGGTGTTGTTCAACGCCTCCCCCGACATCCGGACGCAACTCGGCGCCTTCGCCGATCTGCAGCCGGGGCGCGCGGTGCGCGACACCGCGATCCGCGCCATCGTCCTCATCGATGCCCAGATCGACCATACGACGGGCCTCATGATGCTCCGCGAGCACCCCCGCCCGCTGGAGGTCTACTGCACAAGCATGGTGTACCAGGACCTCACCGGGGGTTATCCACTGTTTCGCGTGCTGGAGCACTATTGCGGCGTCGAATGGCATGCCGTGCCCGTGGACGGGGAGCCGTTCACGATCCCCGAGATCGGCGGCCTCCGATTCACCGCCGTCCCGCTCAGGAGCGAGGCCCCGCCGTATTCGCCCCACCGCCATGCCCCGCATCGCGGCGATACTATCGGGGTTCGGGTCGAAGACATCAATACCCGGAAGAACCTCTTCTACGCGCCGGGTCTCGGGCACATCGAGCCGCGCCTCCGGCGCTACTTGGAGGAGGCCGATCTACTGCTCGTGGACGGCACGGTCTGGACCGACGACGAGCTGGCCCGGCAGGGGATCTCGGAGCGGCGCGCTCGCGAGATGGGCCACCTGCCGCTCTCGGGGGAGGGCGGTATGCTGTCCGTGCTGGAAGGCCTGACGCGGCCGCGCAGGGTCCTCATCCACATCAACAACACCAACCCCATCCTGGACGAAGAGTCGCCCGAGCGCCGACTAGTGAACCAAAAAGGGATCGAGGTGGCCTATGACGGTATGGAGATGCGGCTGTGAGCGAGGTGGCCTGGACGAGGGCGGAGTTCGAGGGGCGGCTGCGCGCCAAGGAGCGCTTCTATCACATTCATCACCCCTTCCACGTCCTGATGAACGCGGGCAAGCTCGACCGGAAGGCGATCCAGGGCTGGGTCGCGAACCGCTTTTACTATCAGGTGAGCATCCCCGTCAAGGACGCCGCGGTGCTCGCCAACTGCCCGGACCGCGCGGTGCGCCGGGAGTGGATCAAACGCATCATCGACCATGACGGCAGCGACGGCGACGAGGGCGGGATCGAGGCCTGGTCGCAGCTCGGCGAGGCGGTCGGCCTCGCGCCCCCCGAGCTCTGGTCGCTCGCGCGGGTCTTGCCGGGTGTGCGTTTCGCCGTCGATGCCTATGTCAACTTCGCGCGCCGGGCGAGCTGGCAGGAGGCCGCCTGTTCATCGCTGACCGAGCTCTTCGCACCCACCATCCACCAACAGCGCCTGGACGGGTGGCCCAGGCATTATCCCTGGATCGAACCGGAAGGCTATGCCTATTTCCGCAAGCGCCTGTCCGAGGCTAAGCGCGATGTCGAGCATGGGCTCGCGATCACGCTCGATCATTTCCGCACCCGCGACGAGCAGGTGCGGGCGCTCGGGATCCTGCAGTTCAAGCTGGACGTGCTCTGGACCCTGCTCGACTGTATGTGGCTCGCCTATGTCGACCACCGGCCGCCGTATTACAATGTCAATAATCTCAATGGCGAGCCTTGAACGATGACGGCCCCCCTCGACCGTGAAGACACACCCAGCATCGCGCCCGGATTCCGCTTGCAGTGGGAAGAGGCACAGGGGGCCTATGTCATCCTCTACCCCGAGGGTATGGTGAAGCTCAATAGTAGCGCCGCGGAGACCCTGAAACGCTGCGACGGCAAGCGCCGCTTAGGCGAGATCATCGCCGATTTGGAGCGGCAGTTCCCGGGCGCGGCCCTCGCGGCCGACGTGGAAAAATTCCTGGAGACGGCACATGGCAACGGCTGGGTGCGCTGGTAAGGACGGTTTCGATCGGGATCTCGGGCCGAAGCCGCTCTGGCTGCTCGCCGAGCTGACCTACGCCTGCCCGCTGCAATGCCCCTATTGCTCCAACCCCGTGGACTTCGCGAGGGTCAAGGCGGAGCTGACGACCGAGGAGTGGCGGCGGGTGCTGACGGAGGCCCGGGCGATGGGGGCCACCCAGCTCGGCTTCTCGGGCGGCGAGCCGCTCGTCCGCCGCGACCTCGAGACCTTGATCGCCCATGCCCGGGCGCTCGGTTACTACACCAACCTGATCACCTCGGGCCTCGGCATGGACGAGGCGCGCGTTCAGGCATTTCGCGAGGCCGGACTCGACCATATCCAGTTGAGCTTCCAGTCGAGCGAAAAGGCGCAGAACGACTTCATCGCAGGCTGCGATGCCTTCGAGCACAAGCTCGCCATGGCGCGGGCGGTCAAGCAGTCGGGCTATCCGATGGTCCTGTGCTTCGTGATCCATCGCGACAACATCGATCGCATCGAGGACATGCTGCGGCTCGCGGTCGATTTACAGGCCGACTACGTGGAGCTCGCGACCACCCAGTACTATGGCTGGGCGCTCCACAACCGCGACCGCCTGCTGCCGACTCGCGCCCAGCTCGAAGGCGCCGAATCGATCGCCCATGACTACCAGGCCCGGTACCAGGGCCGGATGAAGATCTACTACGTCGTCCCCGATTACTACGAGACCCGCCCCAAGGCCTGCATGAACGGCTGGGGGTCGGTGTTCCTCACCATCGCCCCGGACGGCACCGCCCTACCCTGCCACGCGGCCCGCGAGCTTCCGGGGATCCAGTTCCCGAGCGTGCGCGACCACGACATCGCCTGGATCTGGAACGAATCGCCAGCCTTCAACCGGTTTCGAGGGTTCGACTGGATGAAGGAGCCGTGCCGGACCTGCCCCGAGCGCTTTAAGGACTTCGGAGGTTGCCGTTGCCAGGCCTATCTATTGACCGGGGACGCGGAAAACGCCGATCCCGTCTGCGATCTCTCCCCGCACCACGACCGCGTCCTCGCCGCCATCGAGCGCGCCGCCAAATCCTCGCCGCCCGGCTCGGAAGCGCCTCTGGTGTTTCGCAACACGCGAAGCTCGCGGGCGATTCGGCCGGTGTAAACGCGAGTCGTGCGCTATACCGCACCCGCGGGATGATTACGTTTGAAGTTCCTCGCCCCGGACGGGACGGTCCTGGGCGTGCGCCACGCTCATCCCCATGGGGACGAAAACCCTTTCACCCGTGAGCTCAACGGGGCGCTGATCCCAGACACTCGATACCGTCGCCATTCGGGCCCACCACCACCCGCGTGGCTATGATGCCGCGCTACTGGTACCGAAAAGCCGGCCACGTTTTTCCCGGCGCCCTACAGGCAGAGCTTGCGGCTGCGCGCGGGACGGTGCGGGTCGATGGCTCGTCATGAACAATGAGCCGCGCGAGCGCTGCTGCCATCCCTTCGGCTAAGTCGGGCTGCGGTCCTGTTGCTTGTGCCGATCACGGCGTCGGCGGCGGACTACCCGGCAGTGCACGAGGCGCGCGGCATGCAGGGTGGGACGTGGCCTAAGCGAATCCCTAGCGATGCGGCCTCGGGGCCGCGGCTGAATCTGGTTTCGCGCGTCCCATCCTACGAGCCGCTGCGGCGACGTGCCGCCGGGTTCGAGCAACGCCAACGGGGTAAATACCCGGATTAAATATGGAAGTTTCGCCTCTTGGCGGCTCGGTGATCCGGGTAATATTTCACATAATTCTTGTGAAAAAATACCTGGCATAATGCTACGGGCTCCGTAAGATCCGCCGCACGGGCAACGCCTAACTTTCATAAACAGTTGCGGCTCGACAAGGGAGAAACACATGGCAAAGACAGTTGCGGATTATCAAAAGTGATTTTTGACGGCGGCTTCACGCTCAACAGGTCGAATTCGGCCAGGTCGTGATCTGGTATCAGGTCGAGGTGTAGGCACGCTCGGTCCGAAACCGACAACTATCCGTGCCGCCCGCAGGCGCGGAATAACTCAGAGCGGGTGGGCGTGGCCTTTCGTCGCGCTCTTTCACCGCCTAAACAGAAGGAGAGAGAGCATGGCTCAGATGTACACGATTCAAGTGCACGCTATCCTGCTGTCGGACGACGACGGGAAACGCGCAAACACAGTGACCAAGGAGAAGTTCGCGGAGGCGCTGGAAAAGGTCACGGAGATCTTCAAGCCAGCCGACCTGCGCTTTGCCTTCGATCCCGACAACGATTGGAAGCCGCGTAAGAGCACCGAACTGAACAGCCTGCACAACGGCGGCAACAAGTGGTGGGAAGCGGGCAATAAGGTAGCTGTCAGCGGCGGAGTGAATATGTATTGGAATCGCCGGGATAAAAGTAGACGGGGAGAACTGGCTGTAGGGGCGGGAGGGCGGCGGGAGACAATGCCATAGTAAAGAGTGGGTAGGTCTCCTCAAG
>JBOIDR010000101.1:0-15682 GCA_050740695.1 Gammaproteobacteria bacterium | reverse complement strand
CACGCGTTTGCGCAAGAAGCTCAAGCGGGTCAGTGCCTGGGCACGAGACATGCGGAACCGGTGTCGGCTCCCAGAGCTCTGGGCGACATTCTGTGCGAAGCTGCGAGGACACTTCCAGTACTATGGGCCTTCCTATTGGAAGGTCGTAGATATTTTCCAGGTATTAGACTGGTGCAGGGGTTGGCCGACCGCTTGCCATTTCGTGCGAGGCAGTTCGACCATGTTATCTGCAGTGACGTCCTGATCCACGTTGCAGATATGGTCACGGCTCTTCGTGAGATCGTTCGCGTTTCACGAGGGGAAGTGCTTCTCCGGCTTCGGACCGGCGACGGGAGTTTCCAAGGGTCAAAGATGATTTACGATCCGGAGCAAGAGCGACTGTTTAGCCGCGTTCTCTTAGACGGGAAATGGTGCTACTTCTACTACAATGTCGTACTCGAGGCGGATATTCGCGCTATGCTCGCGCACGTAGGAGTTCGGGATTTTCGCCTTTTTGACATCTCAGACGGGCGTGATGGCCGGATGGCAACGACGAAGGTGTTCTTTAAAGTTCCGGCCGACGCGGCACAAGCAAGCTCCACGCTTGCGCATTCCGGCAGCGATCGACAGATCTCGTAGAGCATGCGCCCGGGCAAAGTGAACCTGCCCGGTTCCTGGTCTCGCCGAAACGCGCCTCGATGCTGGCGCGCAAGAGCGGTTTTGTGCGGCGCAAGGGCAAGATCAAGCCCTTCGTGTTCGTCTGGTCGCTCCGTCATGGACTTCGGTCTTGGGAGCACCGGTCCTGCTCGTCCACTCG
This sequence comes from Gammaproteobacteria bacterium, assembly GCA_050740695.1. Taxonomy (GTDB): domain Bacteria; phylum Pseudomonadota; class Gammaproteobacteria; order JACCXJ01; family JACCXJ01; genus JACCXJ01. The sequence continues at coordinate 14,886 of JBOIDR010000101.1, read as the reverse complement.
CCAGCGCGGGGGCGGCTCACAGCGGAGATCTATGTGAACCGCGAGCCCGCGGACGTGACCGGGCGGCTGGAGCACGCCTTCGATCTTGATCATCCAGGCCGACGCCATTGAGGCCCGCATCCAGTCCGCTGCCCGCGCCGGACACGCCGCGGTCGAGGTCCGGGTGGCCAGTACGGCGTAGGTGTGTGCACTGCCCCCCGCGGGCGAAGCGGTATGAAAGGGGCGGCGATGGGTCCTGCGTCGCCCACGCGCTTGGCCCCCTCCCTCTCCCGCTTCGCAGGGGAGGGGAATCACGAACTACCGCCCCGCCTGCCCGGCGATGGGACTCATGAACTCCCGCCGCGCTTTTCGCGGACGGGGGGGCGGGTGGGGGTTCGGCTTTGCCGGGCTCGAAACCGTAGGCGCAGTACTCAGAATCAGACCGTGCGTGAGGCCCGTAGTGAGAGGGCTTTTGGCCTGAGCCTCATCGCCGTCGCATACAAGCCCCATCCCGACGGGGAAGACGACAACCCACCCAGGAGATAAGCCGGCCGATGCTGGGACCGCGCCGCGAGCGGCCGGCCAGCATCGCCTTCGCGAGAGCGTCCTGCCAATCGACGGGCAGTGTGCGTCTTGCTGGAGTTGTCTTGCCGCGCCAGAGCGCACGCTCAGCTGCACATTTACAATGAGTGCTGCGCAGGCGGCGGCAGTCGGCCTGAGGCGCTGCGACGAGTTGTCGACTGCACTGGCAAATACGACGCGAGCGTGAGGGAACGAAACGCCAGCTCGTGAATTCCTCACGTACTTTACTTTGACCGCAATCATAGACCTTCCGAGATGCGCGCACTGACGGTGGTACCGCAGCAGTCCGACTCGGACTCTTTGCGCGAGATCGCAGAACCGGACGTGCGCGAGGGCGCGGTTCTCGTTAGGACGCTTGCGGTCGGCGTCTGCGGGACGGATCGCGAAATCCTGGCGGGACACTACGGCTGGCCCGCGCCCGATCGCGCGCAACTGATTCTTGGTCACGAATCGCTCGGCGAGGTCGAAGAAGCGCCGCAGGATTGCGGGCTGAACCGCGGCGATCTCGTCGTCGGGATCGTGCGCCATCCGGACCCTGAGCCGTGCAGCGCATGCCGCACCGGCGAGTGGGATATGTGCCGCAACGGTCGGTACACAGAACACGGGATCAAGGAACTCGACGGATTCTGCGCCGAGCGTTTTCGCATCGATGCGCGCTTCGTGGTCCGCATCGATGGGCCCGCCGGGAGCATTGCGACCGATGACTTTCGCGATCACTTCCGAGGCGCCGGTGCACTCCAGCTGATGGGCGAACCCGGATTTCTGCCCCCGCACGATGCGCGGGTCGACGGCAACCATCCGCGCGATCGAATCGCATCTGATGCGCGATGGCCTGGTGCTGCGTTACGACACAGCCGCTTCGGACGACGGTTTGCCCCCCGGCGAGGGCGTCTTTCTCGCCTGCAGCTTCTGGCTCGCGAACGCATATGCCATGTGCGGCCGTGTCGCGGAAGCAGAGGCGCTGTTCGAGCGACTGCTCTCACTGTCCAACGACTTAGGGCTGCTCGCCGAGGAATACGATCCGATCGCACGCCGCATGGTCGGAAACTTCCCGCAAGGCTTCTCGCATCTGTCGCTGGTCGGCACGGCCTTCAATCTGGCGCACGCGAATAAACGGGCCGAGCAGCGTTCCGAATCGTCCATGGCGGGTGGCGCCGGAGCCGATCGGGTCAGGCGCGATTTATTCCCGTCACACGGATGAGGAGACCTTGGATCTTGCTGTGCCGAACGCGATAGGCGTTCTGGCCATTCTCAGGCCCAAACATCGTCTCCCTGACCGGAGCGCGTAACCGACCCGTCAACCATCTGATTGAGGAGAGTGCCGTCTCGCCCATAATGGTGCTGTCCGTACCGCGTGAGCTGACCCTACTACTCGCGAGCGAGGAGCTTGGCGATGCCTTCGGTGCTCTTGAAGTGCTGGCAGACGATGATGAGCGCCGCAGTCAGCGGCACGGCCAGGAGCGCGCCAGCGACGCCCCAGACCCAGCCCCAGAACAGAAGAGCCACAATGATCGCGACCGGAGGCATCGACATACCACGCCCCTGCAGCATCGGGTAGACGAAGTTGCTAATCGTGATCTGCACTGCGGCGAACCCAACGAGTACGACGATCGGCATCGTCCAGCCATCGTACTGGATTATTGCGTAGAGGGTCGGCGGAATGATCCCGATAATGTTGCCGATAACCGGAATGAAGTTTAGCAGGAAGTTAAGAACGCCCCAGATCAGCGCCAGATCGAGGCCGACCGCAAAGGCCCAGCCCGCAGAGGCACCGCCGCTGATGAGGCAGGTCAGTAAAGTCATCCCGATGTACTGGCGGAATTTCTCGGCAATCTGCTCGACTGCGTCGACGAGCTCTCGGTTCTCAGCGGCATTGAGCTGGTCTCGGAACTTGCCCGCGAGCGTCGGCACCTCAGGTAGGCCCATGATCACCAGGACAACGATGAAGCCGAGATAGCCGGGCAATGCATAGACGCGCCAGAACAGGATTTTAGCAATGGCGACGAGGCGGTCATATCCGCCCTCGCCGCCGAGAACGGGGAGGCCTCTTTCTCGCGCCCAGCCGGCGTAGGTTTCGTAGAGAGCTCGGAACTGCTCCTGGTTATCCCCGAATGTCTGCGTGACTTCTGCGATAGCGAAATAGATGATGGCGATGAAGCAGACGAGCATCATGAACAAGGCGAGGATAGTGCCTAGATAGCTAAGGCTTGAAGGCAGCATCTGGTCGAGCCAAGGCTTGATCGGCCAGGCGGCGGTGATGATGAAGACGGCGACAACGAGCGGCATGGTCACCGGATAAGTCCATTGCAGCCCTGCTACTACGAGGAGGATTGCGATCAGTGTCAGCAGTCGATTGCGTATCGTTTCCGGCTCGACCATCGAAACCTCGTCTTCCTGTGAATCGGGTGAGAAGGGCTGCGCTTTCGCTCCGGGCTCTCGCAGCAGCCTGACGAGATACCCGTTTCCGGGACGGTCAATCGACAGCAATGCTCGGGGTTATCGATGCGATGTCGAGGAGTGAGGCCACTGGAAATGCGAGGGTGTGCTCAATCTCGCTGGTGGCGAACTTCATCAAGTCCATGGCGTTGCCGGGGCATAGGGATTTCAAAAGGATAGGAGATTCAACGCGAGTTCGCAACTCGGTTATTATTTCGTCGGACGGGACGGGCCGGGCGGTGATCGGGGGGTCTGAAAGCGGCCGCGCCGTCGGGGAAGCCCGGAGTCGGGGCGGCGGCCCCGGTGATTTGCGGGGCTCAGGGGTGAGCTCGGGGGGGTCACCGGCTTACCGAGGTAGTTCATGATCCGCTTGATGGTGGGCCTGTCGGTGATAAAAGCGATGATCCTCATCGGTTCGCCACAGCCGGGGCACGCCAGGGGAAGAATGAATCCAGGACGCCTCCGAGCATGCTGAGGCATCTCCGAAGCATCCGGACACGGCCGATCAAACCGCCGCTGTCGCCGTGAGGCTCAAGGCCGACGAGGTAGAGGCGCATCTGACGCGTCGTCTGTGCCTCGGCGAGTCGGGACCGGGTATCCAGGGCTCGAAGGGCGATCATCGCTTGCGCCCTGCGCCCGCCCACGGGGGACGTCGTGCTGGTGGGCGCTCCTGCCAATATTTGTCTGAACCTGCCATCCTCGCGCGGTTGTGTTGCCGCGCGCCGCCGGGTATATTGCCTAACCATGTCAAGCCGTCCGACCTTCAGACGGGTCGCCTGCGAACCCGTCCTGCTACGCCGCTGGCGGCCCGGGCCGCTGTCCCTGCTGCTGCCCGTCTAGGGCAGACCGACTCTACACACACCCTGGCGAGGGGATACGCAATCCAACAAAAGTCCAGTAGAGTTCCCAGGCGAGAGCCGTTGGGTAGCGGAGCAGTGCCATGAATGAACGACTGATCATCTTCGACACCACCTTGCGGGACGGCGAGCAGAGCCCCGGGGCTTCGATGACCCGCGACGAGAAGGTGCGCATCGCCAAGGCCCTCGAGCGCATGCACGTGGACGTCATCGAGGCCGGGTTCCCGATCGCGAGCACGGGCGATTTCGAGGCCGTACACGCGGTCGCCGAGGCCGTCCTCGACAGCACCGTGTGCGGCCTCGCGCGGGCGCTACCGCGCGACATCGAGCGCGCCGCGGAGGCCCTGAAAGCGGCGCGCTCGGCACGCATCCATACCTTTATCGCTACCTCGCCCATCCATATGCAGCACAAGCTGCGCATGCGTCCCGAGGAGGTCGTGGAGCGCGCCGTCGCCGCGGTCAAGCAGGCTAGGCGGTACGTGGACGATGTGGAGTTTTCCCCGGAGGACGCCGGGCGCTCCGAGATCGATTTCCTATGCCGGGTGCTGGAGGCGGTGATCGCCGCCGGCGCGCGCACCGTGAACATCCCCGACACCGTTGGCTACAGCCTGCCCGGCCAGTTCGGGGCCCTGATCAAGACCCTCATCGAGCGTGTCCCGAATAGCGACAAGGCGGTGTTTTCCGTGCACTGCCATAACGATCTGGGCCTCGCCGTCGGCAACTCGCTGTCCGCGGTATTGAACGGCGCGCGTCAGGTCGAATGCACCATCAACGGTCTGGGGGAACGGGCCGGCAACGCGGCGCTCGAGGAGATCGTGATGGCGGTCAGGACCCGCCGGGACCAGTTTTCCTGCGATGTCGGGCTCGACACCACCCAGATCCTGCATTGCTCGCGATTGGTCTCCAACATCACCGGCTTCCCGGTGCAGCCCAACAAGGCCATCGTGGGGGCCAACGCCTTCGCCCACGAGTCCGGGATCCATCAGGACGGGGTGCTCAAGAGCCGCGAGACCTACGAGATCATGCGCGCCGAGGACGTCGGCTGGTACGCCAACCGGATGGTGCTCGGCAAACACTCCGGCCGCAACGCCTTCAAGACCCGCCTGCGCGAGCTGGGCGCCGAGTTCGCGCGCGAAGAGGACTTGAACGAGGCCTTCCTGCGCTTCAAGGACCTGGCCGACAAGAAGCACGAGATCTACGACGAGGACCTCCAGGCGCTGGTCACCGAGACCAGTCTCGCGACTAGGAACGAATCGGCCAAGCTCATCTCGCTCAAGGTGTGCTCCGAGACCGGGGAGACCTCGAGCGCCCAGGTGACCGTGTGGTTCGCCGGGGAGGAACGGCACGGTGCGGCTGGGGGCAGCGGGCCCGTCGATGCTGTGTTTCGTGCCATCGAGAACGTGGTGCAAACTGAGGCCAACCTGCAGCTCTACTCGGTCAACGCAATCACCACGGGTTCGGACGCGCAGGGCGAGGTCACCGTCCGGCTCGAGCGCGGCGGGCGCATCGTGAACGGCCATGGCGCCGATACCGACATCCTGGCCGCCTCCGGCAAGGCCTATATCAAAGCGGTCAACAAGCTCTTCTGCGATGCGCCGCGCGAGCACCCGCAATCGGGCGACCCGCTGTAGCGATCGGTGAGGGGTCGGTGGTATCTCCGCTCTGCCGGCGTTACCTCTGGGCCATGGGGATCGATGTCTGGGTGCGGCGCGCCACCTTGCGGGAAGAAGGGAGTGCGCCCGATCCGGGCGGGTCGGCGGGCGAGGCGGAAGGCAATCCCCTGGAACTCGAGGCGATGCGCCGCACGGTGGCCGCCTGTACCCGCTGCGAGTTGCACCGGGGGCGTACCCAGACGGTGTTCGGGGTCGGTGACCCGCATGCCGAGTGGCTCATCATCGGGGAGGCGCCCGGGGCAGAGGAGGACCGCCAGGGCGAGCCTTTCGTCGGGCGCGCCGGACAGCTTCTGAACGCCATGCTCGCTGCCCTCGGGTTGCGGCGCGAATCGGTCTACATCGCCAACATCCTGAAGTGCCGCCCCCCGCAGAACCGCGATCCGCGCCCTGAAGAAGTGGCCTCCTGCGAACCCTACCTGATGCGCCAGATCGCGCTGGTAGCGCCCAAGGTGATCCTGGCGGTCGGGCGCATCGCCGGCCAGAACCTGCTAAAGACCGGCACTCCCATCGGCAAGCTGCGCGGCCGGATCTTCGAGTACGGGGAAGCCCGCTGCCCGCTCATCGTCACCTATCACCCGGCCTATCTCCTGCGATCCCCGCGCGAAAAACACAAGGCCTGGCAGGACCTGTTGCTGGCGAAAAAGGTCTACAGGGAGCGCTGTCGGTGAGCGCGCTGGCCCGCACCGTCACGGTGTTCCTGCGCCCCATGGAGCGCGACGATGTCGCCGCGGTCGGTGCGATCGAGCAGGAGGCCTACGCCTTTCCCTGGAGCAGGGGGATCTTCGGCGATTGTCTCCGGGCCGGGCACAGCGCGTGGGTGGTGGAAGAGGGCGGCGTGATCCAGGCCTATTCGATCATGGCGGTCGCGGCCGGTGAGGCCCACCTGCTCAATCTGTGCGTGCGGCCGCGCTGTCACGGCCGCGGCTTTGGGCGCGTGCTCCTGTACCAGATGCTCGATCTCGCCCGTGCGCGCGGGGTCGCGACGATGTTCCTCGAGGTCCGACCGTCCAACGCACGTGCCATCGGGCTCTACCGCAAGGCCGGCTTCGCGGAAGTCGGCACTCGCCCCGGCTATTATCCCGCGCATAACGGCAAGGAAGACGCCCTGATCCTGGCCCTGGATCTGTCGACGGTAAAGCACAACCGCTAGCCGGCGGGCCGGTCTCTTGTCCCGGCAGGGCTCGCCGGTTCCGGCCTACGGCGCCCCTGGTCCTGCAGGGGCGTACCGCACCTCACGCACGACGCCGTATGGGGTTGTCGGGCGGCGCATGCCCATGAGAGCAGTTTAACTTTCTGTGACTTTTTTCACAGACGCGGCCACCTTCTCCAATCGAGGCCGCGGATCCCAAAGCCGCACCGGTCGAGGGGCGTCGATCAGGCTACCGTCGAGCGCTTGAAGGCCATCATAGGCGAATGGGATCGCCGGCAGACCGAGGAGCCAAGCGCTTCCTAGAGGGGCAAGCGGTCGGGGCGCCTGGCGTGCCCTCGGCGGGACCTTAGCGCTGGTCTTTGCGCCCAGGTTATCGCGTCCCCTCAGCGCGGCCAGAACAGATCGGCGAGGCGCGCGATGAGGCCCCGCGGCGGGTGGTCCGCGAGCGGCTTGAGCGCCAGGAGGCTGGCATTGGCTGGGTCGAGGTGCAGACCCATGCCGACATAGCCCCTGGCCTCCTGATAGCGCTGGCTGGCCAGTTCCCGCTCGGCCAGCAAGGCGAAGCGGTTGGCGATCTCGATGATCCCCCGGCGTGCCTCTTCGTTGCCGGGCTCGATGTCGAGCAGACGCGAGTAATAGTAAAAGGCGTTGTCGCGGGGCGGATCGGTGAGCCGATAGTCGGCCAGGCTCTTGCGCGCCAGCCATCGCAGGGCCTGCACCACTTCATCGCTCGCCGGCGCGCGCAGGGCTTTGCCCCTATCCATTAGTTTAGGGGGCGTCGTGGCGGTCGGGCTCGACCTGGGGGGCAGAAGAGGGGCTACCGGTCGCCCTGCGGCCGGGGGTGTGGGCGCGACGGCGTGGCCGGCGATGTCCACCGAGGACTCCGCATGGTAGAGCCCGACGTATCCGATGATGGCAGCGCCGAGCCCCCCGCATAGCCAATAAAGCCTGCGGCGCGAGCGCGGTGCTCGGGGCAGCGCGATCTCCGGCGCCTGCTCGTGGTGTGTCGTGAGGGGCCGAGATCCCGAGACATCGATCGCAGTGGCCTGTGCCACGTCCCTCTCGGTCTTCAAGGTCCCGCTCTGCAACAAATGTCGGACGTAGTGCAGGAGACTCTCGGCATCGCGGAAGCGGTCCTTGCGGTGCTTGGCGAGCATGAGGTTCAGCAAGGCTTGATACTGATCGAGGCCCGCCGGCAGGGTGGGGATCGGGGCGCGTTTGTGCTGCACGATCACATCGACCGCCGAGTCGGCGTAGAAGGGTTTCATCCCCGTCAGCATCTCGTAGAAGATCACCCCGAGGCTGTAGATGTCGGCACGGCCGTCGATCGACCCCGTCTCGGCTTGTTCCGGGGCCATGTAGTTGGGACTCCCCAGGAAGATCCCGGTCTGTGTCAGATCGTCGTCGCCGGCCGTCTGTTTGGCGATCCCGAAATCGGTGAGCAGCGGCGTGCCGTCCTTTCGAAACAGGATATTGGCGGGCTTGACGTCGCGGTGGATAATGCCTTTCTTGTGGGCGGCGCTGAGCGCGCCACCGATCTTGATGAGGATGTCCAGCGTCTCGTACCGCGTCAGGACCCCGCTCATGCGCTTGCGCAGATCGCCCCCTTCGACGTATTCCATGGCCAGATACACGGCATCTCCGGCCGTGTCGATGTCGAAGACCGTGATGATGTTGGGGTGGTTCAGGGAGGCGATGATGCGGCCTTCCTTCTTGAAGCGTTCGACGTCCTGGAGATTGGCGCTGCGCGCGGTGTGCAGGACCTTGAGCACGACGGGACGCCCGAGAGACTCCTGGATGGCCAGATACGCGGTCGCCATCCCGCCTTCTCCGATCGGGTGACGAATGCTGTAGCCCTTGATCTGCACGGCGAGATTATAGCGGGCAGGCGGTCTTGGTTTACTGGCCTGTAATTTGCTTATAGCCCGTACGATCAGGCCGCTTGCCGATCTGCCGCCGGCAAGGATACTCTAAACAGATCAATGACGGAGCGATTGACGACATGAGCAACGTGGACAAGAAATATGCCATGGATCGCCATGCGACGCAGGGGATCGTGGCGAAACTCCTGGCGGCGCGCGACCAGGTGCTCTCCCTCCTGTGCCGGCTGTCGGGGGTCCGACCGTTCGAGTACGAGAGACCGCGCGCGACGCTCGTAACCGAGTTCTGCCAGATCTTGACCGACTACATCGCCGCGGCTCATTTCGGGCTTTATGAGCGCTTGGAAACCCACACCGAGAGGCGCCGCCCGGTGCTGGATCTGGCGGTTGCTCTTTACCCCGACATCGCCATCACGACGGAGCTCGCCCTCGAGTTCAGCGAAAAATACTGTGGGGACCGATCACAAGATGCCAGCGCGGACCTGCGTGCCGATCTGTCGCGGCTCGGCGAGGTACTGGCGAGACGCATCGAGATGGAAGACCGGTTGATCGTGGCCCTCGTCGGTTCCATGGCGACCGTTCGCGGCTGAGGCCCGGAAAAGGCAGTGGCGGGTCTCGACGCCTGGCCGCCGGGCACGGGCCTGTGGCACCCCTGCACGCAGATGCAGGACCACGAGCGGCTGCCTCCTATCGCCATCCGCCGTGCCCATGGCGTCTGGCTGGAAGACGAGCACGGGCGCCGTTACCTCGACGCTATCAGCTCGTGGTGGGTGAACCTCTTCGGCCATGCCCATCCCACCATCAGCGCCGCGGTGTGCCGGCAGGCGCAAGACCTTGAGCACGTCCTGCTCGCCGGGTTCACCCACGAGCCGGCCGTCGCGCTCGCCGAGCAACTGATCGAGATCAGCCCGGCCGAACCAAAGAATAAAAAACGCCTCACACGTTGTTTCTACGCCGATAACGGTTCGACCGCCGTCGAGGTGGCGCTCAAGATGAGCTTCCATTACTGGCGGAATCGAGGGGATACCCGCAAAACCCGCTTCATCGCCCTCGAAAACGCCTACCACGGCGAGACCCTCGGGGCGCTCGCCGTGTCCGACCTCCCGCTGTACCGCGAAAGCTATGGCCCGCTGCTCATGGACGTCATCCGCGCGCCCTCGCCGGATTGCTACGATCGCGAGCCGGGCGAGGGCTGGGGCCCTTACAGTGCGCGCCGGTTCGAGCCCATGGCGCGTCTCCTGGAACGCCATGCCGACGAGGTGTGCGCGGTCATCATCGAGCCCCTGGTGCAGTGCGCGGGCGGGATGCGCATGTACCACCCGGTCTACCTGGAACGCCTGCGCGCGGCCTGCGATGGGTATGGGGTTCATCTCATCGCCGACGAGGTGGCGGTGGGTTTCGGCCGGACCGGGTCGATGTTCGCGTGTGAGCAGGCAGGTATCAGCCCGGATTTCCTGTGTCTGTCGAAGGGGCTCACGGGCGGTTATCTGGCGCTTGGCGCGGTTCTGACCACCGATGAGGTCTACCTAGCGTTCTACGGCGATTTCACAAGCCGGATCGCGTTCCTGCACTCGCATAGCTACACGGGGAACCCGCTCGCCTGCCGCGCGGCGCTCGCCACCTTGGGCCTTTTCGGCGAGCGACCGGTACTGGAGAACAATCGTCTCTTGGCCCGGACCATGGCCGCGGCCACGGCGCACCTCCACGACCACCCGCACGTGGCCGAGGTGCGGCAGACGGGTATGATCCTGGCCATCGAGCTGGTGAAGGACAAGGCACTTCGAGTCCCTTACCCCTGGCAGGAGCGCCGCGGGCACATCGTCTATGTCCATGGCTTGTCGCGCGGGGTTCTGTTGCGGCCACTCGGGGATGTCATCTATTTCATGCCCCCGTATGTGATCACCGAGGATGAGATCCGGTTCATGGCCGAGGTCGCTACCGAGGGCATCGAGCGCGCCACCGCGCAATAAACCGTTTACAAGCGGCCCCTGCGGGTGCCACGTGCCGGTCCGGCATCGCGAAGGGCTATGTCGAGGGCCGCGCGCCTAATGTAGGCGGACTGGACAAAATGTGCCAATTGTCTATAATGCTCTGAAACGACGACGGAGGCTCACCATGGCCACTCTGACATTCCGCAACAGCCGGGGCGAACTGGTCGAAATCCCGACCGTCGCCGCCAGCCGATTCAAGAACGAGTTCGGCGCCATCTTCGAGAAGGCCGCCCTCAGCGGGGCCGTCGCGATAACCAAGCACGATCAACGCAAAGCCGTGCTGGTCTCCTACGCCGAATTTGAATCATTGGTCAAGTCGCGCTCCCCCGCTCTCGAAGATTTGAGCGCACAGTTCGACGGTCTGCTCGTGCACATGCAGACGCCCAAAGCAAGAAGGGGCATGGCGGCCGCCTTCAACGCCTCGCCGACCAGACTGGGCCGCGCAGCGGTCGAGGCGGCAGCCAAGAGGCGCTAACAGGCGGACAACGGCGCGGCGAGGGGGCGAAGCCGAAGCTGCCGTGACTCCGCCCGAAACCCCACACATCTACGTTCTTGCCGGCGTCAACGGCGCAGGCAAGAGCAGCATCGGCGGCGCGGCCTTCCGCGCGTTTGGCGCCGATTACTACAACCCCGACGAGGCCGCCCGCGCCCTCATGGGCGTCAACCCCGGATTGAGCCAAAGTGACGCCAACTCCGCCGCGTGGCATCAGGGAAAGAGGCTGCTGGAGCAAGCCATGGCGAGACGCCTCGACTTCGCGTTCGAAACTACCTTGGGCGCCAACACCATCCCGCGGTTGCTGGCGGAGGCGGCTTCGCAGGGCATCGAAGCCCACGTCTGGTATGCCGGTCTGTCCACTCCAGAGCTCCACATCGAGCGCGTGCGCGCCCGAGCTCGCAAGGGAGGCCATGACATTCCCGAAGCTGACCTCCGGCGCCGCCACCAATACAGCCGCTTGAATCTCATCCACCTGCTCCCCCAGCTCACGGCTCTGCGGGTGTACGACAATAGCGCCGAGGCCGATCCAGCGAACGGACAGGCGCCTACTCCAAGGCTGCTGTTGCACCTGGACCACGAAAAAATTGTCGGCCCGCCAGACTTGTCGCAAACACCTGACTGGGCCAAGCCGATTGCCGCGGCGGCGCTGAAACTGCATCCGGGCTAGAGCTAGATCAAACTGCAGCGAGTTCGGCGATCTTGCCCCGAGGCCGACCGTGCCCGGGCTAGAGGACAACCGTCTGCTGGCCGGGCGATGGCCGCGGCCACGGCGCACCTCCATGAGCACCCGCACGTGGCCGAGGTGCGGCAGACGGGTATGATCCTGGCCATCGAGCTGGTGAAGGACAAGGGACTTCGAGTCCCTTACCCCTGGCAGGAGCGCCGCGGGCGCATCGTCTATGTCCATGGCTTGTCGCGCGGGGTTCTGTTGCGGCCACTCGGGGATGTCATCTATTTCATGCCCCCGTATGTGATCACCGAGGATGAGATCCGGTTCATGGCCGAGGTCGCTACCGAGGGCATCGAGCGCGCCACCATTCACGAACCCTGACATGCGCCTACCCCGGGTATTCGTGCCGGAACGGCTTGTCGAAGGGGCTCGTGTCAACCTCCCGAGCGAGGTGGCCGAGCATCTAGGCCGCGTGCTGCGCCTCGGGCCGGATGCCGATCTCATGCTCTTCGATGGCGAGGGCGGTGAGTGGCAGGCCACCATCGAGGTGCTGGAGCGGGGGAGGGCGTGCGTGCGCGTCGGCGGCCATCGACCCGCCGACCGCGAGTCGCCGCTCCATCTGACCCTGGCGCAGGGGATCTCGCGCGGCGAACGCATGGATTACACCCTCCGGAAGGCCGTGGAGCTCGGCGTCTCGCGCATTGTCCCGATCGCGAGCGAGCGCTCCGTGGTGCGCCTTTCGGCCGAGCGTCGCGAGCGCCGCACGGAACACTGGGCCAGGCTCGTGCTGGCGGCCTGCGAGCAGTCCGGGCGCACACGCGTTCCCCGACTCCTGCCGATCGCGACTTTGGACGAGTGGCTCTCCGCTGTCGTGCCCGGGCTCAAGCTGCTCCTCATCCGCAGAGAGGGCGCGTGCCGGCTTTCCGAGCTCGCCCCCGATCCTTCCATCGCCTTGTTGATCGGTCCCGAGGGCGGCTTCGCCGAGGAGGAGGCGAGTGCCGCCCTGCGGGCCGGGTACCGAGCGTTGCGGCTCGGCCCGCGGGTCTTGCGCACCGAGACTGCAGCGGTCGCGGCCCTGAGCGCCCTGCAGGCGTTATGGGGCGATCTCGGTTAGCCCCTCGCGGCCTAAAGCACGCTCAATCGATTGGGGGGTTCCCGCCGCTTCCACCAAACACCCAAGGCCCGCCACTGGGTCGCAGAGGGCAAGGAAATGCACTTTATAGTGCTTCTATCATTTCCAAAAACGGTCTGGGTTTGGCTATTGCGTAGCCTTGTACATAATCTACACCGATTGCCTTAAGTTTCTCCGAAATAGCTTGGTTCTCTACCGATTCCGCGATGGTCTTAATTCCCATAAGATGTCCTACACGATGGATTGCTTCCACCATCGCGCAGTCGATGGGGTCATTAACCATGTCCTTAACAAATCGACCGTCGATTTTTAGAAAATCCACTGGCAACGTCTTCAGATAAGCAAATGAAGAGAGACCGCTCCCGAAATCGTCCAGGGCAAAACAACAGCCTTTGTCTTTGAGTGTAGAAATGAAGTTCATCGCCGCGGCCAGATTGGCAATGGCGGCGGTTTCGGTGATCTCAAAACAGATCTGGCTCGGTCCGATATTGGTGCGGTCCAATTCCTCCGTCACGAAGTAGAGAAATTCTGGGTTGCTTAGTGATTGCCCTGACACATTGATGCCATAGCGGGTGGGAGCAGAAATCGGGCGAACATTACCCAGGGCGGCTAGCGTCGAGCGGACAACCCAGCGGTCAATGGCCAGCATCTGGTTATAGCGCTCTGCAGCTAGAATGAAGGCACCTGGAAGCAAGACCTGTCCTCGGTCATCGATCAATCGCAGGAGGATCTCGCCACGTGTGCCGTCAGTAGTCGACTGTTCAAGAGGCACGATGGGCTGGTAGTACAAACACAGGCGGTCGTGGGCCAAGGTCTGATGGAGCCGGGTTAACCAGTGCATCTCCTCCTGCCGCTGTTGGAGGTCGGTATCGCCGGGTTGATTCACGTAGACGCGGTTTCGACCCCGCTCCTTCGCGGCAAAGCAGGCGCTATCGGCGGCATTCATTAGGCTTGGGAGGTCACCAGTGGTCTCGGTAATTGGGACCAGCCCGATGCTCACGCCCACGTCAAAGCTCCTGCCCTCCCAGATGAAGGGCAAATCCTGCACTAGCTCGCGCAGTTGATTGGCGATACGCACCCCTTGATCCAGTGGACACTCTCCTAAGAGCACCGCAAACTCATCGCCCCCCAGGCGCGCTAGCGTATCACGTTCACGCATACGGGTTCTTAATAGCGCGCTCAGTTGACGCAGTAACTCATCCCCCGCGCTGTGGCCACAGGTATCGTTGACGACCTTAAACTGATCCAAATCCAAATAACACAGCACATGCCGGAGCTGCTGTTCCTTGGCACGCTTCAGCATCAGTCCCAAGCGGCGTTCAAATTCCTGCCGATTAACAAGACCCGTGAGGGCGTCATGGGTCGCTTGGTAGGTGAGCTGTTCGGCCAGCTGGTGCTGTGCGGTGACATCCCGGAAGGTCATGACCGCACCGACGACCCTGCCATCCCGATCGTGGATGGGTGCGGCCGAGTCGTCGATGACGAGTTCCTTCCCGTCGCGGCGGAGCAGGACGACGGGACGGCCAAAACCCGTAGTTTTGTCCAGGCGTAAGCAGCTCTGCACCGGATCCTCCACCCGCTCACGGGTAGTTTCGTCGATGATGGGAAAGATTTCGGTCAAGGATAATCCCTGGGCTTCTGCATGGCTCCAGCCTAGCAGTTGTGCCGCCATAGGGTTGAAGGACTCCACCCTCCCTGCAGCATCGATAGTGATCACCCCATCGCCAATCGAGGCGAGTGTGATCTGTGCACGCTCTTTCTGTTCGAAAAGCGCTTCCTCGGCCCGCTTGCGCTCAGTGATCTCAACCACAATGGCTCCCACAGCCTGTACTGAGCCGTCTGGCGCCTTCAACGGGTAATAGTCCACCCTATCGTTGCATAAATTGTCGCTTACTTGGGGATCTCAGGCGGCCTGCAGTGCCTCTAGATAATGCAACAATTCCTTTTGGACCGCCGGATTGGCAGACATACTGAGGGTGAGCTGCCCCTGAGGCCGAATGAGGCGGCCGGCGCGCTGGAGGATCCTGCGCCGAAACGTGT
>JBOIDR010000100.1:0-15819 GCA_050740695.1 Gammaproteobacteria bacterium | reverse complement strand
GAGGAACTGCGCCAACGCTTCGTCGAGGAAGCGCCGGACGGCTACGTGGTGATGCAAGAGGCCACGCAACTGCTCGGCGTGTCCCGCCAAACCGTGTTGCAGCGTGTAAAGCGCGGCGAACTCGACGCCATCCACGTCTGCCGCGGGCGGCGAAAAGGTCTACGAATCAGGGTGATAGATGATCAACCCGACCTGTTTACCCGCTCTTGCGGCTGACGCCATAGGTGCTCACAAAGCTCAGTGACCGATAAGCTCTGACGTAGATAGTCGGCGATGAATTGTGTTCTCTGGTCCATGGGTGACAGTTGACTCCAAGGCATTGGGGCACCTCTTCGATTCAGGTGCCCGCAGTATGAACAAACTGTTACCCATGTCCCCGGACTAAAGTGTTACCCATGTGTCTGGACCGTACCTGGCAAGACAGGCCGTTTTCGTCCTGATGACGATCTACTTCAGTTCCTGAAGGGCTTGTAGAAAACACGGAAACTATGCCGAGCAAGCAGGCAGCAAGGACTACGAGGTCAAGCCAATGCACGCTTGATGCGGCATAGTTTCCCGCTCGGCATAGAAGAGGCTATGCCTAATGCGGCATAGCCTCTTGTAACGCACGACCCGCCAAAGTGCCAGATCCCTTTTGTGTTTCAGCGACTTGAGCGAGGGAGTCTGCTTGTAACGCAGGAGAGGACTGGCGGCCCGAGCGATGCCAGTACCTCGGATGGGCGGCGCGCCACCCCCGCACCCGCTCGACATGGGCCGGGCCACGGAAGTAGTCACGATTCTGGGGTTTCCCGAGCCAGCGGCGCTGACTCGCGGCCTTGCTCGCCTGCCGGCAGCTGAGCTTCGAGCAGTATCTCTGATGCCAGAGGTTACGCCGGTCGGGTTGGAATAATTCTCGACAATGCCGGCACTTACGTCGTCTTCCGCACTTCATTGGCCCACCTCCCTCTTGAGGCGGACCATAATGTCGAGACCCCGGACTACCCAGGGGCTCCTACGAGCTACTGCTTAGCAGGAACTAACGGGAGAAGGAAGAAAGAGTAAGAAGGTTTCAACAGAACATTCCGAACAAGACGGCCCAGCAATCCAACACTTTTCACACCGCCAGCCTTACGTGAGTTTCAGAACGGCGCTGACACGCCGCGGCCCGGCAAGCCCAAGCGCCGCACGTCGAAGGCTCGTGCCGAGGGCCAAGCGCTCGGGCGCGTGCCTCGGATCTTGCCCGTGGAGCAGGGGCAGCGTAGTAGCTGAGCGCTCCGCCGGAAAACCGTCGGAACGGTCCGAGGAAACGCTGTTTCGCCGTTGAGTAATGGCGCGAGCGCAAGTCAGGTTTTCACCGTGGCGACTGCGGTCTCAGTCGCACTCTTGCTGGTCCCATAACCAGCGCCTTGCCACCGCGCGCCTGCGTTCCCGGTGGCCGGCCCAATGCTGGCTGGCGAGATTTGTGGCCTGGCTTGCTGTCCCCATCCGGACACTGGACCCGGCAATCCCTGCCGGGATGACGGCTCAGGTATATTTCGACGAGCAAGGCGAAACTCACCGTACCTCCCCCGGCAAGGCATACTCCACGCGCTCGTAGAGCGGGAAGGCCGTGGCAGCTGCGCCGTCCTCCCCGAGATGGGGATAGACGTATAGGACGAGCTGGGGATTGGGGAGCACCGGGAAGCGGGCCTCGATCTCGTCGTGGGCCTCGCGCGTGTACCCCGAGCTGACGTGATCGCAACGGTTCCACATTTCTTTTCCGACCAAGCCGCTCGCCGCCGTCCCGTCACCTGGTCCCGGATCCGGAAGCTCTACGACGCGCCCGAATCCTTCACGGACCTTCTGCCCTGGGCGGAGTACCTGCCCGAGGACCAGGCCTTCGCTCTGGCCGATGGCCGGAGCGTGGGCGCCTTCTTCGAGATCCGGCCCAGCGCGACCGACGGCCAGAGTACGGAGTACCTCGGCAGCCTCTGCGCGCGGCTCCAGGACCTCATCACCGATGCGGTACCGGAGGAAGACCCCGATCCCTGGGTGCTCCAGATCTATGTGCAGGACGATCCGAGCCTGGAGGCGGTCCTTGGCGGAATCCGCGACGAGGTCGATCCGGCGCTCCTCGGATCACTCTTCACGGCCCACCCACTACCTTGAGACCCCTCAAAGCGCACCTCGCACGCGTCGGCTCGCCCGCGGGGCTCTTCGAGGACCGGGTGACGGGCGGGCGCTGGCGGAGACGCTGGCGGCGGGTGCGGGCGGTGGTCTACCGGCGGATACGACACCCAAGGGAAGCCGCGTTGCCGCTCGCCGAGTTGAACGATGTCTGCGTGCGGATCGTGACCGCCCTCTCGGCCGCAAGGGTCACGGCGCGCCGCGGGGATGGGCGCATGCTCTACGAGTGGCTCGTGCCCTGGTTCAACCCAAGACCGTCGCTCGGGGACGGAGACCCCTACCGGCTCCTCGAGCGCATGCCTTATCACGGCGACGAGGATCTGCCCTTCGGGAGGGACCTCGCCGATGCGCTCCTAATTGAGCCCGCCGCGCTCGGATGGGAAGAGCGGCGTTTGGTGGTTCGATGGCATGCCGCAGCGGTGCGCCACCGTCCAGGGCCTGCGGAGGGCCCCGGAGCCCGGCCACTACACATTGCGAGCGCCTCGGCGGCTTCCGGCCACCCCGCACCGAGGTCGTCACAACGGCGCGCTATGCGCTCGCGGTGACGGGCATCAGGCTCCGCTTTGTGGCCTGCTCGCGGCATCTCTGTTTTCGGGCCCATTGGGAAAGGCCGCCTCATCAACCACACGCTTAGGCACTATAGGGCTAAGCCCGGGATGCCTGGCTACCGCGCTGTTTGCGATGCGCACGGGGATGATGCGTCGCGCATGTGGCAGTATTCGCGGCCTTTCCGCGTGCGCACAGCGCACCCTGCGCTATGCTGGCTGGAGTCACCCGAAAAGAGATTCAGCCAAGGATCGCGGCGAGTGGATCGTGACACCGCCGAACACCTTGCCGTAACCCTCCCCGAAGTGCTTATGGTCGCCGGTGACGAGCGCCTCACAACGCAGACGGATCGCGGCCGCAAGCACCGGCCGGTCCTTTTCGGGCAGCCAGGTGACGTCCGCCGGGGCTCGGCCAGGCACTTGTACGGGGCAGATCCTGAAACGCGCGAGGAGTGTTTCCAGCACCGGCAACGTTTCGGGATCCTTCGCGCCCAGATTGCGACGCGCCTCGCTGACCACATAGTGGTCAACCCAACACTCGTGGCCGGCATTCAAGAGCAGGCCCAGAAACTCTCTTACCGCGCCGTTCGACTTGGCGGCGGAAAACAAGACGTTCGCGTCCAGAAACACCCGCATGATACGCGCGGGCGGTAGGCTCAGCGGCTTCGCTTGTGCCTAGAGCGCGTAGCTCGTTTCCGGCTCGGCGCCCTCCGGCCCAGGAAGGTGGCAAGCTCAGCTTCGCCCTCATCGAACTCGCGTTCGCGCTCGGGCGTGTATAACTCGACCGCTAAGGTGACCGCAGGACGCAGCAGCAAGCCTTCCGGCGTGGTCTCAGCGATCAGATGATCGTCCGCCTTCAGCCCCAGGGCCTGGCGCAGTTTGGCCGGCAGCGTGATCACGCCGCGGCTGCTGATGGTGACGGTCGCCTTCATGGATTGCAGTATAGCAGAAATGCCGCAGAAGCGTGCATGCCTGTGAGCCGCCCGGCCGACCGGAAGCCTTTCGTACGAGGCCAGTTCGATGTTTATCTCAGAGGTTGTGAAAAAATCTGCTGCGCTCGGGATCTCGCATTCCGGCGGTGCTCGGGATCCTCATGAATTCCAACTTACACTCCGGTTGCTCGTCCCATCCTTGGGACTCGCCCCTGCAGGGCTTGCGCTCCATTTCGCTCCGGGCCAAACGGTCCTGTGCTCCGGCGGGAAGCCAGGGCCAGGGGCTCGTACGAGCGCCAGCCCGAAGGCTGGCCGGGGCCTAAAGCGGCCCTGTTTGGCGCGCCGAGGAGCAAAGATGTTCACCCGTCCCTCATGCGTCGGAACCCCAAAAAACGGTTCCGGCCCTACGCGGGCTTTGAATCTTGGATCACCGCCGTTGGGGTGACGAAGGAACCCCAACGTCATCCCGTCCGCGGCGAGATGTTGGGGGTTCGTGCCTCACCCCAACGGTCATGTCGTGGGCATCGACACCCAGAGGGATGAAAGTTTGTACTTTCACGGCAACCTACCGTGCTTGCCGCCCGGAATTTGATTCCCCTCATCCCCAGCTTTCGCTGGGGCAGGCTCTATCCTTCTCCCGCAGGGAGAAGGGACCGGTGTGTTCCTGTAGTGCTTCTGTTCAGCATTTAGGGTGATAGCATCTAGCGTTCTTCGATACCAACGTGCTGGTCTACGCGTTGGTGCAGAATGACCCTCGCGCCGCGGCCGCCGAAGCTCTGCTCGCCGCGCTGACCAAGCGTAGTGTCTGCTGAGCGCCTCACCCCCGCACCCCGGCCCCGTCCGCAAACGGCACGGACAGGGGAGGGAGATTTCGAGTAGTTGTAGGGCGTGCACCGCGCTGTTTACGGTGCGCACGCGGACCACGGATCAGGTTCATCGCCCGCCTCCACGGCGCACGGCGTCCCCGGCGACGAGCAGTTCAGGCTATACTAAACTTGATATGAAAGAGATCCGCTGGGTGGGCACCAGCTACCAGGATCTCCGCGGGTTCTCCATGGCAGCGCGGCATGAGGCGGGCTATCAGCTGTACTTAGTGCAGTCCGGGCGGGAACCGACCGATTGGAAGCCGATGAGCAGGATCGGAGCCGGCGTCCGGGAGATCCGGCTGCATCGAGGTGGCGAGCATCGGGTGATCTACGTGGTCCGGTTCGAGGAGGCTATATACGTGCTTCACGCGTTTGAGAAGAAGACCCAGAAGCCTTCGAAGCGGGACATCGGGCTAGCGAAAACGCGATTGAGCGACATCGAGGAGCAGACGACACGGCGATGAAAGGCATCGCTCACGTGACGGGAGCGGATGGTAACGTATTCGCGGATCTTGGCCTCCAGGACGCGGAGAACCTCAGACTGCGGGCGCAGCTCATGATCGAGATCGCGCGTTACATCGAGGAACATAGGCTGACTCAGGCCGAAGCCGCGCGACGTATGCAGACCACGCAGCCGAGGATCAATGAGATCGTCCAGGGCCGAATGGAAAAATGCACGATCGATCGGTTGGTGAACATGCTCGCGGCCGTCGGACGGCACGTTTCGGTCACCGTAAATAGAGCGGCCTGATGCCGCCGCTCCGTGATCCGACGGGGACCCCGCATCTTCGTCGATCCCGAACTCGACAGGGGGTCGGGATCCGATCTCGTGGCGGCCGATACCGCGCGGGTCCCACAGTACCCGTTGGGGTGACGAAGGAAAGCCAGGGCCAGGGAATGGCCCTGCATGGCGCGCCGAGGATGCAACCCCACTGGGGTTCGTTCTTCACCCCAACGGTCATGTCGTGGGCAGCGACACCCCGAGGGATGAAAGTTCGTACTTTCACGGCAACCTGTCATAGCTTTGTCAAGCCCCCTGCGCGTTCTAGGGCGCAAGATCAGCCAGGCCAGACGAGGCAGGCCGAAAAGACGCCAAGAAATATCCCATAAAGGGCTCTGACCCCTTTATCCTGCTTTATCCTTATCCTGTGTTACTCATCTCGGTTTGCCCTCCGCTGTACTCTACGAGCAGGAGTGCCATCGGATCTCCGCTTGGCGCTTTCGCTACGGCCGGATCGCGAGCGGTGCGGCCGTAAACACCCGTCGATATGCACTGCCTACAGACCGCGCACACCGAGTAGCAGGAAGGCTACGCCGGCGCCCGGGCCACCGAACCGCTGCCGCGGTACGAGCACGCGCCTGCTTCCCCTGTGTTGTTGATGTGGTGGAGCCGGTGTCCGCGATAAGTAAACAGATATCTCGGATGTTCCCCACGGTCAGACTCGACGTTCTCCGAGGACAGGGAGATATACCGGCAGCGGCACCTTGGCCGGATCGGCGATGTCGGCCGCCGGTCGCGGCGTGCTTGGCGATCTGCCGGCGGATCATTAGAATCGCCGGCCAGGCATAACGACACGCCGGCCACACGCCGTCTGAGAGCCGTTCGTCCCTCCTGCGGGATCCAGGTGAGGGGATCCAACGAGCACGCGATCCGTGACCGTGCGTGGTATAAAGGAAGAGCAGTCCACCCACCGCCGAGGATCGGCGGCCGGGCGATCGCTGGATAACGACAACGACATTTCCATAAAATCCCAGGCGACGCCTCATGAACATCTTGATGATGACCAATACCTTCACGCCGCACGTGGGGGGGGTGGCGCGCAGTGTCGAGGGGTACACCGACGCCTTCCGCCGGCTCGGCCATCGGGTGCTGGTGGCGGCACCGCTGTTCAAGGGCAGCCCGGAAGGCGAGCGCGACGTAGTGCGCTTCCCGGCGGTACGCGACTTCAACGGCAGCGATTTCTCGGTGCCGGTGCCGAAACCGCGCGGCCTCCTGTCCAGCCTCAAGCCCTTCCGGCCCGAGGTGGTCCACGCTCACCATCCCTTCCTGCTCGGCGGCACCGCGCTCCGCGTCGCCACCGCCCGCGATCTGCCATTGGTCTTCACCCACCACACCTTGTATGAGCAATACACCCACTATGTCCCAGGGGACTCGCAGGCACTCAAGCGCTTCGCGATCGATTTGGTCACGGGCTATTGCAACCTCTGTGATGCGGTCATCGCGCCGAGCCGGGCGGTCGGCCGCCTGCTCGAGGAGCGCGGGGTTCGCTCGCCCATCGCCGTCATCCCGACGGGGATCCGGACGGACGTATTCGCGCGTGGCGATGGGCGGGCCTTTCGCCAGCGCCTCGGGATCCCCGAGCGGGCCTTTGTGGTAGGGCATGTCGGGCGGCTCGCCCCGGAAAAGAACCTCGGCTTCCTGATCGAGGCCGTCGCGCGCTTCCTGCAGGGGCGCGACGACACCTGTTTCCTCTTGGTCGGTGGTGGGCCCGCAGGGCGCGACATCCGTGCCCAGATCGAAGAGGCCGGTCTCGCGGAGCGGGTGTTCGCGACCGGCGTCCTCGAGCAGCCGGCGCTGGCGGCGGCCTACCGGGCGATGGATGTCTTCGCCTTCGCCTCGCGCACCGAGACCCAGGGCATGGTTCTCTGCGAGGCCATGGCCGCTGGGGTCCCGGTGGTGGCCCTGGAAGCGGTCGGGGCCGACGAGCTGGTCGTGGACGAACGCAACGGGCGGCTCCTGCGGCGCGAGGACGGCGAGCGCTACGCCGCGGCGCTGGCGTGGGTCGCGGACCTAGACCTCGAGGCACGACGCGCGATCGGCGAGGAGGCAGGCCGCTCGGCCCGAGCGTTCGACATCGCCGGTCTGGCTCGGCAGGCGCTGGACCTCTACGGGGTCCTGGCGGCTGGCGCGCCCACCCGGCGTCGCGATGCGACCCCCTTTGGGAGCGCCGCGCGGCGCCTGCGCGGGGAATGGCGGCTCCTGTACAACATCGCCACGGCCGCGGGGGACTCGATGCGCCCCAACGCGGTCTGGGAGATCGGGCCGGCCGGGGACGGCGGTGTACCGGGCCCGAGTCTGGAGACTGCGGTCCCGCCCTTGGATGACGCCCCGAGGGCGAGCCGCAAGGCCCGATTACTAGGCTGGATCTGGTCGGCGTGCCTGCGCCTCCAGTGCGCCACCTGGCGCAAGCACTGCGAAGGACTGGATAGCCTCGACCGGGTGCTCGCGGATGGCAGGCCGGTCCTGTTCTGCTTCTGGCACGGCAAGTACGTGCCCCTCTTCGCCCTGTTACGCGGCCGGCCGGCGTGCGTATTCACGACGCAGTCCGCGCGCGGGGAGGTCATCGCCGAGGTGTGCCGGCGCTTCGGTTATGCCTGCGTGCAGGTCCCGGCCCGAAGCCAGGGTCAGGCCTACGAGATCATGCGCCGCGCGCTCTCTCGGCACGCCAACGGCGGCATCGCCGTGGATGGGCCCCTGGGTCCCTACCACCGCGTCAAGCGCGGGGCGGTGAAGCTCGCCTCCGAGCTCGGTTATCTCGTAGTCCCGGCGTCCGCGAGCGCGCGTCGCAAACGCGTCTTCCGGCACCGCTGGGATCGGCTGGAGCTGCCCGGGCTCTTCACCCATGTCGGCCTGGCCGTCGGCGAACCACTCGAGGTACCCGCGGGGCTCGACGCCGAGTCGGCTCAGGCCCTGGCCGTCCAATTGCGCACGGCCTTGGAGGCGCTCGACAGGCGTGGCGAGCAGCTCGCCGGGATCACGGCGTGCCCGGCCGATCGGCGGCCCTTGCGGGCCGCGGGCGGACGGACCCCGTCGGCCGCAGACCGGCCGATATAAAGCAGCGCCGGCGGTCGCGACGTGGCTAGCGTTCCTCTGTCGGCCATCGTACTCTATGCCCTCCCCTATATGTCCTATGCGGTCGTGGCCCTGCCGCTGGCGCTGTTCGTCCCATCGTTTTACGCGGACGAGCTGGGCTTGCCGTTGGCGACCGTCGGGTACGCGATCGCGGCCTCGCGCGTCCTCGACATCCTGCTCGATCCCCTCATCGGCACCCTGAGCGATCATACGCGCACCCGTTTCGGCCGGCGCAAACCGTGGATCGTGGCGGGCACGCCGTTCTTCCTCCTGGCGGTCTGGGGGCTGCTCGTACCGGACGAGGGAGTGTCGTCCACCTACCTGCTGGGCTGGACCGCGCTCTTATTCGTGTCGTTTACGCTCGTGGACCTGCCGTTCAAGGCCTGGGGCGCGGAGCTCTCGACCGACTACGCCGAGCGCTCGCGGATCACCGCCTGGCGCGAGGCCTTCGGGTTCGCGGGGCAGCTCGTGTTCGTGGCCGTCCTCCTGTTACTGGAGATCTATGGACGGGCCACCGCACACGTCCAACTCCACGCGGTCGCCTGGACCTTGGCCCTGACCCTACCCCCGCTCCTGGCGCTGGCCCTCTGGTTCGTGCCCGAGCCCATACCGGAAGAGCTGCGCGGCCGGCGGCCGCAGGGCTGGGGCGCCCTCGTGGTGATGATCAAGAACCCTGCGCTCCAGCGCATCCTGATTGCGGTGGTCGTGTTCGTGGCGGCGGTGGTGGTGCAGGCCACTTTGCACCGACTGGTGCTGGCCCACGTGATCCTCGCCCCGGAGGTCTTCACCACCTTGCTCCTCGTCGAGAACGTGGTGACGATCGCGACAGTCCCGCTGTGGATGCGGATCTCCCGTCGCGTCGGCAAACACCGGGCGCTCTCTGCCGCGGCGCTCTGGGCCGGTCTGTGGAGCCTGGCACTGCCGTTCTTCGACGCGGGACAGGTATGGGGGCTCTGCGCGGTGCTCGTCGTCCGCGGCAGCAGCTTCGCGAGCATCCTGTTCCTGGCCAATTCCATCGCGGCGGACGTGGTCGATGACGATACCGTGGCCTCGGGTCACCAGCGCACGGGCCTCCTGTTCGCGCTGTGGGCGGTGACCTACAAGCTCGCCATCGCGCTGGGTATCCTGCTCGCGACGGTGATCCCGGCCTCGTTCGGGTTCGAACCCTCGGCGCCGAACCATGACGAGTCGGCCAAGTCCGCCTTGATGGGTGTCTATGGCTGGCTGCCGGGGATCATGATGGGCCTCGGGGCCCTGGCCCTGTGGCATTTCCCGATCGACGAGGCCCGGCAACGGACGCTCCGTGCCCTCATCGCCGAGCGCGTGGTACGATGAAGGACTTGGAGCGAGAGGAATGTGCCCGCGGCACCGGCATCCCGGTGCCTGAGGCATCCCCATTCGACGGCAGTGGCCTGCGCATTTCCAAGCATTGACGAAGACCCGCAAAGGAGCGATAAATAGCTGATGACCGTAGCAATCCTATTGGTGGTGATCGCCCTTGCCTCGTTCCTGTTCCACGTCCTGAGCCCGTGGTGGTTGACACCGCTCGCCTCCCACTGGCATCAGATGGACGTCACCTTGGTCATCACCCTATGGATCTCGGCGATCGTGTTCGTCGCCATCACTCTCTTCATCGCCTACGCGGTGGTCCGATTCCGTTACCGGCCCGAGAGACGGGCGGCGTACGAGCCAGAGAACAAGAAACTCGAATGGTGGCTCATCGGCTTGACCTCGGTGGGCATCGTGGCCATGTTGGTGCCCGGCTTGTATGTATGGGCCGAGTTCGTTGACATCCCGAAAGATGCATTGACCTTTGAGGCCGTGGGCCAGCAGTGGCAATGGAGCTTTCGCTTGCCCGGCCAGGATGGCCGCATGGGCACCGTCGATGCCGAGCTCATTAAACCTGATAACCCGTTTGGTCTGTTTCCGGGCAATCCCTTCGGGCAAGACGATGTACTGGTGCAAGGCAGCGAGGTGCACCTCCCCCTCGGCCGGCCGGTCAAGGTCTTGCTCCGCGCCAAAGACGTCGTGCACGATTTCTACGTACCGCATTTTCGGGTCAAGATGGACGCGGTGCCGGGCATGGTCTCGGCGTTCTGGTTTACCCCCACCAAGACCGGGCGGTTCGAGCTGGCGTGCGCCGAATACTGCGGCGTGGGGCACCATACCATGCGCGGCCTCGTGGTGGTGGAGGAGAACGCCGCGTTTCAGGCATGGTTGAAGACACAAACGACGTTCGCCCAGTCTATGAACAAGGTGGCCATGAGCAAAGTGGCGGCAGGCCCGGCGGATGGGTTAGCCGCGCGAGGCCGGGATCTCGCGCAAGCCCAGGGCTGTCTCGGCTGCCACAGCGTGGACGGCAGCCGTAGCGCCGGTCCCACTTGGAAAGGCCTCTACGGCAAGACCGAAACACTGGCTGACGGCAGTACGGTCGTGGTCGACGACGAGTATCTGAAGAAGTCCATTTCCGAACCGAACGCCTTGATTGTGAAAGGCTACTCCCCGGTAATGCCGCCGTACAACTTGAGCGGCGAGGAGCTGGACGCGCTGGTTGCTTATACGAGAGACTTGTCCAAATGAGGCGGGATCCCGGCGAGCAGCATAACGCAGGCTTTCCGCCCATCGTAGCGAAAGGTAAGAAATAATGGCACAGGCCCCCTATCAAGAAAGTTTACATCTTCACGATCCGCAAAGCTTCTGGACCAAGTACGTCTGGAGCCAAGACCACAAGGTCATCGCCATCCAGTACACCATCACCGCGATCTCGGTGGGGCTGGTGGCTTTAGTGTTGTCGGGGCTGATGCGGCTGCAACTGGGGTTCCCGGGCAGCTTCTCCTTTATCGATCCGACCTCGTACTACCAATATGTCACCATGCACGGGATGATCATGATCATCTACCTGCTCACCGCCCTGCTGCTGGGAGGCTTCGGCAACTACCTCATCCCGCTGATGGTGGGCGCCCGCGATATGGTCTTCCCGTTCGTGAACATGATGAGTTACTGGGTCTATCTGCTCTCCGTGCTGGTGCTGATGGCGAGCTTCTTCGTGCCCGGCGGGCCCACGGGCGCCGGCTGGACCCTCTACCCGCCCCAGGCCATCCTCCCCGGCACCCCGGGATCGGGTGCCGGCATCGTTCTGATGCTCGTCTCCCTCATTATATTCATCGTTGCGTTCACCATGGGCGGGCTGAACTATGTGACGACCGTGTTGCAGGCCCGCACACGGGGGATGACGTTGATGCGCATGCCCCTGTCGGTTTGGGGCATTTTCACGGCCACCATCATGGCTTTGCTGGCCTTCCCCGCCTTGTTCGTCGCCTGCGTGATGCTGCTGTTCGACCGGGTCGTGGGCAGCAGCTTCTTCATGCCCGCCGTCACTTCGATGGGACAACAGCTCGACTACGGCGGCGGCAGCCCCGTGTTGTTTCAACACCTCTTCTGGTTTTTTGGCCATCCGGAGGTCTATATCGTCGCGTTACCCGCCTTCGGGATTATCTCCGATCTCATCAGCACCCATGCGAGAAAAAACATCTTCGGCTATCGGGTAATGGTGTGGGCGATCGTGGCCATCGGCGTCATCAGCTTCATCGTGTGGGCGCACCACATGTACTACAGCGGCATGAACCTGTACTTGGGCTTCTTCTTCGCCGTCACCACGCTTATCATCGCGATCCCTACCGCTATCAAGGTCTACAATTGGGTGCTGACCTTGTGGCGGGGCAACATCCACCTCAGCGTTCCGATGCTGTTTGCGATTGCGTTCATCATCACGTTCGTGATCGGGGGTCTCACGGGCCTCTTCCTCGGCAACGTCTCGGTGGATGTACCTCTAGGGGACACGTATTTCGTAGTCGCCCACTTCCACATGGTGATGGGCGTGTCCCCGATCCTGGCCATCTTCGGCGGTATCTACCACTGGTTCCCGAAGGCCACGGGGCGGATGCTGAACGATACCTTGGGTAAGATGCACTTCTGGGTCACCTTCCTCGGGACCTATGCGATCTACTTCCCCATGCACTACCTGGGCTTTCTGGGCGTGCCGCGCCGGTATTACAACTTTGAAAACTTTGAATTCATCCCGCCCTCGGCCCAGGCGCTGCAAGCCACCATCACCGTGTTGGCCTTGGTGGTGGGGGTCTTCCAGCTGGTGTTTCTGTTCAACCTGGCCTGGAGCGCCTTCAAGGGTAAGCGCGCCGATGGCAACCCCTGGCGGGCCACGACCTTGGAGTGGCAAACCCCCGACACCCCGCCCGTGCACGGCAACTGGGGCCCCCGCCTTCCCGTGGTTTATCGCTGGGCCTACGATTACAGCGTCCCCGGTGCCGACCAGGACTTCCTCCCGCAAAACCTCGAGCCGGTGGTGGCAACCGCGGGCCACGAGGGGCCTCGCGCCCAGGGGAGCGAGGCGTGAGCGCCCTACCCCAGGTGAGAGCGAACCCGTTGGGTCGGGGCACGGTCGAGGCCGGTCAGGGGGTGCGCGCCACGCCACCGCGTGAGCCTCCGGTGGTGCGTCGAGGCACCGGCGGCGGTTGGGGGGGTAACAACGGGGGACCTCTCACCGGGGGAGATGGATTCCCCCTGCCCACGGCAAAACTCGGCTTGTGGGTGTTTATGGGCGTGGTCACGGTCCTGTTTACGATCATCGTAAGTACCTACGTCACGCGGATGGGGTTTGCGGATTGGCGGCCCTTGCCCGAACCGCGGCTCTTGTGGCTAAACACGGGTGTGCTGATCTTGAGCAGTGTCGCGATGGAATGGGCTCAAGTTGCCGCGCGTCGGGGACGAATAGATAGCCTCAGAGTCGGCCTGCTTGCCGGCGGTGTGTTCGCCTGGGCCTTCCTGGCCGGACAGCTTTGGGCGTGGCAACAACTGGGCGCCTCAGGTTATTTTCTGGCGGCTAACCCGGCCAACACCTTCTTTTACCTGATCACCGCGTTGCACGGGTTGCACCTCATCGGAGGCCTGGTGGCGTGGGGGAAGACCACCGTCAAGGCGTGGCGCGGCTTCGAGGTGCGCTTGAGCGTGGAGCTGTGCGCCATTTACTGGCATTTTTTGCTCGTGGTTTGGCTAGGGTTGTTCGTTCTGATGCTGACTCACTGAGAGGTTGTGAAAAAAACGTCGCGAGCGAAGGGAGGTCGCGTTCCGCCGGAGCGCAGGACCGTTTCGCCGGGAGCGAAACGGAGCGCAAGCCCCGAAGGGGCGAGTCCCATGGATGGGACGAGCAACCGGAGTGTATGGAAATACAGAGGATTCCGAGCACCGCCGGAACGCGAGATCCCAAGCGCAGTAGGTTTTTTCACAACCTCTGAGGAGAACCACATGACACAGCATGCGGAACCGAACACAGCGGGAGCCCTCGCTCCACCTCCAGGGTGGCGAGGCATCGTCGCCGACTGGTCCTCGGACGTACAGGCGTTTCAAGTCCCCTGGGGCAAGGCGATGATGTGGATCTTCCTGCTCAGCGACACCTTCATCTTCGGTTCGTTCTTGACCGGGTACATGACGGTGCGGATGTCCACCACCGTCCCCTGGCCCAACCCCAGCGAGGTGTTCGCTTTGACGATCGGGGGCGCGGAAATCCCCCTCATCCTGATCGCTATCATGACCTTCATCTTGATCAGCAGCAGCGGGACCATGGCCATGGCCGTCAACTTCGCCTACCGCCGTGATCGCGCGAAAACCACGGCCTTGATGCTGGCGACCGCGGCCTTTGGCGCGACATTCGTCGGGATGCAGGCCTTCGAGTGGACCAAGTTGATCGTGGATGAAGGCGTCCGTCCCTGGGGCAACCCCATGGGCGCGGCACAGTTCGGCTCATGCTTTTTCATGATCACGGGGTTCCACGGCTTGCACGTGACGGTCGGCGTGATCTACCTGTCCATCGTGGCTCTTCGGGTTATGAGGGGACGCTACGAGCGCACCGGGAACTACCAGATCGTGGAGATCGCCGGGCTTTATTGGCACTTCGTCGATCTGGTGTGGGTCTTTATCTTCGCGCTCTTTTATCTTTGGTAGGGAGAAAACATGGAACACGCACAAGGTCAACAACACCCGATTAGCGTTTATTTCACGGTCTGGGGCCTGCTGTTCGTCCTCAGCGCGATGTCGTATCTCGTCGACTACTTACACCTCCAGGGTTATCTCAGGTGGTCTCTGATCCTGGTGTTCATGTTGATGAAGGCGGGGCTGATCGTCGCCGTCTTCATGCACATGCGCTGGGAGCGGCTGGCCCTAATTTATGCCATCTTGACCCCGCCGCTTTGTTTGCTTGTATTGATAACCCTCATGGCGGTCGAAGGGGACTACACCTTCATGACCCGGGGCTTGTTCTTCGGGCAATGACACAGCCACACCGCGGTCACTCGCGGGCGGTGATGGCCGTGGCGGGCAGGGGTTCGGCGCCCCGTAACCGGGCCGATCGCAGACATCTCGGGTTGACCGGCCGAAGCGTGCCAGGTAGCATATCCTGTTCGATATTCCCCGGTAGCTCAGTCGGTAGAGCGGGTGGCTGTTAACCACTAGGTCGGCGGTTCGAGTCCGTCCCGGGGAGCCAAATCGACATCCAAGGGAATCCAACAGAGTCCACAAGCCCGCGTAAGTGCGGGCTTTTTCGTGTCAGAACCGTCCAGAGTTACCGTATAGCGTCCATTGACATCCGGCCATTCCTGGGGGACCCTTTAGGGGGCACGGGGGAGCACGCTGAAACGGTGACCCCCAATAGCCGACCGGAATGCTGACCGACACCGCCATCCGCAACGCCAAACCGACGGCGAAGCCTCGTAAGTTCTTCGACGACGGTGGGTTGTGCTTATTGGTCGCCCCGGCGGGCGGTAAGTGGTGGCGGCTGAACTACCGTTTCGGCGGTAGGAGGAAGACCATTTCCATTGGCGTCTATCCCGACGTGTCCCTTACGGACGCTAGGGCGAAACGCGATGAAGCACGACAACTGTTAGGGCAAGGTATTGACCCTTCCGAGGCACGCCGCGATGCGAAGGCGCGAGAAGCCGCCGAACGCCTGGCTCGAAGAGCGGCATCCTCCATTCGCGTTGTCGCTGCCGTCGATGGGGACCTGGAAATCTGGAAGGGCCGGTCTATTGTACCCGCGTCATAATAAGTTGATTATCTTTTCGTTCGTGTTGGCAGGATGATATAGTTCCAATCGCCGTGGAAGTCGGCGCGCTTCAGATTGACCGCAGCCAGCTCCTCGTCGCTTACCCTGATCCCCGTGGGGTAATGGCTTTTGTCCAGCTCAGCCTGGATCTTCAGGCCGGTACGCGTCGTTGTGCTGGCGATCAAGTTAATGATGACTTCGTGACTCACCAACGGCCGACCGCGCCAGTTCTGGGTGATATGACAGAACATGCGATGTTCGATCTTGTTCCATTTGCTGGTCCCTGGCGGAAAGTGGCACACCTGAATCGGTATCCCGAGCTGAATGGCCAAATCGTGCAGGGCAAGCTTCCACAAGCGGCATCGAC
>JBOIDR010000099.1:0-15974 GCA_050740695.1 Gammaproteobacteria bacterium | reverse complement strand
GCACAGAGATCACGCCCACGGTAGCGAAATAGGATCGGTTCCATGAAGGCCCCCCACAGTCGAGGAAACCTTACACGAAAGCCGACGCTGACGCCAGTGGCTCTTTCAGGAGGCTAAAGTGTTACAACGATCGATTCCCTCGTGGCGGAAGTCCACGAGTTCGCTGATCTCACCCGAAAATGTGCGAATCCCGATCGAGATACCCTTTACATAAACACCGCGCCGGCTAGACGCTTCTCGGAAGATGTCCGGCGGTTCGAGGAAGTCCGCCCGCGCGACTACGATGGTCTGGAGAGCTCGCTCATCGTTCTTGTCGAGCGATTTGAGAAACGACTGGAAGGGTTACGGCCAGTTGTATGCGAAGGACCTGCGCCGGGACACGGTGGTCGATGCGCGAGAGGCGTTAAAGGCCGAGCTTGAGAAATTCAAGATCGCTGTCGACGCCGACCTGGCTGCCGTTCTGCAAGCGGAGCTTCTCGAAATCGTGCGGCGCTATGAGGATACCAAGCAGCGCTCAGGCTTTCTCGATTTCCTCGATCTCCTTGTCCGTGCGCGCGACCTCATTCGCGACTGTGAATCGGTCCGAGCTGACTTTCAGAATCGCTTCACTCACATCTTCGTCGACGAGTTCCAGGACACCGACCCTCTTCAGGCAGAGATCCTCTTACTGCTGGCGTCGAAGGATCGAACTGTCAGCGACTGGCGCAAAATTGATCCTGTCGCCGGCAAGCTCTTCATCGTTGGCGACCCGAAGCAATCGATCTACCGTTTCAGGCGCGCAGATGTGGGAATCTACCTTCAGGTGAAGGAGATCTTGGAGCTGCGCGGCGCCAAGATCGTCCAATTGACGACAAGCTTCCGGAGCGTGCCGTCGATCCAGAATGCAGTGAACACGGCATTCGAACCCGTGATGCAGGCCGATGCCGCGACTTTGCAGGCATCCTACGTTCCCTTGTCTCCTTACCGAAAGGACATCGCCGACCAGCCGACGGTAATCACGCTTCCAGTGCCCGAGCCCTACGGAAGGACGAGAGTGACAAAGGGAGCCATCGAGGCAAGTCTTCCAGATGCTGTCGCTGCCTTCGTTCAGTGGCTGTTGTATGAGAGTGGCTGGAGTGTGACAGAACGCGAGGATCACGAGAAGCGCGTTCCCGTCGCAGCGCGCCACGTCTGCTTGCTCTTTCGCCGCTTCGAAAGTTTCTTCACGGGTGATGTCACGCGAGGATACGCGCAGGCGCTCGAGGCCCGGGGCATTCCTCATCTGCTGGTCGGTGGCCGGTCGTTCCACATCCGCGAGGAGATCGAAACGATGCGGGCGGCACTGTCGGCGATCGAATGGCCCGACGACGAGCTCTCCGTATTTGCGACCCTGCACGGATCGCTGTTCGCTATCGGGGACGCCGAGCTACTCCAATACCGCCACAGGCACGGCCGGCTGCATCCGTTTCGCTGTCCGAAGGAGGAGATTGCGGAGCCGCTGCGACCCATCGTATCGGCCCTGCGGCTTCTCGCCGACCTACACCGTGGCCGAAACTATCGACCGGTGTCCGACACTATCGCGCGACTTCTCGAGGAAACGCGCGCGGCTGCGGGTTTCGTTTTGCGACCGTCGGGTGAGCAGGCCCTCGCCAACGTACTGCATGTAGGAGAGCTGGCGCGCGCATATGAGCAGACCGGAGGCCTTTCGTTCCGCGCCTTTGTCGATCAGCTGATGGCCGATGCCGAACGCGGGCAGTCGCCCGAAGCCTTGATCCTGGAAGAAGGCAGCGACGGCGTGCGCATCATGACGACGCACAAAGCGAAAGGCTTGGAGTTCCCCGTTGTCATCCTGGCGGACATCACGACTAATCCCACCGGCGGTGCCAGTCGTTATGTAGATTCTGAGAAAAATCTGGCTGCCTTGCGCATTGCCGGGTGGTCGCCATCCGAACTGCTCGAGCACGCCAATTCTGAGGACAAGCGTGACGAAGCCGAGGCTTTGCGGCTGGCATACGTAGCGGCGACGCGTGCGCGAGATCTGTTGGTGATTCCCTCTGTCGGCGATGGACCTTTCGAGAATGGTTGGGTGAGCTGCTTGAATCGATCCATCTATCCACAGAAGTCGACCTGGCAGAAGGCGAAGAGGGCACCCGCGTCTCCCAAGTTCGGCAACGACAGCGTTCTCGACCGCCGTAGCAACGCCGAGCCGGACGAAGGCAGCGTCCAGCCAGGGCTGCATCCCTTCACACAGCCTGACTACAACGTTGTGTGGTGGGATCCGAAGGCGCTAGCACTGAAGGTTCAGCGGCAGTTCGGCATCCGGCAGGAGGAGCTACTCGGTAAGAAAACGGCTCCCGCCATCGTAGAGAAGGATTTACAGCGCTATCGCGACTGGGATACGTCGCGCGGGCAGGCGATCGCAGCGGGCGCACGGCAGAGCATGACCGTGATCACAGCGACTCAGCAAGCCAGAGACGAATCGCTTTCGTTGCCGGACGTCGAGGTGATCGAAGTCCCTCGCAACAAAGACCAACCAGGCGGCAAACGCTTTGGAGCTCTCGTGCATGCGATGCTTGCAACCGTTCCTCTTCGCGCTGAGCGCGACGAGATCGAACGAGCCGCCGAGCTGCCGTCGCGCATTCTTGGCGCCCTACCGGAGGAGTGCAGCGCCGCTGTCGACGTGGTGGCTGCGGCCTTGGCCCACCCGCTTCTACGACAAGCCGCTGAGGCCGCCGACCGGGGTGAATGCCGGCGGGAGACACCAGTGACACTGCGGCAGGATGAAGGGACACTCGTGGAAGGCACCATCGATCTTGCATTCAAGGTTACCGAGGAGTGGCGCGTGATCGACTTCAAGACCGATCGAGAGCTGAACCGCGCGGGGAACGTCTACCGGCGGCAAGTGGCGCTCTATGCCGAAGCGGTCCGTGTGAGCACGGGGGCGAAGGTCACCTGTACGCTGTTGAGATTGTAAGGACGACGGACTCGATTCCGACTACAAGGACTCGATCACCGTAGTGACGGCAGGGACACGCGCTCCTCAGCGCGTTGCGGAGACGCTCCGACCGTTTGATCCCGTCCCGCGCGCTCTTCCGCTGGATCGCCGCTCGTGCCCGGGCCGATCTGCGACCCGTGGTGGGAAGACCTCATGGCTTGCGCCGTCGGGCTCCATCTCGCCGTGGGCGACGTGCGGGTCCCCGCGCTCGAAGCCGTCGAATGGTTCTACGGATCCGCCGGTGCCCGCGCGCGCGAGGCGCCCGGGCACCTTAACGTCCTCACGGCGCATGGTGTCAAGGGGCGCGAGTGCAAACACGTCGTGGTGTTGGATGCCGGGGACTGGAAGGGCGGCGGGGCCGAGGAGCGCCGGCTCCTTTACGTTGCGATGGCACGCGCAAAGGAAACCCTGTCGTTATTCCAATCGCGGGACAACCCATTCCTCTGCGCGCTCGGAGACAGCGAGGCCATCCGAACGGTGGAACCCAAGGTCCTGCCGCTGCCCTCGGCGGCGCTCGACCGGATCCACCGCGAACTGACACCGCGGGACGTGGATCTCGGCTACGCGGGCCGCCGCGCCGCAGAACACCCGGTGCACGCGGCCATTGCCCGCCTGAGCGTTGGAGACGCACTCGATCTCGTCGAGCGCGATCTTCGGGATGGGGCAGGCCGCGTGGTCGGGCGGCTGGCGAAGGGTTATGCCCTCCCGGATCGTCCCCTCGTCGGGGCGAAAGTGAGCGCCATCGTCGTCCGAAAGCCGCAGGGGCAGGAACATCAAAACCGAGCACGGCCCAAGGTCGATGAGTGGGAAACGGTGCTTTGCGATCTCACGTTCGAGTAGTACCCTTCGAGCCGGCCCGTGGCCGCGGCCGTCACGAGGACCGGCGCGTGTCCCGCTCGACTGGTTGTCACACAGTAGCACCTACCACATTGCCCCCCGGGCGGGGTAGAAAGTGCTGAGCTTGCAAACCGTCCCGACACGAGAGCCGCTACTGACCCCGTGCGCTGTGTCAATGAGCAGAAACTCGGAAGCCAGGCACAGGGAGATCGCCTGCTGGGCGCGTCGAAGACGCAACACCGTGCCCCTACATCACTTGTCCCGCCATCGCCAACGAGCGCCTTGCACTCAACCGTCTGACGCATCGGCTCGCGTCTCTGGCATGACACGGCCAACCAGCGGGTTTTCGACAACTGTTCATGCGGCGCCCCATTTCCAGGATCCGCCGCCGAGACCATGCGCGACACCTAGCAAGCCATCGTCGGGTTCTGCCAGCCGGCGGCATCGTCAGCCAGCGTATCGGCTTCCGGGGGTCCCCAACCGCCCGCATCGTACGGCCGCGGCGCAACGGGTTCCTGACGGACGACATTATCGACGATGCGCCAGGCCGCTTCGATCGAATCCTGGCGCGCAAACAAAGTCGGATCACCCCGCAACGCATCGCCGATCAAGCGTTCGTAGGCTGAAATCGTCCCTGCCTCCTCGTCGCACATCAGCAGCTCGCTGGCGCGGCCGCGCATATCCTCGCCCGGTTCTTTGGTGCGCACGCCGAGGCCAATCGACACACGATCGGGTCCCAGCCGGAAGCGAACATGATTGGGCACGCTCGGCGTCGGGTCAAACAGCGGATGCGCCGGCGCGCGCAAGCGCACCATGACCTGCGTCGCCGTCACCGCCATCCGTTTACCCGTGCGGATGAGGAACGGCACGCCGGCCCAGCGTGGCGAATCGATGCCGAGCCGCAACGCGGCGTAGGTCTCGACCAGGGAATCGCCGGCCACGTCCGGTTCTTCTCGATAACCGACGTACTGGCCGCGAACAATATTGTGGACATCGAGAGGCGGCACGGCCTGGAGCACTTTGACCTTCTCATCGCGCAACGCGTCGCTCGCGTAGCTCGCCGGCGGCTCCATCGCGAGCAGGCTCATGACCTGCAGCAGATGATTCTGCACCACGTCGCGAATCGCCCCCAGCTCCTCGTACAACCGACCACGGCTTTCGATACCGAAGGACTCTGCCATCGTGAGTTGCACGCTCGCGATGTATTCCCGATTCCACAGCGGCTCCAGGAAGGCGTTCGCGAAACGGAAGTAGAGGAGGTTCTGCACCGGCTCCTTGCCGAGAAAATGATCGATGCGGAAAATCCGTGACTCCTCGAACACCTGCGCGAGACTGCGGTTGAGCGCTTGCGCGGATTGCAGATCGCGGCCCAACGGTTTCTCCACCACGACCCGGGCGCCGCGCGCACAGCCCGCGGCGCCGAGCCCCGCCACCACATCTCCGAAAAGGCTCGGAGGAATCGCAAGATAATGCAGTGGGGCGCGCGCCTCGCCCAAAGCGTCTCTGAGCTTGCGAAATGTGTCCGCATCGCGGTAATCGCCGCCGACGTAGCGCAGCCGTTCACAAAGCGACGCGAAGGCCGTTTCATCGATGCCATCGCCGTGCTCGCGCAGACTTGCGAATAGGCGCTCTCGCAGCCGCTCCTTGGTCCACCCTTCGCGCGCCACCCCCAGCACTGGTGCACTCAGCCGCCCGCGCCGGATCAGGTTTTCAACCGCCGGGATGATTTTCTTATAGGCGAGATCCCCGGTAATGCCGAATATCACCAAGGCATCCGCTGAGGGTTCCTGCATGCGTGCGATCTCGCCGCTCACCGAGCGCCCGCGGATTGCGCTTTGTCCGCGATCGCCCGTAGGATCTCGCCGAAGGCCTTGGTGAATTTTTCGATGCCTTCGTCCAGGAGCCGTTCGCTCACACGCGGAAGATCGAGGCCGAGTTTCTGTAGATCGCTCATCACCTGTCTGGCTTCCTCGATTCCCCGTTCCAGGAACGGCGTGTATCGGGTCCGTCATCGTTCCTGCAGAGCTCCAGACGTCGTATGACTTCGTTCACGATGGCCGCCGGCGCCTGAGCGGCGTCCACCACGAGTCCGCATTCGGGTTCTTCCAGCGTCTCAAACTGGCTTGCAAGCAGCCGCGCGTCAAAGAAGTGTCCCGTGCGGCATTCGAGGCGTCGTCGAAAGAGCTCGTAATCGCCTTTCAGATAGACGAACTGCACGCCATCCAACCGCAAGAAATCACGATAGGCTCGCTTCAACGCGGAACAGGCAAATACTGCAGGCTGGCGCCCCGCAAGGATGGCCTGCATCTGCGCGCGGATCGCGGCGAGCCACGACGAGCGGTCTACATCGCTGAGAGGACTGCCCGCGCGCATCTTTGCGATATTCGCCAGGGAATGAAAGTCGTCGCCTTCAAAAAACTGCCAGTTCAGGTTCCGTGCCAGCAAGCGTCCGACGGTCGTCTTGCCGGAACCGGAAACCCCTACTATCGTGATGACCATCGATGTGCCGCGGCTTGCCAGTCTTCTTTACCAACCGCATCGACTTGCATGTCCCCTTCCTGCCTATTCTAAGTCTAGAGGTTTTCTAGACCTAATACGCTAAGAGGGGTAAGAATTACCGACCTTCCGTGTAACTCTTACCAACGCGCCCGGGCCCGGCACGACGGCCATATCTAAAGTGACAAAGAGAAAAATGCGCCGCTGCAACGCTTACACAGCATAGGTTGATGATTGATTCCCGCACGGCACAGAGGTTGCTGAAACCGTTAGAAGAAACGTGCCACGCGTTTGCCTGGCGCACGTCTCAGTGCGAGGATGAATGCAGAGCTATCGCCCCGAGGAGCTGTTCGATGCGAATGGGGCGCCGATCGAGAAGCTGCGTGAGCTCGCGCCGAAGGGTGATCGGCGTATGGGCGCGAACCCGCACGCAAACGGCGGCCTGCTACGCAAGGAGCTGCGGTTGCCCGATTTCCGCGACTATGCCGTGGCCGTGCCGCGGCCGGGTGCGGTGCTCGGGGAGGCTACCCGGGTCATTGGGCGTCTATCTCAGGGACGTCATGAAGCTGAATCAGCAGGCGCGCAACTTCCGCGTCATGGGTCCCGATGAGACCACCTCGAACCGTCTTGAGGCGCTATTCGAGGTGACCGCGCGCACCTGGCTCGCGGAGAGGCGAGCCGAGGACGATCATCTCGCCCCGGATGGGCGGGTGATGGAGATCCTCTCCGAGCACACCTGCGAGGGCTGGCTGGAAGGCTATCTACTTACCGGCCGGCATTGGCTTTTTACCTGCTACGAGGCCTTCGTCCACATCATCGACTCCATGTTCAACCAGCACGCCAAGTGGTTGAAGGTCACGAGCAAGGAGATCCCCTGGCGCCGCCCCATCGCGTCACTGAATTATCTGCTCACATCGCACGTCTGGCGCCAAGATCACAACGGCTTCTCGCACCAGGATCCCGGCTTCATCGATCACGTGGTGAACAAGAAGGCCGACATCATCCGCGTTTATCTGGCGCCGGATGCGAACACCTTGCTGTACATCACGGACAAGTGCCTGCGTTCACGCAACTTTGTGAACGTGATCGTCGCGGGGAAGCAGCCGCAGCTTCAATGGCTGGATAGGGAGGCGGCCCTCAAGCACTGCGCTGCAGGTATCGGCATTCGGGAGTGGGCCAGCAACGACCGGGGCGGGGAGCCGGACGTAGTGATGGCGTGCGCGGGCGATGTGCCCACGCTCGAAACCCTCGCGGCTGTAGATCTACTTAGGCAACAGGCGCAGGAGTTGAAAGTGCGCGTGATCAATGTCGTGGATCTGATGACCTTGCAACCCAAGGACGAACATCCCCACGGGCTGTCCAATCGCGATTTCGATGCACTCTCCTGGATTCCAGCCCCAGCTACAAGCATGCTGGGGTGACGACCTTGCGCTGGAATGACGAATTAGCAATAGCATGACACCTTCGGTGATTCTGACGTAACCGTATCATTGAAAGGATGTACTAGAGCGGTGGAATGAAGCGCTCTCTCAGCCGATGGACGTAAAGACCGTGATCGATATCACTGTTTGAGAAGAAATG
Source organism: Gammaproteobacteria bacterium (assembly GCA_050740695.1). GTDB lineage: Bacteria > Pseudomonadota > Gammaproteobacteria > JACCXJ01 > JACCXJ01 > JACCXJ01. The sequence continues at coordinate 8,086 of JBOIDR010000099.1, read as the reverse complement.
CAGCGGCTATGCCTTCCCGCATCGAGGACTATGCGCTGATCGGGGACTGCGAGACCGCAGCGCTGGTGGCTCGCGACGGATCGATCGACTGGCTGTGTTTTCCACGCTTCGACTCTGGAGCCTGCTTTGCTGCTCTGCTAGGAACACCTGAACACGGTCGATGGCTGCTCGCGCCGGCCGGGGAGATCCGCAACATGCGGCGGCGCTACCGCGAAGGCACGCTTATCCTCGAGACTGAATATGAGACCGAAGAGGGTGCCGTGATGCTGATCGATTGGATGCCGCCGCGTACTGCCGCGCCCGATTTGATTCGGATCGTGGAAGGAAAGCGCGAACAAGTGCGGATGCGGATGGAGCTGATCATTCGCTTCGATTACGGAGGGGTGGTTCCCTGGGTGCGCCGCACGCAACGAGGGATCCGGGCGACTGCCGGGCCGGATACCCTGCATCTTCGCACCGCGGTCCAGCTGCGTGGCGAAGATCTGCACACCATGGCCGAGTTCAGCGTATCCGCCGGACAGCGCATCCCCTTCGAATTGAGTTGGTGCCCGACCCATTGGCCGGAACCGGAGGAAAGAAAGGCGGAGCCAAACCTCCGTGACACCGAAGACTGGTGGAGGCAATGGTCGAATCGCTGCACCTACCAGGGCGAATGGCGGGAAGCCGTGCTGCGCTCTTTGATTACTCTCAAGGCCCTCACCTATACACCGACCGGGGGACTCGTTGCGGCCGCGACCACTTCTCTCCCGGAGAAATTGGGTGGAGTGCGCAACTGGGACTATCGGTATTGCTGGCTGCGGGATGCCACATTCACGCTCTACGCCCTGATGAACAGCGGTTATACGCAGGAAGCGCGCGCCTGGCGCGAGTGGTTGATCAATGCCGTTGCCGGTAGCCCGTCGGAGATCCAGATCATGTACGGTTTGGCTGGGGAGCGCCGCTTGACCGAGCTCCAATTGCATTGGCTACCCGGCTATGAAGGAGCGGCTCCGGTGCGCATCGGCAATGCCGCATGCGGTCAGCATCAGTTGGATGTGTACGGGGAAGTCATGGATATGCTGTATCTCGCACGCCGCGCAGGATTGGAACCGAGCGAAAACGCGTGGCGAGTGCAGCGGGCGCTGATGGGATTTCTGGAGACGAACTGGGACGAAGCCGATGAAGGTATCTGGGAGGTTCGGGGCCCGCGGAGACACTTCACGCATTCCAAGGTAATGGCCTGGGTCGCGATGGATCGTGCCGTCAAGACGGTAGAAAATTTGGGACTCACGGGTCCTTCCCAGCAATGGCGCCGCGTACGTCAGAAAATTCACGATCAGGTCTGCCGCGAAGGCTTCGATACGGAGATGAACTCTTTCGTCCAGTACTACGGGTCCAAAGAAGTTGATGCCAGTCTTTTGATGCTTCCACTCGTTGGTTTTCTGCCGGCCGCGGATCCGCGCGTACGCGGCACCGTAGCCGCAATTCAGCAGCGCTTATTGCGAGGCGGCTTCGTTGACCGTTATCCCGCCGTGCCGGAAGTCGACGGGCTGCCGCAAGGCGAGGGGGCCTTTCTGCTCTGTACCTTCTGGCTAGCCGATAATCTTGCTCTGCAAGGGCGCTATGCTGAGGCTCGTGAGATTTTTGAGCGCCTGCTGGATTTGCGCAACGATGTCGGCTTACTGTCGGAAGAATATGACCCAAGGACCCGGCGGCTCGTGGGAAATTTTCCCCAGGCATATTCCCATGTGGGGTTGATCAATACCGCGCACAATTTGACCACGGCGGGCGGCCCCTGTGAAGACCGGCAAAACCAGTAGCACGAGATCTACTCAACCGTGCCGGCGATGTCGTGCTGCAACTCGAAAGCCCCTACCACGACGCGTGTTCGAGAGCACAAAGCCCAACACATGGCGGCTGTACCAGTCGAGGATCAGCGAGACCGTCCGAACGGTGGAACCCCCGGTCCCGCCGCTGCCTTTGACAACACTCGACCGGATCCATCGCGAGCACACCGCGGGATGTGGATCTCGGCTATGCGCGCCCGCCCCCTGCGAGCCCGGCCCGGCAGCCCTGCTCCCGGATGAGATGGAGCGTGCGGTCCACGTGCTCGCTGGCCTCCGGGTGAAGGTGATATAGTTGGCGCCGGCCGCGGCGAACTCGGGGACGATCCGATCGACCGGCTTGCGATCGGCTTGACCATCAGATGGACGTCGATGGGGGTATCGACCCCATAGCGCCGCAGCGCCCGGCACACGTGACAATCAACCCGCTCGCTTGCCCGTGATGGCGTCAGATCGCCAGCGCACGCTGCCGTCGTTGCAGCGACCCGCCGATCGCGACCGCGGAGAGGGCGCATCGAGATGACGATATCCAGTTCCGACGCCTTCGTTTTCTTCGGCGCCACCGGCGACCTGGCCCACAAGAAGATCTTTCCCGCGCTGCAGGCGATGATCGGGCGCGGCGAGCTGGACATGCCGGTCATTGGCATGGCCCGCGCCGGCTGGACCTTGGACCAGCTGCGCGAACGCGCGCGCGAGAGCGTGGAGCAGAACGGCGGCGTCGACGCGGATGCGTTCGCCAGGCTGTCGGCGCAACTGAAGTACGTCGACGGTGACTACCGGGATCCCGCGACCTACGAGCGCCTGAAGCAGGCCCTGGGCGGCGCCGCGTGCCCGCTGAATTACCTCGCGGTTCCGCCGAGCATGTTCGGTACCGTGGTGCGGGGGCTCGCGAACGCCGGCTGCGCCAAGGAGGGCCGGGTCATCGTCGAGAAGCCGTTCGGTCGCGACCTCGCCTCCGCGCAGGCGCTCAACCGCACGCTGCACGAGGCCTTCCAGGAATCGGCGGTGTTCCGGATCGATCACTACCTGGGCAAGGAGGCCGTGCAGAACCTGCTATACTTTCGCTTCGCCAACACCTTCCTCGACCCGATCTGGAACCGCCACTACGTCGACAACGTGCAGATCACCATGGCCGAGCGCTTCGGCGTGCAGGGCCGCGGCGCATTCTACGACGAGGTCGGCACGATCCGCGACGTGGTGCAAAACCACCTCCTGCAGGTGATCGCGCTCTTGGCAATGGATGCGCCGGTCGGGCGCGATCCGGAGTCCATGCGCGCCGAGAAGCTGCGGCTGTTCCGCGCCATGCGGCCGCTGGATCCGGCCCGGGTGGTGCGCGGCCAGTTCCGCGGTTATCGCGACGAGGCGGGGGTGGCCGTGGATTCGCGGGTCGAGACCTTCGCCGCGCTGTGCCTTCACATCGACACCTGGCGCTGGGCCGGCGTGCCGTTCTACATCCGGGCCGGCAAATGCTTGGCCGTCACCGCCACCGAGGTGGTGGTCGACCTCAAGTGCCCGCCGCTCGCGATCTTCGACGAGATCAGCCCGGCGACCTCGAACTATTTCCGCTTCCGGCTCGGTCCCGAGGTCGTGATCTCGGCGGGCGCTAGAGTCAAGCAGGCCGGCGAGGAAATGCGCGGCGAGCCGGTGGAGCTGATCGCCCGCCATGAGCCGCGCAGCAAGAAATTGCCGTATGAGCGCCTGCTGCGCGATGCGATCCGCGGCGATCCCTCGCTGTTCACGCGCGACGACAGCGTGGAAGCGGCGTGGTGGGTGATCGACCCTGTACTTGACTCGGGGCTCGGCGATGCCAAGCCGGTGAGCGAGTACGAGCCCGGCACCTGGGGCCCGGCCGCCGCGGCGCGCATCATTAGTGGCGACGAGGGCTGGCACGATCCAAAACCAGAGGAGACCGCGCCATGCTAGCGGCAGGCGAAGTGCCAGAATCGGCCGACACGGCGATCCATTCAACGCCCGACCTGAGCAGCACCGGAACCAAGGATCCGCGGGCCCCCGACACCTTGTATGTCGAAGCCCTCGCCGCGCCGGACACCATCGACACCATGCCCGAGAAGACGCTGCGCGCCTATGCCGAGCACGGCGCGCCGCGGGGCACGATGGGGGCCGAGGGCGGCGATGCCGAGGTGGTGCTGGCGCGCTTCGCGCGGACCGGGATCGACGTCGACGCACTCGCGCTCCAGTTGCAGCGCGACGGCGCGCAGGCCTTCGTGAAGTCCTGGAAGGAATTGCTTGAGCGCATCGCCGGCAAGAGCACGGCGCTCGCCGGCGCCGACAAGGAGAACGCGTGACCACCGATCTGCGAACCCGATGCACCGGTATCTTCGGGGTAGCCGGCGTTTATTCTTATCGGGGACGCCTTGTTTCCCGGGGGGAAACGATTATCCGGCCAAAGAAGCAGGCGCTGTGTCTCTCCAGGTCAGAGATCCCAATGAGACGAAACGGGTGATTGAAGCGATCATCGCTTGTTTGGATTGCGTTCCACGCACAACACTTCATGAGGAGGAGAGTCGATGAGTGGCTTTCGATTGCAGCGCCTGGGGCAGATGATGGAGCCGGAACCAGGCAATCCGCTGGAGGCCGAAGGTGTCCTGAATCCGGCTGCCGCTCGCGGCGCTGATGGTAAGCTTTACCTGTTTCCGCGGCTCGTCGCGCGGGGCAATTATTCGCGCATCGGCATTGCCCGGGTTCGGTTTAATGAGGCCGGCGACCCGTCCGGAGTCGAGCGGCTCGGCATTGCGCTCGAGCCGGAAGCTGACTACGAGCGGCGATCCGATGGCAGCGGGGGCTGTGAGGATCCGCGTATCACGTTTGTCGAACCGCTTCGGCGCTACGTGATGACCTACACGGCGTTTTCGCCTAAAGGCCCGCGCATCGCCTTGGCCTTGTCGGAGGATCTGTTCCGCTGGCAGCGCTTGGGGCTGGCTACCTTCCGGCCGTATGACGGCATCGAGTTCGACGGCGTGGACAATAAGGATGCCAGCGTCTTCCCGGTCGCCGTTCCGGATCCATCGGGACAACCGGCACTGGCGATCCTGCAGCGGCCGCTCTTTCCCGAAACTCGTCCGGAGGAAAAGGCAAGTGACTCGGCATCCGGTGTACTAGATCTCCATCGGGAAAGCATCTGGATTTCCTATTGCTCAACGAGCATGGCGGACTGTGAACCGTATCATCTCCGCCACTTTGGCTCTCACCACCGGCTGGCTGCTCCGGTGGCGCCATGGGGGCGGCTCAAAATTGGTGGCGGCACTCCGCCTGTCCTGATCCGAGATGGTTGGCTGGTCGTTTACCACGGGGTAAGCGACACGGCGGAGCCGAGCGCAGAAGGACGCAAGCTGCGCTACTCGGTCGGGGTGATGGTGCTCTCGAAGGAGCATCCGCGCATGATCCGCTATCGTTCGGCGGAACCGGTGCTGACGCCAGAGTTGCCGCAGGAACGCCGGGGGATCATCGCCAACGTCGTATTTCCCACCGGAATTGACCGGCGTGACGATCTCGGCTCGCCGGATCGCTTCGACGTTTATTACGGGATGGCGGACAACCGGATCGGCGTGGCACGCCTTGACATGCCGGAACACCTGCCGCGAGGGGCACTCGCCGACGGTCGGGACCAGTGATCGCGGCCAGCGGCTGGTTCGCTGCGCGTCCCTACCCGGATGACGGTAATTCCCCTGAGCCGCAAAGGAGCAAACATGTCGAACCCATTGGATGAGCTTTGCATCAACACCATCCGGTTCCTGTCGGTGGACGCCGTGCAGAAGGCGAACAGCGGACACCCGGGGCTGCCGCTCGACGCCGCGCCGATGGCCTACGCGCTGTGGACGCGGCTGCTCAGGCACAATCCGCGCAATCCGGACTGGTTCGATCGCGACCGCTTCGTGCTGTCGGCCGGGCACGGTTCGATGCTGCTCTACAGCCTGTTGCACCTCACCGGCTACGATCTCCCGCTCGACGAGATCAAGCGCTTCCGCCAGTGGGGCAGCAAGGCGCCGGGGCATCCCGAGCGCGGACATACGCCCGGCGTGGAGACCACGACCGGACCGCTCGGGCAGGGCTTCGCCAACGCGGTCGGCATGGCGATCGCGGAAGCGCAGCTGGCGGCGCGCTACAACCGCCCGGAATTTGCGGTGATCGACCACGCAACCTATGTGATGGTCAGCGACGGCGATCTGATGGAGGGCGTCGCCTCCGAGGCGGCCTCGCTGGCGGGGCATCTGCGGCTCGGCAAGCTGATCTGCCTGTACGACGACAACCGCGTCACGCTCGCCGCCGGCACCGACATCGCGTTCTCGGAAGATCGCGCACGCCGCTTCGAAGCCTATGGCTGGCACACCGTGTCGGTCGCGGATGGCAACGATCTCGCCGCGATCGACGCCGCGCTGCGGGCCGCGCGCGCGGAAACGGCGCGGCCCTCGCTGATCCTGGTGCGCACCCACATCGGTTACGGCTCCCCCAACAAGTGCGATAACTTCGAGGCGCACGGTTCGCCGCTGGGCGTCGACGAGGTGCGCCTGACCAAGCAGAACCTCGGCTGGCCGACCGCGCCGCCGTTCCTGATCCCGGAACCGGCGCTGGCGCATTTCCGCGCAGCGCTGGCGCGCGGCGCGCGCGACGAGGCGGCCTGGAACGATCGCATGACGACCTACGCGCATGCCTACCCCGATGCGGCGGAGGAGCTGCGGCGAGGCCTGCGCGGCGAGTTGACGCCCGGCTGGGACGCGGATATTCCGATCTTTCCTGCCGACGCCACGGGCATCGCCACGCGCGTCGCATCGGGCAAGGTGATGAATGCGATCGCGCCGTGGGTGCCGGCGCTGGTCGGCGGATCGGCGGATCTCGATCCGTCCACGCACACCACGCTGAAGGGACTCGGCGATTTCAATCCGCCGTCCGGCGAGGATGACGATATCCAGGGCTCCGCCGGCGGCGGCTGGAGCCACGAGGGTCGTAATCTGCACTTCGGCGTGCGCGAGCACGCGATGGGCGCCATCGTCAACGGCCTCGCCGCGCACGGGGGCTTTGTTCCGTATGGCGCGACCTTTCTGATCTTCTCCGACTACATGCGCCCGCCGCTCCGCCTGGCGGCACTGATGGGGCTGCACATCGTGCACGTGTTCACGCACGACAGCATCGCCCTCGGCGAGGACGGCCCCACCCATCAGCCGGTGGAGCAGTTGGCCAATCTGCGCGCCATCCCGGACCTCACCGTGATCCGCCCCGGCGACGCCAACGAAACCGCGGTCGCCTGGCGCGTCGCGCTGGAGACGCGCGATCGTCCGGTGGTGCTGGTGCTGAGCCGGCAGAACCTGCCCACGCTCGATCGAAGCCGCTACGCGCCTGCCGACGGCCTGCGTCGCGGCGCCTATGTCCTGCTCGATGCGCCCGACGCAAAGCCGGAGCTGATCCTGATCGCCAGCGGTTCCGAGGTCGGCCTGATCGTCGCCGCGGCCGAACGCCTGCAAGGGCAGGGCGTCGCGGTGCGCTGCGTCTCGATGCCGAGCTGGGAGTTGTTCGACGCCCTGACGCAATCCGAGCGCGACCTGGTGCTTCCGCCGTCGGTGAGCGCGCGGCTCGCGGTGGAAGCTGGTGCGGCACAGGGCTGGCACCGCTATGTCGGTGCTGCGGGTGACGTGGTAAGCGTGGAGCGGTACGGCGCGTCCGCGCCAGCGGAGGTTTTGCTGCGCGAATACGGTTTCAGCGTCGAGGAAGTCTGCCGGCGCGCGCTGGCGCTGAGGCGTTGAGGTTGGGGCCGGAGTCGCCTGCGCGCGGTCATACCGATCCGTGGCTGTGCTTGGGCACACTACCGCACAGGCCACGGTGGTCGATTGGCTCCGCCACACTCGTATCAACACGCCAACCGCTGGCGCCAGCGGTCTGGAGGAGACCGCCGCAGGATCGGGTGACGCAGCCGGAGAGGTTCCCGATGGACGATAGGGAGTTTGAACAGGAAGGCGCGAGCGAGCGCCCAGGCGTGTGTATGTGGGTCTTCCTAGTCCAGCGACCTTGACCAGGCGATCCGGCGTAGATGACCGCTTACGACCCAAAGCGGTCATGACGAAATCTTCAATGACTTAGTGAACATCTTCTAGATGTCTGCGTCGAGCATGCACGGCATCGGCTTACTAGTGGAGTGTCCCTTAAATAACTTGACAGATTCTCCGGCAATTGCTATGCTCACGGTCATGCCGAACACGAGTCTGTCGATCGAGTTGCAACCGGCTGAACGGACGCAGCTCGAAAAATGGGAG
>JBOIDR010000098.1:0-16051 GCA_050740695.1 Gammaproteobacteria bacterium | reverse complement strand
CGAACTCGACGCCGTCCACGTCTGTCGCGGGCGGCGAAAAGGTCTACGCATCAGGGTGATAGATGATCAACCCGACCTGTTTACCCACTCCTCATGAACCAGGGGGCATTATGAAGCAGCGTCCAAGTAACCGGACAAGTCCGCTTCAACGACTCGCGTGTGTCCGGTGTTCAGCAGGCTGTGCACTTCCCTTACCGCCGTCAGCGCGTTTCGCTCCGGCCGATACCCGTGTTGTTCGGCGGGCAAGTCGGCTTCGAATATCGGCGTGAGCACCAATACCGCAGCCGTCTGCACCACCCTGTCGCGTATCGGGGGAATACCGATGGGCCGCAGCTTTCCATTCGGCTTCTTCAGGTACACCCGCCGGACCGCCTGGGGTCGATACGTCTTCTTCCTGAGGTCTTCCGCCAGTTCTCCAAGCCAGCGCTCTACCCCGTACGCCTCGATGTCTTCGAAACGTTCATCGTCCACTCCCGCCGCCCCCTTGTTGGCTTTGCAGCAGGCGTAGGCGTGTTGCAGAACATCTCCGCGGTACACCTTGTCGTAGAGGAGGTAGAACCGATACTCGGGCTCTTCCTTCGCTTTGGCATGTAACGCCTTCTGTAGCTTCTGAATACTGCTCGGAGTTGTCAGGGTCATCCCCAATCTCCTATCCCTCACCACGTCTTGCGTTGGTCTTGAACCGAGGCCCCTTCCCCTCCACCGGCATTACCCGGCTTCCACGGTACTACGGGCCTCTCCGTCACCCCATCGCGCACGGCCTGTCCCTCACGGGCGTCCGTTTGGTCACAACGCTCGACCACACGATGGGGCTTCCCGTGTTGCAGCGGTCTTCCTCTTGTACGCATGCCCCCGCCAATACCCCCGGCGGAACCCTCGGGTGCTCTTCTCGCTCACTTCCCCAAGGATGGCAGCCTTCCCCGAATTCACGGTCGGGTCGGCTTCCGCGTTACCCTTTTCGAGGCCTGCTCGGCGTTCACTCACGTTTCGGCCTGCATACTCGCCAAGTCATCTAACATGACCCTCTACACCGAAGGCTTTCAGCCGCTTCGTTACCTCCACGACTGCTCCGATTGCTACCGGCTGGAGCAAAAGTTGCCGGGCGGGGTTCGCACCCGCTGAAAGACCGTGCCTTTGCACGGCGCACGAGAAATCCGGGCTAGAGGCGGAAGCGGCTGCCGAGATAGACCTTTTGCACCTGCTCGTTGTCGAGGATCGCCTTGGGCGTGCCCTCGGCGATGATCGAGCCCTCGTTCACGATGTAGGCGCGATGGCAGATCTTGAGCGTGTCGCGCACATTGTGGTCGGTGACGAGGACCCCGATCCCGAGCTTCGACAACTGCTGGATGGTCACCTGGAGATCCAGGACCGAGATCGGATCGACACCCGCGAAGGGCTCATCGAGCAGGATGAAGCGCGGGCGGGTCGCCAGCGCCCGGGCGATCTCAGTCCGGCGCCGCTCGCCGCCTGAGAGGGTTTCTCCCAGGCGATCCGCGATGTGCTCGATGTGGAACTGCTCCAACAGGTTCTGCATGCGGATCTCGCGTTGGTGCGGCGTGAGGCCCGGCAGGATCTCGAGCACCGCCCGGAGATTGTCCGCGACCGTGAGCTTGCGAAACACCGATGACTCCTGCGGCAGATAGCCGAGACCCAGCGCGGCCCGTGCATCGATGGGCAGCTGGGTGATTTCGGCACCGTGGAGCTCGATGCGCCCGTCGTCCACGGCCACGAGCCCGACGATCATGTGAAAGCTGGTGGTCTTGCCGGCGCCGTTGGGGCCGAGCAGGCCGACCACCTCACCCTCCCGGACGTCAATGGAGACGTCCCGCACCACCCGGCGGGATTGGAAGGTCTTGGAGAGGTGGCGCGCCGTGAGCACGCTCATGTGCGACTCGGCCCTCCAGTTGAGAAAGACGGGATAGCGGTGCTGGGCGCGCCGCTACTTCGGCTTCTTGGGTTTCTTGGCGGGCTCGTCGCGCGCCTGCGGCGGGATGATGATGCGCACCCGCCCTTGGTCCACGGGGATCGGCTGGCCGGAAGGGCCGATCTCGCCGGGCTCGGCCCGGTAAGCAGTCAGGATGTTGCGCCGCCGATCGTAAGTGGCGCGGTGTCCCGTGTAGATCTGCCCTCTCTGCGTCACCTTGGCCTTCTCGATGAGGTGGACCAGATCCTTCTGCACCTCGTAGCGCATGTGGAGGGACTCGGCTTCGATGTCTTCGTCCTCGTTGTCGGGACGCTGCTTGAAGTGCGCCGGCTGTCCCTCCAGCAGGTACTCCTTGATCTCCTGGCCCGAGGTATAGGTGACCGTCAGGGTGTCTCCGGTAAAGCGCGTGGTCCCCTGGGTGACGATCACGTTGCCACGGTAGACGGCCACGCCGAGCTCGTCTTCGATCTCGACGAAGTCGGCCTCGATCTCAATGGGCTGATCGCGGTCGGTGCTGAGCCCCATGACCGGCGCCATGAGGCCCTGGGCCATGAGCGCGGCCAGGAGGCACGCTACCCTAACCCGATTTTCTTGACGGGCGAGTCTCATAGCGGGTGCGGACCTGCTTCAGAAGCTCCAGGCGGTTGGAACGGAGATCGCCGCGCATGCCCACGGCATGGGTCACGCTCTCCGGCGTCACCAGGGTGACCGGGTCGTCGGTCTCGGCATAGCGCACCGTCGGTAGCACCCGCATCCGCGTCGTGATGACCTCGATGGCGCGTCCTCCGCTCGCATTGTCGCGCCAGATGCGCACCTCGCCGCGCAGCAGCACCACCTCGCCCTTGGCATCGACGAAGCCGGTTTCGGCGGCCGCGTACCAGGGAGGGCCATCGTCGAGGATCTCGATGCGCGGCCGGGTGAGTCGGGTGCTGTCGTCGTCAGGGTAATGGAACATGCGCTCCGCATACAGGTGAGTCTTGACCTGCCCGCTTTCATCCATCGCCGTGCGCGTGAAACCTTCCATGTACGAATCCGGTTCATGACTCAAGGGTCGGGCGGCGCGCGGCTCGCTCTGGTCGATCCGATAGACCAGCCACGCCGATGCGCCCGCCAGCGCGAGAAGCACGAGCGCCGCCGACCAGCGCCGAACCCAGGATAACGCCCGAGCCGCGATCTCCATTGGCAGTGGGGAAAGGATCTCAAAGTTTGTGAAAAAACCTACTGTCGCGACGGTTTTTTCACAAATTTTCAGCCGAGGTAACCCGCGTAGTGGTTCGCGAGCGTCCCGCGCGCTTCCAGGATCAGCTCGCAGACCTCACGCACCGCGCCCTGACCGCCGGGTCGCGTGGTGCTCATGTGGGCGTGTCGTTGCACCAGCTCATGGGCGTCGGCGACCGCGACGGCGAGCCCGACCCTCTGCAGCACCGGCAGGTCCGGCAGATCGTCGCCGACATAGGCGACCTCGCTAGGATCGAGCTTGCGCTTGCCGAGGATGGTGTTGAGCACCGCCAGCTTGTCGAGACGGCCCTGGTAGACGAGCGTGATCCCGAGCTCGGCCATGCGCTTGCCGACCGCCGCGGAGGAGCGCCCCGAGACGATCGCGATCTCGATGCCGCCATCGCGCAACATCGTCAGGCCCTGGCCGTCGCGGGTGTGGAAGGCCTTGTATTCCTGACCGCGGGCGCCGAGCAAGAGACGCCCGTCCGTCAGCACGCCGTCCACGTCGAAGAGCGCGAGCCGCACGCGCGCCGCCCGTTCCAGCAATGCCGCCTTCCCGGTCCCGTGCATGCGCCCTACATCACCCCGGCGCGCAGGAGATCGTGCATGTTGAGCACGCCGATAAGCGTCTTGGCCCCATCCACGACGGGCAAGGCATTGATCTTCTTTCGCTGCATGATGCCGAGGGCCTCCGCGGCCAGCTGCTCCTCGACGGCCACGGCACAATCGCGGGTCATGACCTCGTGCACTCTTGCCGTATGGACATCGATCCCCCGATCTAAGCTCCGCCTCAGGTCCCCGTCGGTGAACACCCCGGCGACCCGTAGGCCGGCGCCTAGCACCACCGTCATGCCCAGGCCCTTGCGCGACATCTCGATGAGCGCGTCGCGCAAGAGATCGCCCTCGTGCACCGTCGGCATCTCGTCGCCCCGATGCATGATGTCCGAGATCCGCAGGAGCAGCTTGCGGCCCAGGATACCGCCTGGGTGCGTCAAGGCGAAGTCCTCGGCGCTGAAGCCCCGCGCCTCCAGGAGCGCGATGGCGAGCGCATCGCCCATGACCAGCGCCGCCGTGGTGCTGGCCGTCGGCGCCAGCCCGAGGGGGCAGGCCTCCTGGCCGACGCTCACATCGATATGGACCGAGGCCGCACGCGCCAGGGTCGATCCAGGGCGACCGGTGAGGCAGACGAGCGGTACGGCCAGACGCTTGATGAGGGGCAACAGGATCAGGATTTCCGCCGTCTCACCGGAATTGGAGAGGGCCAGCACCACGTCCCGGGCGGTGATCATGCCCATATCGCCATGGCTCGCCTCGCCCGGGTGGACGAAACAGGCCGGGGTGCCGGTGCTCGCGAGGGTGGCGGCGATCTTACCGCCGATATGGCCGGATTTGCCCATGCCGAGGACCACGATGCGTCCCTCGCAAGCGAGCAGGTAGCGGCAGGCGCGTGCGAATGCGTCGTCGATGCGGGAGCGGAGCGCGGTGACGGCCAGAGACTCGGTATCGATCACCGACCGGCCCAAGGCCTTGAGGCGCTCGTCTTCGTCCGCCGCGGCGTTGCCGGCCTGTACTACCGAAGGCATCACACCATCTCCACGGGAGACCTCGGCCCAGGAACATCACGCCCTGAGAAAATCACAGAATCCAAGAGTTTACCGAAGCGCGCGCCATTGTACGCACCTCGGTGGGAAAAGACCACGATGGGAGGCGACATCTATACTGACACTGGGGGGGGTTCGCCACATCGAGCGAAACCCGGACGCGTCTGTCGCATTGACGAAGGCCAACTTCTATGCTTACTTTGCCGGTCTGCCGTGATGCAGGCATAGTGCGACCAGATCCTGGACATTCGCCTCGCCAACGCACATGACCGTGTCTGCGCCCCCCCAATAGATTTTCACGGTTCCATCGGATTCGGGAACGGCACCACAGGTGAAGACCACGTTGTGCACATATCCGGTTATTTCCCAGGGATCTTCCGGCTGCAAAATCCACGAGTCGCTTACCCCGATGACCTTCGCCGGGTTGTGCAGCTCATGAAGAGCAACCCCCAAACGATAGACCGAGCCGTCCATAGTTCGGAAAACTCCGTGATATATGGAAAGCCATCCCCGCTCCGTTTTGATCGGCGGTGCCCCGGGACCGATCTTCATTTCATCCCAGTGATACGGTTCAGGCTTCATGATGAGCTCTGATTGACCCCAATAGCATAGATCCGGAGAATAGGAAATCCAGATCGACCAGGGGGCGATTTCCGAATGAGGACGGTCAAGCCGGGCATAAAGTCCATCAAACTTCTCGGGAAAGATCACCACGTTCCGATAATCCGCCTGGGTGATCAGGGACACTCGTTCCACCTGACTGAAGTCCTTCGTCTTGGCCAGGGCGATCCGCACTCCATTTCGCGAGTAGGCGCTATAGGTGATGATGTACTCCCGTTCCAGTCGGGTCACGCGCGGGTCCTCCACGCCGAACCCTTCATAGGCGGCAAAGGGGCTGTCCCGGTCGGGGATCAGAAAGGGCTCTGGATCGGCGGTGAAGTGAAATCCGTCGGGACTGCGTGCCAGGCCGATGATGGACCGTCCCGTGCGTAGATGGGAGCGGAAAAGCATGATGTATTCGTTCTCATGCTTCACTACCGCCGCGTTGTGAACGGTTTCCACTGGGTAGGGGATCTCGGCCTTGGTGAGGATGGGGTTGTGGCGGTATCGTCTGACAATGTCCGGCTTCATGGTCGTCTCTTCGCTTCCAGATCAAAAATCGTTGAATAAACCCGTTCGTATCCCTGCACCATGGTATCGATCGAAAAGTATCGTCGGACGCGGCTGCGGCAGGCACGACGATCGATTTCAGAAATCCGTCCAAGGGCTCGCACTGCTTCAGCGACGTTGTCAACCAGAAAACCGGTCTGCCCGTCCTTGATCACCTCACGGCAGGATCCGAGGTCCATCGCGATGACGGGCACGCCGGCGGCATTTGCTTCGACCAGGACAAGTCCGAATCGCTCCGGGATCGTGTTTAGGTGCAGTAGAGCTCGGGCCCGGGCGAACAATTCGTTCTTGCCCGCCACGCCCACCGGTCCCATGTAAAGGATGTTTTGATCATCGAAATGGGGTTTGATCCGCTCCCGGAAATAGGCCTCATCCTGGATAAAGCCAGCGATGACCAAATGCAACCCGCTCTGACGAGCAACCTCGATAGCCAGATGAACCCCTTTATCCGGATGGATCCGACCGAGGAAAATCAGGTCGCCACCGCTCTGTTCCTGAAGCGGGTACAAAGAGAGATCGATGCCGTTGTAGACTGTCGCAAGGTAATTCAGCCCTGCAGATCGATCGGAGTCGCTGATGGAAACAAAGTATCCGTCACGATATTTCCGATAGACGGGCATGATTTTGGCTGACGAGAATCCGTGGATGGTGGTGAGGACCGGTGTCTTGACCAGCCGGGTGTAGGTCAAGGCCATGAAGTCGTAGTGGCTGTGGATGAGGTCAAACTCGGCAGCGTGCTCGAACGCCTCGGAGATGTGGAGGTATTCGGCTACTTTGGGATCGACGGCGGGATCCTCTTCATATCCCTGGTCCACCACGGCATGCAGACGAGCGCGGGTCACAGAATCCCCGCTGGCGAACAACGTTACATCCCAGCCCCGGGCGACGAGTCCTTCGGTGATGTTGCTAGCCACCGTTTCCCAGGCGCCGTATTGCCGAGGAGGCGTTCGCCAGGCTATCGGCGACAGGAGAGCCACTCTTTTGTCGGGCTTTGTCATGTCGTTCGACGGTATTTCCTAGTGAATGACCCAGCACACAGGTGTCTACCTTCTACCGGTTCAGGCGGCTCAGCCACCCGAAGTCGCTCACATTGACCAACACATCGAAAGAAAGCGCGTTCCGCGGGCGCATCCGCTGAACCGCGAGAGCGTACGCCATCATAGAGATTCACGCACAGGATCAACCGGATCTCGTGCATCCGGACGTATTCGGCCAAGCGTCCGATAGCGGCGCGATGAGAAAAAGGAGCCCTCTCGCGAGCCCTAGGGTCCCTCGACCGGGCGCCGTCCTCGGCACAAGCCCTCGCGCTCGCCGAGCAACCGCTCGATCTCCCCGAGGGCCTCGTCCGACAGGGCCCGATCGATGTCCTTCACCGTCTCGGCGATCTGCGCCGGAGACCGCGCGCCGACGATGGCCGAGGCTATCTCGGAGCGCCGCAGCACCCAGGCGATGGCGAGGCCGGCGAGCGAGCGCCCCTCGCCCTCCGCGATGCGCCTGCCCCTCGACCAACGCGAGGTTCGCCGACAGCTCGGGCTCCTGGAAACGCGCCCCACGCCGCCGCCAGTCGTCCGCGGGCAGGTCCGCGAGACGGGCGCGCGTGTATTTCCCGGTCAAGAGCCCAAAGGCCAGTGGCCCGTAGGCCACCACCCCGATCCCGTGGGCCGCACAGTAGGGTAGCAGCTCGGCCTCGACCCCGCGGTCCAGGAAGCTGTAAGGCGGCTGCAGCGAGGTGACGGGGCGGAGCGCCTGGACGCGCCGCAACTGACCCACGCTGAAGTTCGACACCCCGGCGTGGCGGACCTTGCCGCGCTCGACCAAGCGCGCCATGGCCTCCCAGGCCTCTTCGACGTCGGCATCGGGGTTTGGCCAATGGATCTGGTAGAGGTCGATCGCCTCGATCCCGAGCCGCCTCAGGCTTTCGTCCGCCTCCTTCTCGATGCTCGCGGCCGTGAGCCGGTTGGTGATCCGGCCCTCTGCGGGGTCGTCCCAGACGAGGCCGCACTTGATGGCGATCACCACCTCATCGCGCCGCCCGCGGATCGCCTGCCCTACCAGCGTCTCCGCATGCCCGAGGCCATAGGCCGGCGCGGTGTCGATCCAGGCGACGCCGAGGTCGAGGGCGCGGCCGATGGTCGCCACGGACTCGGCATCGTCCTGCGGCCCCCAGCCATACGCCCAGGGACCGCCGATCGCCCAGGTCCCGAGCCCTAGCGGGGTCAGGTAGAGATCGGATCGACCGAGACGGCGCTTTTGCATCGTGTGCGAGTGCCAAGGGGTGGTGCCATTCTACCCGCCGCGCACCCCCATGCGTGAGCGGGAAAGACCGGGACACTGCACGCATCGATTTGATCTCAGAGGCCCAACCCGCTACTCTCCCGTGCCGCTCGGTGTTTCACCATGAGGACATAAGATGCGAGCACGGCTCGTCGCCGGCAACTGGAAGATGAACGGCACGCGCGCCGAAATCCGCCCGCTCCTCCAAGCCCTGAAGGAGGGGCTGGACCCCGCGCCGCGGGCGGAGGTGGCGGTGTGCCCGCCGTTCCTTTATCTGCCCTTGGTCGGTGAGCTCTTGGAGGGGACCCCCATCGCGCTCGGCGCGCAAGACGTCTGCGAAGAGGCGGCCGGGGCCTACACCGGCGAGGTGTCCGGACCCATGCTGCGCGACTATCATTGCCGCTACGTCATCGTCGGCCATTCGGAACGGCGCCAGGTCTACCGGGAAGACGACGAGCGGGTGGCGCGGAAGTTCTCGCAAGCGCTCTCTAGCGGGTTGATCCCCATCCTGTGCCTCGGAGAGACGCTCGCGGAGCGCGAGGCCGGAAACACCGAGGCCGTCGTCGAGAGGCAGCTCGGTGCGATCCTGGAGGACAGCGGCGCCGGGGCGATGCGCGCGGCGGTGATCGCCTACGAGCCGGTCTGGGCGATCGGCACCGGCCGCAATGCGAGCCCGGCACAGGCCCAGGAGGTCCACGCCTTCATCCGCGCCCGGATCGCGGAGCGAGACCCGGACACCGCCGCTTCCCTGCCGATCCTCTACGGTGGCAGCGTCAGGGGCGCGAACGCCGCGGCGCTGTTCGCCATGCCCGACATCGACGGCGGTCTCATCGGCGGCGCCTCCTTGAGCGCGGCAGAGTTCCTGGCCATCTGCCGGGCGGCTTAGATTAGGGTTATCGATTCAAGAGGTCTACATGCAAGCGTTGTTTCTGGTATTACACGTGCTCGTGGGGATCGGCCTCATCACCCTGATCCTCCTGCAGCACGGCAAGGGCGCCGATGCCGGCGCGGCCTTCGGCAGCGGCGCCTCGGCCACCGTATTCGGGGCGCGCGGCTCGGCCACGTTTCTGACCAAGGCCACGGCGGTACTGGCCCTCCTGTTTTTTTCCAACAGCTTCTTCTTGAACTATCTGTCCGCCAATACGACGGGGCCGAAGAGCGTCATCGAAGAAGGGAAGGAGGACAACCTGCCCACTGGGATCATCGAGAGCACCATCGCCCCGATAGAAAAGGAGTCCGAGACACCGGCAGAACCACCGCAGTCGGACCTCCCGGCGCTCCCCGGCGAGTCTGGTCGGGGGGTTACGGGAAGCGATGTGCCGCCCGCCCCGGTGTCGCCGACGCCGGGATCACAGGGGTCTGATTCACCATCGCTTGAATCACCAGCGCTTGAAGCACCACCAGCTGAATCAAGATCGGCCGCGCCGAACCAGGCCCCCGCCGCGGATACTCCGAAGGACCTCCCGGCGATGGGAGAAGGCGAGGCCGGAGCCACGCCGGAACCGGAAAGCAAGAGCGCCCAGCCGGCCGAACCCGGTCCCAGCGCAGGACCGAACGGCGAGCCCAGCGCGGAGCCAACTCCGGAGGCCGTATCGCCGAAGTCCACCGAGCCGCCGAGCACCGGGGCCGGCAAGGAGCCATCCACGACCACCAAGCCCCCGGCGACCCCACCCAAGGTCCCGCCCAAAAAAAAGCCGACCGAGACCGACAAGGCCGCGACCAAGCGCACGCCCGAACCCAAGACGACTAAGCAGCAGCCGTCTACGAGGAAATCGACCTCCTCCACTGATAAGGAGAAGGAGAACAAGACGCCCTGATAGCACGGAGGGCATGCCTGCCCGGGGATGGATGGTTTGGGGATATCCAGGCTTCCGAGAAAAATCTGCCCGAGCGCGAAGGCCAAGCGAGTTTTTGCAGCAAGGCGTAGGGTGCGCCGTGCGCACGCGGAACAAGGGTATCACGTCCCGAAGGTCTGTGATTGGCCGTATTGACGTTCCATCGTTTACGTCCGGATCGGTCCCAAACGATGGGCGGGTACTGCCGTGGCGCGAACCCAAGGCGGCTATCGAAAACTTGACGAATAATCCGCGTGCGCACAGCGCACCCTACGCTTACTCAATGGCCGAGCGCGAAAGCCAAGCGAGTTGCAGCGCTACAGGAGTCACATAATGGAGTGGCTGACCGATCCGACGATCTGGGTCGCTCTTCTCACCTTGACCCTGCTGGAGATCATCCTCGGCATCGACAATCTTGTCTTTATTGCCATCCTGGCGGATAAGCTGCCACCGCACCGGCGCGATCGAGCGCGTGTCATCGGTCTGAGCTTGGCGCTGCTCATGCGTCTCGGGTTGCTCGCCAGTATTTCCTGGGTCATGTCGCTGACGGCGCCGCTATTCACTGTATTTGCACTGAAGATTTCTTGGCGCGACCTCATCCTCATTCTTGGTGGGGTGTTCCTGCTGATCAAGGCCACGATAGAAATACATGACCGGCTTGAAATCGGGCCAAACGAGCACGCGGACGGCGTCGCAGAGGCCCGGTTCTGGACGGTAGTCGCGCAGATCGTGGCGCTCGACGCGGTGTTCTCGCTCGACTCGGTCATCACGGCCATCGGCATGGTAGACGAGATCTACGTGATGATGGCAGCGGTCGTCATCGCGATGATCGTGATGATCGTCGCGAGCAAGCCGCTGACCAAGTTCGTAAACGCCCATCCGTCGCTGATCATTCTGTGTTTGGGATTCCTGCTGATGGTGGGCTTTGTCTTGGTTGCCGACGGCTTGGGCTATCACATACCCAAGGGTTACCTCTACGCCGCCATCGGCTTCTCGGTGGTGATCGAGACTTTCAATCAAGTTGCACTTCGCAATCGCAGAAAATGGGCGGCCTCGATTCCGCGCCGGCGGCGCACCGCCGACGCGGTGTTGCGACTTCTGGGCGGTGTTCCTGTGCCATCCTCGGCCGCCGCAGCCGCGGACGTCGGCGCAGTGATCCCGGAGGCCGCGGCGGAGCAGGGTTTCGAGCCCGCAGAGAAGGCAATGGTGCGCGATGTCCTCGCGCTCGCCGACCGGCCGGTGCAAACGATTATGACGCCCCGGCCGGAGGTCGCCTGGATCGATCCGGGCGATCCCAAGGAAACCGTGTTGGCCGAAGTTCGCAATAGCGCGCACCGCCAGTTCGTGGTGGGCCGCGGATCGGTAGACGATGTCGTAGGTATCGCACGTAAGGAAGACATCCTGGCGCTCTGTCTCGATGACAAAGAGTTCGACCTCATACACGCGGTACAGGAACCCATAGCGATGCACGAGGGCGCGTCGATTCTCGATATGCTCAATATGTTTAAACGGGCGCCTGTTGAAATGGCGTTGGTGGTCGATGAGTATGGCGGTTTGCAGGGGATCGTCACACAGACCGATTTGCTGGAGGCGATTACGGGGGATCTGCCGGACGCAGAGCACCCGGAGCCGGAGGTGAAAGAACTGGAGGACGGCTCATTCCTTGTCGATGGCGCAATGTCGATTTACGACGTGCAGCAGCGTTTCTCTCTTGACACGCTCCCGGACGGCGACTTCAACACGCTTGCCGGTTTCGTCGTGTTTCTTTTCGACCGGATACCTGCCGTAGGCGAGCGCGTCGAGTCGCACGGCTGGAGCTTCGAGGTATCGGACATGGAGGGATGGCGCATCAATAGCCTGCGTGCACGGCGCGCAGGGTAAAGGGGTCAGAGCCCTTTATTGGACCTTTCCGGCCTCTTTTCGGCCTGCCCCGTCTGGCCTGGCCGGCCTTGGGTCCCAGCATCGCCTCCATCTGTTCCTTGAAACGATCGTTGCGCAAGGGGATGCCGGTGTCCCAGACGTCCCGGATCGGCATCAGTTGGCCGTCGTCTACATGAACCGTGAACGAACCCTATAAGCCTCCTGGCCCTTCACTTCGCAATCGCGATGGTTGGCGTCGGCGTTCATTCAAGCAACGATTCAAAACGTGAGTGCGGAGCGTATGCAGGTCAGTGGCTACCGCTAGCGCCTCTCACCGAACAGAAGGCCATCGCCTCCTTCCTCGACCGCGAAACCGCCAAGATCGACCGGATGGTCGCCAAGGTCGAGACGGCCATCGAGCTGCTGTAGGAGTACTGCACGGCCCTGATCACCGCGGCGGTGACCGGCAAGATCGATGTGCGGGATCGAGGCACGGCGTCATCCGCTTGAACTTGTTGTGTATCGTTATATATAGTAACGATATGCAACAAATACCGCGCCCTAGACTGCTGCAAGAGATCGAGCTTCGCCTAAGGGAGTCGCCCGTCACGGCGTTGCTCGGGGCGCGGCAGGTGGGTAAGACCACACTGGCGCGGCAGGTGGCGGAGCGGGCGGGTGCGGCGACCGTCTTCGATCTGGAGCGGGCGGCGGGTCGGGCGGCGCTGGAGCACACGCCGGAACTGACGCTCGCCGACTGCACGGGGCTGGTGATCATCGACGAAGTGCAGCGGATGCCCCGGCTGTTCGAGACGCTGCGGCCACTGTGCGACGATCGCGGCCGCCAGGCGACGTTTCTGCTCCTAGGCAGCGCCTCTCCCGATTTCGTGCGCGGAGTTTCCGAATCGCTGGCTGGGCGCGTCCTGTTTATGCCGGTGCCGGGTTTTTCTCTGGAGGAAGTAGAACCGGCCCGGCAGGATCGGCTGTGGCAGCGCGGCGGCTTTCCACGGGCTTTTCTGGCGGAGGATGACGCGCAAGCGAGCCGCTGGCTGGAGAGCTTCCGGCAGACGTTCCTGGAACGCGACCTGCCCGGCCTCGGCGTGCGCGTGCCGGCGGCCACGCTGGAACGGTTCTGGACGATGCTGGCCCATTACCACGGGCAGACATGGAACGCGGCGGAGCTGGGGCGGGCGCTATCGGCCAGCCCGGGCGCGGTGAATCACTACCGAGACTTGCTGGCCGGCACCTTCATGCTGCGTGTGCTACCGCCCTGGTATGAAAACCTCGGCAAGCGCCAGATCAGGGCGCCCAAGGTGTACCTGCGCGATAGTGGGCTGCTACACCATTTCTTGGGTATCGGCGACCTCGCCGGATTGCGCGCCAACCCGCGCTATGGTGCGAGTTGGGAGGGTTTCGCCCTGGAGCAGACGCTGATCCGTTTCGGCGAGCGTGAGGCCTACTTCTGGGCGACGCAACGCGGGGCAGAACTGGATCTGCTACTGATGCGCGGCGGGCGGCGCTGGGGATTTGAGTTCAAGTGCGCGGACGCCCCGTCCACTACGCGGTCCATGCACGTCGCCCGGCATGACCTCGGTTTGGCGCACCTGTGGGTGCTCTATCCGGGCCGCGAACGCTATCCGTTGGCGGAAGGGATCACCGCCCTGCCTCTGGCCCATCTGCCCGCCTTGAAACTGGAAGCGCCGTCATTGAAGGCGAAGCCGACTGGGAAGATCGGCTGAACCAAGTCACGGCCTCGCGCGGGCGGCACCTGAATCTGAGCTTCTTCCGCCTTCACTCCGCAAACTCATCGAGGAGCTGATGATCGAGCGTATGGCCGAGAACGACAAGATCGTGACCCGCTACATGGCCGACCCCGGTGACGCGAGACGTGAGCGAGAATCCGGTGCTCCGGTAGTTCTTCCTTCTCGTTCCGACCTCCTTGGTTGTCCCGTGCTTCCAGGGCGACGCGGACCCGCTGCTCCAGGGTGGGTCCCCAGCCGTCTCCCGGGCCGGTTCTCATGCTTGCATCTATACGGCCGCATGTGTAGCATGTCACACATGGCTACCAATCTCGCGATCGATGGCAAGCTTCTCGAAGAGGCCCTTCGCGTCGGCGGTCACCGCACGAAGAAGGCGACCGTCACCGAGGCGCTTGAGGAATACATCCAGCGTCGGAAGCAAACGCGGGTGCTGGAGCTATTTGGCAAAATCGATTTCGATCCCAAATACGACTACAAGAAGGCTCGATGGCGTTCTTGAACGTATTGGTTGACACTTCGATTTGGTCATTGGTCCTACGGCGTAAAGGGCACGCCTCCCCGTCTCCCTGGGTCGCCGTGCTCGCGGATCTGGTTCATGACGGACGGGCTCTCATCATGGGACCTGTTCGACAAGAGCTGCTTTCGGGCGTGCGTACTCGCGACCAGTTCGACGCGCTCCGGGAGCAACTGCGCGCCTTTCCCGACGTCGAGTTAGGTACCGGCGACTATGAGGAGGCGGCTTCCTGTTCCAACCGCTGCCGTGCGGCCGGTGTTCAGGGCTCGAGTGTCGATTTCCTCATCTGCGCCGTCGCTACCCGTCGAGCGCTCGCGATCTTTACGACTGACGAGGACTTCGAGCACTATGCCAGGATCCTGCCGCTGACTTTGCATTCCAAAAGCAGCGAAAAGCAAGCGTAGGCTGGGCACAGTGCACCCTACGCCGGGAAATGGCTACGGGCAGTAAACTGGAAACGCCGAAACATCCAAGCTGTTGCCTAAGGTTGCGCGCGGCTACCTTTGTATCCCGACCACCTGTAAGCCGTACGCACTGGGTTACAGACTGCCGCGTGATCCGCGGATTCACGCGGGCGTAGGGCGTGTCCGCGCCTAATCATTCGTCCGAGCGGGCAACACCGCTATCAAAGACTGATGTGGCAAACGAAGTGTTCCGATCGCGTCTCGTGGGGCAGACCTCACGTCGGCATAGGTGAGAATCGTTGGGGACCGATCGGTTTTGGCGGTGAAGATGCTACCGGGAACAAGGATGCGACGATCATCGGGTGCACGTATTGTACCGCTAATGATTGGCGCGGACACGCGCCCGACAACTCGATGAGCGAATTGGCCACCACGATGCGCGGGTCAAAGCCACCTGCGCGGGTGATGCGCGTAGCGTGAAGGTCGCGGCACTGCCCGGTATCGGCCCGCTCACCGCCACCGCACTGGTGGCCGCCGTCAATGACGGCAAGCAGTTCCAAAACGGCCGGCAGATGGCGGCCAACCTGGGGTTGACGCCGCGCGAGCACTCGAGCGGTGGGAAACAGCGGCTCCTGGGCATCACCAAACGCGGCAACACCTACCTGCACAACAGGTTAGACTGGCGTCCTGCGATTCCGCCAAGCGTAGTGACCCTTCGAGGCCGTCGCCCTATAGGGAACCAGAACGCGCATATTCCATCATGGCCAGAGCGGATATCCCGCTCACCGACAGGTCGGATATATACCTGCAGTCTTCCTTACAAGCCATCATCGTTTCCTCCCTTGCAAACCGCGTGGAGTCCATATATACGCTCGCTTGCTCTACCCGGGCTACGGGGCTTTCGCCACGCAGGCACGCCCCACCCGAATCGAGCGCGGCACCGGGGGCAGGAAGCCGTGCCAGGAGTTGCTTTTCACCACCCCGCCTACCGAGTCCACCGTCTTGCCATCCGCTCACGACCCCCTCTCCGATCTGCTTGAAGACCCAGGTTTCGTGGTTCAAGCCGAAGATGCAGCACCGGCTAGGCTCGACGGAGCAGGCCGAAGAAAGAGTCGATAGAGCACCAGTAAAGGGCTCTGACCCCTTTATGGCGACGCACTTGCCCGTGCGGCCGTTGTCCATTGATCAACCCCCTTGACGACGGATAGGCCCATGGACGCCTGGTGGCATCAAGTCTGGTTGACCCTGGTGGCGGAGTTCGCCGATATCACCGACGCCAAGCAATTGACCCAGGTGACGGTGCGCCTGCTGATGGCGGCGTTGCTGGGCGCTGTGCTGGGCTTCGAGCGCGAGCACAAGGGCAAGGAGGCCGGGGTGCGCACGCACATGCTAGTAGCGCTTGGCGCGGCGCTGTTCGTGCTGGTGCCGCGGATGGCCGGAGCTGATGACGCGGCCTTGAGCCGGGTGGTGCAGGGGATTGTCGCGGGCATCGGC
>JBOIDR010000097.1:0-16128 GCA_050740695.1 Gammaproteobacteria bacterium | reverse complement strand
CTCACCTTGGTCAAGCTCGCCGACGGGGCGAAGGACAACTGGAGCTACCTCGGTGCGGCCCTCCCCCAGGGTATCGAGACCCTCGATTTCTATCATGCCTGCGAGCACCTGAAGGCCGCCTTCGATGCGGCCTATGGGGAGAACGGCGCGAAGTCGAATGCCCAATTCGAGAAGTACCGCCACCTCCTGCGCGAGGAAGAGGAGGGCGTCGAGAAGGTCATCCGGACGCTCTGCCATCTCAGAGATACGCATCCCCGTAAGAAGAAACTCTCGACCGAGCTCGCTTACTTTCGCCGCTACCGTCACCGCATGCGCTATGCAACAGCGCAAGCGCAGAACCTCCCCATTGGTTCAGGGGTCGTGGAAGCCGCGTGCAAGACGCTCGCGACCCAACGGATGAAACGCTCGGGAATGCGTTGGCGCCAGGCCGGGGGGCAGGCCATCTTGACGCTGCGCGCCCTCCACCTAAGCGAGCGCTTCGACCGTGCCTGGAAGTTGTTGTCCAGCACCTACAAGCGTGCCGTCGAGATCCCCGAAAACGTCGTGCTGTTCCCTAAACGAACGGTCCATTGACGTCTCAGTATCAGAGCTACACCCAAGACGTCGGGCTGGCCTGGGAGCGAGCGCTCGCCGCCGATCGGCCCGTGGTGCTCGAGGCGATCACCGATCCCAACGTCCCGCCGCTGCCGCCGCATATCACGCTTGAGCAGGCCAAAGCGTATATCTCAGCGCTGCTCAAGGGGGACCCCGATGCCCTAGAGTACTTGCATCATGAAATGTGATGCAAATGAGTCAAGTTTATGATTGGGGCGCAAAAAGCCCCTACCCCATTGCGCCGCGTCGCAAAGCGAAAATGGTGGCTTCGCTCAAGCCGCAAAGCGAGCAAATGCATCTACGACACCGCGACGATGGTTGCCTTGAAAGGGCGCGGTCCCGAGAGGGAGCCGCAATCCGCTCGGCGCTTGGAGCGGTGATATGGATCGTCCTAGGCGGTATGTCGGAGCAGCGAGTCGCCCGCTTGCTATGTCGGTGCGAGATTATACACCTCGTCGGTCTGAGGCGGAGCCTCGTTAGGCATCATCAAGCAATCCTTCCGCGAAGTGTTTCCCTAGTGCCTTAGTGAAAATGAAGGGCGGACTGGGAAGGAGCCTAGCAAGGCACAATAAAGGCCAAGCTCGAACAGGACCACCCGGGCTGATCACGTCGGTATTCTCGCAGACCTCGTCACGCGGAATCTTCGTTCAAAACATGGCCCGCGATCGCTTACAACGATTGATTCAGAGCTTACAGAAACGCCAGATCTTCGATCACCCGACCGAGGGCTTTGAGCTGGTGGAGACCCATATCTCATACGTGCTTTTGGTTGGCCCTTTCGCGTATAAGTTCAAGAAATCTGTCAACTTCGGGTTTCTCGACTTCACTACGCTGGAAAAGCGGCGGTTTTATTGCGAGGAGGAACTCAGGCTCAACAAGCGCCTGGCCCCCGAGCTTTATCTTGAGGTCGTGGCGGTGACGGGGACCGAGGATGCGCCTCGCCTGGGGGGTCCAGGCTCCCCCATCGAATACGCCGTCAAGATGCGCCGTTTTCCGCGCACGGCACAGCTCGACCGGGTGCTCGCGCGCGGCGAGCTCACGGCGGGGCTCATCGAGGCGCTCGCGAGATCGATCGCGCAGTTTCACGCTCGGGCCGAGTGCGCCTCGGCCGACGCGCGCTATGGTTGTGCCTCCGAGGTCGGCAGGTATGCCTTGGAGAACTTCACGCAGATCGGAAACGGCCCTCCGGAGGTCGCAAGCCGCGAGCGGCTGGCATCCCTCTGCGCCTGGACCGAGACCGAGCTCGAACGGCATGGTGACCTGATCGAGGGGCGCAAAAGGCACGGGCGAGTGCGGCACTGCCACGGGGACCTCCGCCTGACGAACATGGTGTCGATGGGCGGGGAGATCGTGGTCTTCGACGGCATCGAATTCAATGCCGCGCTGTCCTGCATCGACGTCATCAGCGAGATCGCCTTTCTTCTGATGGACCTAGATGTCCGCGAGCGGCCGGATCTCGGTTCGATCTTTCTCGACCGTTATCTGGAAGAGAGCGGCGACTACGAGGGCCTGCCATTGCTGGATCTGTACCGCGTTTACCGTTCGCTGGTGCGGGCCAAGGTCGCCTATCTCGAGCATCAATCCGGGGGTGAGAAGGCGGTGTGTCTCGCGCGCTACGAGCGGCACCTCGCGCTGGCGGGGCGCTATGCGGAGCCGCGTCCTGCGGGCCTCATCGTCCTCACCCACGGGATCTCCGGCGCCGGCAAGACCGTGCACAGCGCGGCGCTGATCCCGCGGCTCGGGGCCTTACGCATCCGTTCCGACATCGAGCGCAAGCGCCTCGCCGGTCTATCGGCCGAGGCGAGGACCGAAAGCGCCGTGGCGGCCGGGATGTACGACGCGGCGATGACCGAGCGCACCTATGAACGCCTCAGGCACCTCGCCCGCATCGCGAGTGGCTGCGGCATTCCGGTCATCATCGATGCCGCCTTCCTGGCGCGCGCGCGGCGTGAGGAGTTCGCGGCGCTGGCGAGATCGCTCGGTGCACCGTTGCGGATCCTGGATTTTCGGGCCGGCGAGGCGACCTTGCGTGCGCGGATCCAGCAGCGTGGGGCGGACGGGCACGATGCCTCCGAGGCCAACCTCGTGGTGCTCGATCACCAGCTCCGTGGCCAGGAGCCCTTAACGCCAGACGAGCAGGCGCTGACGCTTCACTGGGACACCGAATGCCCCAGCGAAGCGGCGCCGGTCGCCGCAGAACTCGAGCGGCTGGCTCGCGCCTCGCCGGCCCACTCGCTGACGCGGGCCCCGGGTGTCTAGCATCCCCGGCGAAGCGGGAAGGGACGCCTGGCACGGCCGCTCGACTGTATTCTTCGCCGCCATAATACCTATGATGCCGGCGACTCTGAAACGTGCGGCCGGGCCGGCCGACCCTGCACTTGGAAAGTTCCTGTGCAAACATCGGGGACATGCGGGATCGGATGACGGGTGGGTACCGCTCGACGCCACACCGGGTATCGAATCCGACCGAACGGGACCGGCTCTCGTTTCTGTTCTTCTTTGACCGATCCCGCACCCGCACGACCACCTGATCCGTATTGTCCGTGGTGAGCGCCATCACCGAGGGCTGGTGATCGCGGTCTGAACGCGCGGATCGTGAAGGTTGATGGAATCGGCACCCGCTTGTGTCTGCCATATGTTTGTGCTGTAACAAAAATTCCCTTCGAAGTGGGCACGCCCACGTGCCACCGGCGAAACCCAGGAGCGTAGTTCGTTCCCGCGTCGCGAGCAGAGGTGAGCTGTAAGTTTTTCAAAGGCGCTTGTAAGGGTTACCGGCGTCTAGGCGCATGGGAATGATGGCCGGCATAGGTCGATGTATTTGAAAAGCAGGAAGTATCCGCAGCTTAACCCGTTAAGGCACAGCGGTTGCGTTAAGCGCTTTCCATATCCGAAGGTCCGGCGAGTGTACATCGCGGGCAAGGTCAAGGGCTCGCAAATCGGCACATTCGAGAAGCGCAGCGGCAAGCAGGTACACGGTGTGAAGATCGTATACGAGCAGAGCCGTTCCGGCCACGTACGCAAGGGGTACACCGCCCGCCGTGGCCGGTACCCAGTACCAGGTGCTGGCGGCGCGGGTCGGGACGAGCCGTTCGAGCTTCTCCAAGATTATCGAGCTGCCAGGGGACGCCCAAGGCGTTCAGTTTCATACCGGGAAACTCCCCAAGAGATACCGCGACGCGCTCCAAGATGTACGGCTGAATTACGTGCCTCACCGCCACAGTACCTGTCGCTCTAAAGTTACACTGCTATAACCCGCTTGGCATGTAGGTTGCTTGCGTATAGCAATGACTAAGTTTCTACAAAGGATCCAATATTATTTGAAGCGCTTGCTGTTGTTAGAGCTGCTCAAGGGCCTCGCGGTAACGGGGCGACATCTGTTTCGATCCAAGGTCACCGTCTACTATCCGGAAGAGAAGACGCCGCAATCGCCACGCTTCAAGGGCCTGCACGCGCTGCGCCGATACCCAAACGGGGAGGAGCGGTGTATCGCCTGCAAGCTTTGCGAGGCTGTGTGCCCCGCCGTATGTATCACGATCGAATCCGAAGCGCGGGCGGATGGAACGCGGCGCCCCACACGGTACGATATCGATTTGTTCAAGTGCATTTATTGCGGATTTTGCGAGGAGGCATGCCCGGTAGATGCCATCGTGCTGACTCGGATCTTCGAGTTCCATTACGAAAAGCGGGGCGATCAGATCATCACTAAAGAGGGTTTGCTCGCCATCGGCGATCGGATGGAGCCCCAAATCGCTGCCGACCGTGCCGCCGATGCGCCCTACCGGTAGCATCGCTCCGCGAAGGCATGCTTCTTTTCGGTTAAGCGCCGGTTCCCCACAAGGAAGCTTTTGCGGCACCATGCGTGCCATAACGACTGAACAGATGCCACGTGTTAACGCTTCAAGGATAGTCGGCCGCGCCTCTGGTTGACCGGTTCATCGGTAAGAATCACTAGTAAGAATGTAAACTTTACAGCTCGCGCATTGGCCCTACGGACTCGCGTAATGTTTTGCAGCCCTATGGCACATCACGGCAGAATCCCGCCACACATGGCATGGTACATGCCCCACTCTAAGTTGACGGGCTAACGTTTTTTGAGGAGACTTGAATCATGACTGAGCAAAATTATTCCACAATTACCCGCCAAGCCCTCGAGCAGAGGGTAAGGACGGCGGTGCCGAATAATCAAGATGCCAAGCAAGGGTATGCATTGGTTAATGTGCTAGAACCGGAAGCCTTCGAGCGAGAGCATATTCCCGGATCGATCAATATCCCAGAAGGAGATGAAGCGACCTTCGAACAGCTATTTTCTAAAGACAAGGAGATTATTGTGTATTGCGCCTCAACGGATTGCCACGCCTCAGACAGTGCAGCCGAAAAGCTGACGAAGCGCGGCTTTACCCAGGTATACGATTACGCAGCCGGCCTGCGTGATTGGAAACAAGGCGGGAACCCCGTGGAAACGGGTGTGCATTGAGGTGTAACATATTCGTTTTCTTATGAAGCGCGGCGAATTGAAAAGGTGCACATACATGCAAGCCGTGC
This sequence comes from Gammaproteobacteria bacterium, assembly GCA_050740695.1. Taxonomy (GTDB): domain Bacteria; phylum Pseudomonadota; class Gammaproteobacteria; order JACCXJ01; family JACCXJ01; genus JACCXJ01. The sequence goes on along the minus strand of JBOIDR010000097.1, from coordinate 10,992 downwards.
AAAGCCCCCCACGCCCCACCCCTGTTAAGGTGATTAAGTCGTTACAGATAGGAGAGAGATAGCGGAGGTTGGTGTGCTGGGCCCCCCTCGACCTGCGAGGAGCTTGCCTCCGAAGTGGACGACATCGTGTGTGCGATGACTCCTGAGCCGTTCTACGCGGTGGCGCTTTGGTATGCGGACTTCCCCCAGACGACGGACCAGGAGGTGCGGGAGCTGCTCGAGGCGGCTGGACGCGAACGATCGGAACGAGAGCACGCGTCCGCGCCAGTAGGAGGACTGTGAGTGCAGGCGAGTCTGGCGAGCAGGAACGGACGAGGTGCTGGTCCGCGATGGCCGATACGGTCGAGGCCTCACCCGCTCGATGGAGGATTTCGATCCGCTCCTCGATCTCAGTCGGAAACGCGCGCTGCGTGCTCATCGGAGAGGTGACACACGGGACACATGCGTTCTACCGCCAGCGCGCGCAGCTGACTAAGCGCCTTATTCTGGATTGCAGAAGGGATTCTCGGCCGTGGCAGCCGACTAGCCCGATGCGTACCGCGCCAACCGCTACCTGCATGGATCGGTACCGATGCCGAGGCAGCCCAAGTTTTGGTCTACTTTCGCCGCTTCCCCGCCGCCTAGGCGGGAAAGGACACCGGCGTTCGCCGCGATTGAGAGGTACGATCATGAAAACAGCGATTGGTTTGTTTGATAGCTTCCGTGAAGCAGAGAGTGCGGCGCGCGACCTCGTTTCGGCCGGATTTTCCCGCGACGATCTTAGCTTGCTCGCCAGTGACGCCGCGGGTGAATGGTCTCGATACAAAGCCTCTACTGTTGAGGGTGCTGAGCTGACGTCCGAAGAGATCGGCAGCGGGATCGGCACGGGCACAGTGGTGGGTGGTTTGGGCGGGCTATTCGCCGGCCTCGGGACGTTCGCGATCCCCGGGATTGGCCCGGTGGCCGCCGCCGGCACCGCCGCTACGACCCTCCTCGGCGCCGGTGTGGGCGCCGCGGCCGGTGGTCTAATCGCAGCGATCGACGAGTTAGGGGTGCCCAAGGACCAGACCGGCTACTACGCCGAAGCGGTGCGGCGAGGTGGTATCCTGATCTCGGTGCGAGTCCCAGAGGAACAGGTCGATGAGGCCATGGCGATCATGGAGCGCCACCATGCGATGGACGTCGACGAGCGTGCTGCCGAATGGCGGGCCGGCGGATGGAACCAGTTTAACGAAAAGGTAGAGCCCTATTCCAAGGATGAGTGACCGTCTCTTCCCATGACCCCTCCGCGTGCCGGCTTCCCTCCCTCATCCTTCATCACTCCGCGGCCTCCTCTAGCGTGCGGCCCCCCCGCATTCGCTGGCGCCACACTTCGATCACCGCAACCGTTACCGCAAGCACGACCGGCCCGAGGATAAGGCCTGAGCCGCCGAAAACGATGAGCCCGCCGACGATCGCAAAGAACACCGGCAGCGTGTGCAAGCGCAGCTTGCTTCCGACCAAAACCGGATAGAGCAGATTGTCGATCAGCGAAACGATGAGACTCTCCCAAATTATCAGAATCAGCGCTTTTCCCCAGTCCCCGCCAAGCGCGAGAAAGCCTGCTGCGGACAACCACATCAGGTGCAGATCCTTTAGAACGACGGTAATACAAGAACCCACGAAATCGGATGATCGAGGGCAGACTCACCCTTGCGGGCGGATCCTTCTTTTGTCTATGGCGTTGCTTATGGGCGCCCTTCGCCATCTGCCACGGTCGTCCCTTTGGTATTCCCTCTCAACAGCGAGCAACGCCGCCTTGTGTGCCGCCTCTGCCGTGCGTTGTTCGTCATAGTCCCCGGAGGTTGCACCTTGCTCCCAGGTCCGGTTATATGCCGCCCTATAAATTTCCTGCGCGCCGCGCGGAAACTCTTTGCGCACCGGTAACGGAAGGTGTGATAGCTTCTTGTACGTCATCTGGGAAGCCGGAGAATAAGTTCTCCCATTGATCTCAGGCACCGACAGGACGTGCCGCGCCGTCAAGCTGCAGGCGTTGCTCGACCGCATCCCAATCGATGTTAGAGAAAAAGGCCTCGATGTACTTGGGTCGCTCCGACGGTTTATACTCGAGCAAAAGGCCGAGTCGCAGTTGTCATCCACCACCAGAATGCGACGGGCAGCATAGGCGGTAGCTAACGATAGGATATTCAATGCGGCTTCGCAAGCGTGGTGCTGGGGGCTGGGGAGTGATGGGGCGGGTTGCGACACCCGCTCTTCCTGGAAGGCTTCGATATTGACCGTAGCATGCGGTTGCTGCATCTGGCAACGGCAGCACGCTACCCTACCACCGCCTCCAGACCGCCCACCCGGCCTCACCACACGGCAGGCAGGGCCCGCGTGCGCCCGCATCGGAGCGGGCCTACCGCTACACCAACATCCGGAATCCAATGAGCGCGACCACCACCGCGAACCCCCGGCGCAGGGTCGCGACCGGCAGGGCGTGGGCGAGGTGCGCGCCCTGGGGGGCGAAGAAGGCGCTCCCGGCCACGACGGCCATTACGGCGGGCCAGTAGAGGTAGCCGCTGCTCCCGGCCGGTAGGCCCGGCGCGCCCCAACCGGCCACGGCGAAACCGATGGCCCCGGCGAGCGCGATGGGCAGGCCACAGGCCGCCGAGGTGCCCACGGCCTGGTGGATGGGGACGTTGCAATAGACCAGGAGCGGCACGGTCAAGGTACCCCCGCCGATCCCGAGCAGGGTAGAGAGCGCACCGATCCCCGTGCCCGCGAGCCACATGCCCCCGGTTTCGGGTAGGTCGCGATGGGCATCCGGGCGCGGGGCCAGCGCGAGTTGGGCCGCGACCAGGAGCTCGAAGAGGCCGAAGAAGACCCGCAGGAACCGGCCCGGCGCGTGCTCGGCGAGCACCGCCCCGAGCGCCGCGCCTGCCACGATCCCCGGCGACAAACGCCGGACCACCGGCCAGCGGACCACGCCGTGGCGGTGATGGGCCATGGCCGAGGTGATGGAGGTGAAGACCACGGTCGCGAGCGAGCTGCCGACCGCGAGGTGCATACACAGCTCGGCCGGGAAGCCCCGCTGGAGATAGAGAAAGAACAGGGCCGGGACGATCACGATCCCGCCGCCGAGACCGAAGAGACCGGCCAAGAGGCCGGCTACGGCGCCCAGCGAAAGATAGACCGTGAGGGCAGGGAGGTCCACGCCGAGCGCGCTTATCGCAACCCGCTTCGGCGGGCTCGCGCCGGTTGTGCATTGCGCGATTTCACACGACAATTATTTCATATGCCGCCAAGACCCCTGCCGTCACCGGAACGCCGCCGCCTCTCGGCACGGGCACGGTGGATCGCGGCGGCAGTGTTGGTCGCGATGCTCGTTCCCGCCACGGTCGCCACCGGGGATGTGGCGGCCGAGCGCCGCCAATTTCGCGAGGCACGCACGGCGCTGCGCATGGGGCAGATGAGCCGCTTCGAGTCCCTCACCGCCCGGCTCCGGGACTACGTCCTCTATCCCTACCTGCGCTATTACGAGCTGCGGCCGAACCTGGCGCGCGTGACGCCCCATGAAATCGCGGCGTTCCTGGAGGCCTATTCCGAATCGATCCTGGCGGCGCGGCTGCGCAGTGCCTGGCTCGAGCGCCTGGCCAAGGAAGGGCGCTGGGGTGAATTCCTGACCTTCTACCGCCCGCAACAGGATCTCGGGATGCGCTGCTACGAGCTGTACGCCCGCATCGTCGCCGGGCGTGAGGCGGGCGTGGCCGAGGAGGCCCGGACCTTGTGGCTCACCGGGACCTCGCAGCCCAGATCCTGTGAGCCGGTCTTCGCCTGGCTGAAGCGCCAGGGGCGCCTGAGCCGCGATCTCGTGTGGGGGCGCCTGCAGCTAGTCATCGCGCAGGGACGGCCGGAGCTGGCCCGGCAGCTGGCGGCGGAATTGCCGGCCACCGACCGCCCGTGGGTCAGACTGTGGCTAGGGGCCCATGAGAATCCGACCCGTGCCCTGGCCCGCCCGGAGCTCCGGCGCAACGATGAGCGCGCCCAGGAGGTGGGGGCCCACGCCATCGTGCGCCTGGCCAAGCGCGACGTGGACCGAGCACACGCCGAGTTAAAGCGTCTGCACCTGTCCTCGCCGCGGCTGCTCGCAAACGTGTGGCGGGCCCTGGCGCTCGCCGCGGTCGATCAGAACCACCCCTCGGCCAAGACGATGCTCGACCGCGTGGGCCGGAGAGCCGTCGATGCCGACGTGCAGGGCGCCCGCCTGCGCTCTGCCCTCCTGGCGCGCGATTTCGCGACGCTGGCACGCTGGACCGAGCAGGAACCGGCACCGGAGATGCCGCCGCTCCGCTGGCGTTACTGGCACGCCCGCTCGCTGGAGTTGAGTGGCCGGCGCGCGGCGGCCGAGCCCCTGTATCGGGCGCTGGCCCGGGAGCGTGACTACTACGGCTTCGCCGCCGCCGATCGCCTGAGGATCCCCTATCGCATGAACCACCGTCCCACACAAGTGAACGCCGCCGATGAAAGCTGGCTGTTTTCCCAGCAGGCCATCGTCCGGGCGCGCGAGCTGGACCTCATCGGCTACCCGAGCGAGGCGCGCGCGGAGTGGAACCACGCGGTCGCGAACATGGCGCCGTCGCGCATCCTCTTGGCCGCCGCCTATGCGCAGCGCTGGGGTTGGTTCGACCAGGTGATCGCCGCCCTCGGCAAGGCCAAGCTCTATGACGATCTGGAGCTGCGCTTCCCCATGGCCTTCAGCGATCTGGTACGCGATAACGGCCGGCGACAGAGGCTCGATCCGGCGCTCGTCTTCGGCGTGATCCGCGCCGAGAGCGCGTTTCACGCCGGGGCGCGCTCGAGCGCGGGGGCGCTCGGGCTCATGCAGCTCATGCCGGCCACGGCACGCATCACGGCCCGGCACGCGGGAATGGCGCTGGGTGGCGAGAACGCCATCCTGGCCCCGCCCACCAACGTGCGCTTGGGCAGCCATTATCTGCGCGAGGTGCTGGACCGCTACCACGGCAACCTCGCGATGGCGGCCGCGGCTTATAATGCCGGGCCGGGCCGGGTGGAGCGGTGGCGTCCCAAGTCTGGTTGCATGGATGCCGAGCTCTGGGTCGAGACCATCCCGTTTCGCGAGACGCGCCACTATGTTCGCAACCTCCTCTTCTACGCCACCGTGTACGAGTGGCGCCTGGGCGGGCCCGTGACCACCGTGACCGCACGCCTCGGAAAGGTGCCCGCCCGCCCCCAAGGCGGACCCCAAATCGCCTGCATCGGGACCCCGGCCGGTAACTACGGTTGATATGATCAAGGCCATCGCCATCCTCGGCGGGACCGGCTTCGTGGGGCGCCACCTGACGAACCGCCTGACCAAGGAGCGCTATCCGCTCAAGGTGCTCACGCGCCGCCGCGAGCGTCACCGCGACCTCCTGGTGATCCCGACCTTGGACCTCGTCGAGGCGGATGTCCACGATCCCGCCGTGTTGCAGCGCGAGCTGCGCGGCTGCGGGACCGTGGTCAACCTCATCGGGATCCTCAACGAGCGCGGGGACGACGGCAGCGGCTTCCGCGAGGTCCATGTGGAGCTCTGCCGCAAGCTCATCGCGGCCTGCCGGGCCAACGACATCCCGCGGCTCCTGCACATGAGCGCCTTGAATGCCGACGCACGGTCGGGCCCGAGCCACTACCAGCGCACCAAGGGCGAGGCCGAGGACCTGGTCCATGCCGCCGGCGAGGACCTCCGGGTGACTAGCTTCCGGCCCTCGGTCATCTTCGGGCCCGACGATGACTTCTTCAACCGTTTCGCGGGTTTGCTGAGATTCGCCCCGCTGGTGTTTCCGCTCGCCTGCCCCAACGCGCGCTTCGCGCCGGTGTTTGTCGGCGACGTGGTCGAGGCCATGGCGCTCTGCCTCACCGCTCCCCCGGCCTACGGGCGGCGCTATGACCTCTGCGGGCCCAAGAGTTATACGCTCGCGGAGCTCGTGACCTATACGGCGCGGTGCCTGAAGCTGCGCCGCTATGTACTGCCCTTGAATGCACGCCTGTCGCTCTTGCAGGCGCAGGTCCTGGAGCGCGTGCCCGGCAAACCGCTGTCCCTCGACAACTATCGTTCGCTACAGATCGACAGCGTGTGCGGCGCCGAGAACGGGCTTCTCTGCCTCGGTATCACGCCCACGGCCGTCGAGTCCGTGGTGCCGGGCTACCTCGCAGAGCGCGGCCAGCGGGGCTTGTACCGGAAGCTGAGAGGACTCGCCCGACGCCAGTGAGGGCGCTGTGAAGGTCTACAAGGTCGGCGGCGCGGTGCGCGATCGTCTGCTCGAGCGGCCGGTGTCGGACTGCGACTGGGTGGTCGTGGGGGCGACCCCGGCGGACCTCATCGCGCGCGGCTATCGGCCCGTCGGGAGTGATTTCCCGGTCTTCCTGCACCCAGAGACTCACGAGGAATACGCCCTCGCCCGCACCGAGCGCAAGACCGCACCCGGCTACACGGGCTTCGTCTTCCAGAGCTCCCCCGAGGTCACCCTGGAGGACGATCTCCGGCGTCGCGATCTCACCATCAACGCCATGGCCGAGGACCGCGGCGGCCGGTTAATAGATCCCTACGGCGGTCGTGCCGATCTGGCCGCGGAGATCCTCCGACACGTCTCGCCGGCCTTCGTCGAGGACCCGGTACGCCTCCTGCGGGTCGCGCGCTTCGCCGCCCGCATGGGCTTCCGGGTGGCCGAGGAGACCCTCGGGCTCATGCGCGAGATGGTCACCGGCGGGGAGATCGATGCCCTGGTCCCGGAGCGGGTCTTCGCCGAGCTCGACCGGGCCCTCGGCGAGCCCAAGCCCAGGCGCTTCTTCGAGGTGCTGCACGCCTGTGGCGCCCTGGAGGTGCTGTTCCCGGAGCTGGCGCGCCTCTTTGGTGTCCCCCAACCGGCCCGCTACCACCCGGAGATCGACACCGGCGTACACATCCTGCAGGTCCTCGATGTCGTGGCGAGCCTGACCCCCGATCGGCGCGTGCGCTTCGCCGCCCTCGTGCACGACCTCGGCAAGGGCACGACGCCCAGGGAACAATGGCCGAGCCACCGCGGCCACGAGGAACGCAGCGTCGCGCTGATCCACGGCCTCTGCGACCGCTACCGGGTCCCGAACGACTACCGCGACCTCGCGGTCCTGGTCGCCCGCTACCACGGCCACTCCCATCGCGCCCTGGAATTGCGCCCCGGCACGGTGCTCAAGACCCTCCAGGGCCTCGACGCCCTGCGACGGCCCGAGCGCCTCGACCTCTTCCTACTCGCGTGCGAGGCCGACGCGCGCGGCCGCGCGGGCCTAGCGGAACGCCCCTATCCGCAGGCCGCGTTCCTCACACAAGCGCTGGCGGCAGCCCGCGCCGTGGAGGTCCGACCGCTCGTGGATCGGGGTCTCACGGGCGAGGCATTGGGGCGCGAGATCGAACGGCTGCGCATCGAGGCCATCGCGGCGCTCGAGCCTCGCGGGTAAAGATCCGCGCTATGGGTTTGCCGCGACGCGTGATGATCACTTCCTCGCCAGCTTCAACTTCGGCTAGCAAGGCGGACGTCCTATCGTTTCTTTGAACGAGCTGTCGCGATTTGGGCATCGACATAGGCGTCGAGGAGCCGCCGAATCATGCGTTGGTATTGCGTATGATGCTTAGCAGCCTCGGACTTGAAGAACTCGATACTCTTCTTGCTCAGAGCCAAAGTTACCTTCACACCCTCTTCGCGAAAAGCCAGCTCGGCCGGTGAGGGAAGAAAGTCGGCAACCACCTCGGTCTCGCCCAGGGGTTCATCGGTGTACCTTATTTTCGCGCTCATAGATAGCCTGATAGCCTTTCCTTTGCGCCAATACCCGGCGCCGATGATTCGAATAATCGAAGCAGGATACGTGAACGGCACGGTGAGAACGCCGGAGAACGAGCTCACCCGCGAGACCATCGGCACCGGCATCGGCCTCGCCCTGGTGCACCACCTCGCGCAGGCCATGAACGGCAAGGTGGACGTGGTCAACCAGAACCCGGGGCCGAGTTTCGGGTGGCGTTTCCGGTAGTCGAGGCTGCGCAGACCGTCGGCTGACATTAGCACCGTTCAGTCGTCTCGTTCACCACCGTCCGTGGATTGGGAGCCAGCCCCCTCGAATATCAAATCCACCTCGCACCGCGTGCATGTCCCCGCCTTCAGCTCTTCAACCGATACCCCGTCCTGAAGATCCAGGCCACCACCGCCAGGCAGACGACGAAAAAGCAGAGCGTCATGCTCAGGCTCAGCCCGACCCCGACGTCCGAGGCCCCGTAGAAGCTCCAGCGGAAGCCGCTGATCAAATACACCACCGGGTTGAACAGGCTCAAGGTGCGCCACGCCGGTGGTAGCATGTCGATGGAATAGAAGGCGCCCCCCAGGAAGGTCAGGGGCGTTACGAGCAGCATGGGGATGAGCTGCAGCTGTTCGAAGCCCTTCGCCCAGACGCCGATGATGAAGCCGAACAGACTGAAAGTGGTCGCCGTCAGCACCAGGAAGGCGGACATCCATACCGGGTGCAGTATCGTGATCGGCACGAACAGGCTGGCCGTGGCCAGGATGATGAGACCGAGGAGGATGGACTTGGTCGCCGCCGCCCCGACGTACGCGAGGACGATCTCCAAGGGGGACACCGGCGCGGACAGAAGCTCATAGATCGTGCCCGTGAACTTGGGGAAATAGATCCCGAAAGAAGCGTTGAAGATGCTCTCGGTAAACAGCGACAGCATGATCAGCCCCGGCACGATGAAGGCGCCATAGGGGACGCCGCCAACCTCGCTCATGCGCGAGCCGATCGCGGCGCCGAAGACCACGAAATAGAGTGAGGTGGTGATCACCGGCGTTACCACGCTCTGCCAGACGGTGCGCATGAACCTGGCCATCTCGAACCGGTAGATGGCCCAGACGCCATAACGGTTGAATGGGAGTCCTCTCATCGCGCGCGGTCGCTGACCAGGCTGACGAAGATGTCCTCCAGCGAGCTCTGGCTGGTGTTCAGGTCCTTGAACCCGATCCCCAAATCGCTCATCCGCTTGAGCAGCGGCGGGATGCCCGAGCGCTCCTCGTTAGTATCGAAGCAGTATTCCAGCTCCTGTCCCTCGGCCTCCAGCGTCAACCGCCAGTCGCCCAACTCAACGGGGATCGCGGCCATCGGCTCCAGTAGATGCAGCGTCAATCGCTTCTTGCCAAGCTTCTTCATGAGCCTGGTCTTCTCCTCCACCACGATCAGCTCGCCCTTGCTGATCACGCCGATCCGATCGGCCATCTCCTCGGCCTCGTCGATGTAGTGGGTGGTCAGGATGATGGTCACGCCGTTTTCGCGTAAGGATCGCACCAGCGCCCACATGTCGCGGCGCAGCTCCACGTCCACGCCCGCCGTCGGTTCATCCAGGAACAGGATCTCCGGTTCGTGCGACAGGGCCTTGGCGATCATCACCCGCCGCTTCATGCCGCCCGACAGCGTCATGATCGTGTCCTTGCGCTTGTCCCACAAAGAAAGGTCGCGCAGGATCTTCTCGAGGAGCACGGAATTTGCCGCGCGTCCGAACAGCCCCCGGCTGAAGCGCACCGTCGCCCACACCGTCTCGAAGGTGTCGGTGCTCAGCTCTTGCGGCACCAGCCCGATCTTGGATCGCGCGGCACGGTAGTCGCGCACGATGTCATGGCCGTCTGCGACCACCCTCCCTTGGGTCGGCGTGACGATCCCGCAGACAATGCTGATCAGCGTGGTCTTGCCGGCGCCATTGGGGCCCAAGAGGGCGAAGATCTCACCCTTGCGGATCTCGAGGTTGACGCCCTTGAGTGCTTGAAGACCCGAAGCATAGGTCTTCGTCAGGCCAGAGAGGGAGATGATCGGTGGCATCGCGCGAGTGTAGCGCAATCGCATGACGGTTCGCGCCACTTTCTTCCAACGAACATATTGCCGACGTGTCTCGCACCCCGGGCAATGAGGGCACGGGCAGACGACTCGCGGTTACGGAGGGGTGCGCGGGTGTGGGATTCCGCGGTTTCGAGCCCGGCTTTGGCGTCGGTCGCGCAGATGGGGTTAGGACCTACCCGTTTCGTGCGGCCGGCGCGGCGCGGTCGCCGCGGGCGCTCGGGTGGCTGGGGACCTGGGCCCCTCCAGCTTGCGATAGAAAGATAGTGTCGTCCCGCGATCGGCTCAGAACGGACGTCGTTTCTTGCCACGCCGTTCCGAGCCAAAGCGGGTTCGTGTCATATTCTACACGCGCGAACGTCAGGAAGTCGCGTATGGTTACGATCGGATCGTCATTGTCCAGCCGCACGCCTATTGAAGGATCCCAACCGCCCCAATGATTCAGGAAGGAGTATCGATCATTGACGAGCAAGCCGATAATCGACTCGCACACGATGCGCTGCCCACCTCGCTCAATGAGTTGCCGTCGGCCCGGACTTCGGCCTCCTTGAGGACATAGTACCAGAGCGGTGTCTTCTGCAAGAACCCGCCGTGCTCCAGCGCGTCGTTGAACGCGTCGGAATTGCCTTGACGAAGCTCGGCCTCCGTCAGAGGCGTAACTCCCAGCGCCTGCGCCACGCCCTGCCCCGTCGGGATACTCATCGTCCCCATCGGTTGGCTTGCGATTGCGGTGCTGCGCAAGAAATGACCATTGAAGCCATAGGCTCTCAACGAACTATGTGAGAACACCCGCAAAATACCGCGTGCCACGCCACCGTGAATGAATACGACCTGCCGTGAACATACGCTCGAACATAATGGAGCATGGCGACAAGTATTATGTGCCGACTTCCCAAAAGGCAGGTTACGCGATAAAGCTGCTAACCCGCCCTACGTGCTTACCGGCTCCCTCATGCTGAGGTACGAAGCGCATCGTTCGCGAGCGCTGCGGTTCCCTTCGGTCACCGCATCCTGTCATAGCTTTGTCAAGCCCCCTTTTTTCTCTCAGTTAACTGGCTTTTCCCCACACCGATCTTTCACACTTGATTTTATCAAAATGCAAGCATGCTCGACAGTATGGACAGTGAT
>JBOIDR010000096.1:0-16227 GCA_050740695.1 Gammaproteobacteria bacterium | reverse complement strand
ACTACCGAGCAAACTTCCCTACCCGGGCATAGCCGTAACCACTAAAACGAAACTCCCAGAGCGTAGAAAGCTTTCCTAAACATACGGTTACCGCGATGACCCGCGCCAACGTGAAGGAACATCCGCTTTAGGCCGGCCCGACCAGTCGTTTAGGTGCCTACAACGAGACGGATGGCGCGGACGATTCTATTGGGCGACTATTCGCTTGTATCAGCGGGTCGATCCCCGCCGCAGTTGCTTGGGTGGTTGCACGACCCGAGAGCGGGAAATGGAGGAGGAGGCGGGGGTGGAGGGACGGAAGGACGCGTAGCTCTTCGTCCCGTCTCGCAGCTCCTTAGTCGCTCGCCCCTCGCGCAGGAATCTCGCCCCGGTCCGCCGTTGAGAATATCCCTGCCGCGTCCGCCATTGAGCTTGTCGCGGCTAGGGCCGCCCAGGAGCACGTCGTTGCCGCTGTCGCCGAACAACCTGTCCAGGCCAGTCTCCGCGAGAAGCCGGTCTCTGCCCTCACCGCCCAGCAAGACGTCGTTGCCTGCTCCACCGCAGATGACGTCATCGCCTCCGACACCGGAGATCGTGTCGTTCCCGCCGAGCCCGAGGATGACGTCCGGGCCTTCTGTTCCAACGATGGTGTCGGCGCCATCGGAGCCGGCGATGGTGGCCGCACGGTCCTCGCAGGTGCGCCGTTCGTTTAACGGGAACGCCCGCACGGCGTCGACCAGGCCGAATCCGGTGCGGAAGTCGAAGCCCGTATCGAAGGCGGGCGTACCGGGATCATCCATATCGATAGCGCTGCTGCGGAGTCGCGCGTACACGGCATCCGGGGAGAGGCTCCCATTCTTCTCCAGTATCAGCGCAGCGAGCGCAGCGGCGTGGGGAGTTGCGGCCGAGGTGCCGAAGAAGTTCGGGAACGTGTCGTTATCGTCGTCTCGATCGAAGATGAAGGACGTGGTATTGACCCCATCCGGTGCCACGATCCCGGGCTTGGTCCGCACCTCGGGTGTCGCCAAGGGCTGTCCTGCCGTGTTGAGGCGAATGCCGACGCCACCGGCCGACGAAAAGTTCTCTATTTCCGGTAGCGTAAACCCAAACGCCGGTGTCCTCCGATAGTCGGCCGCACCGACGGCCTCGGCCCCGCGGGCATTGGCATGGCCGTAGATCGTGCCGCTCGCCGTGGCGAACTCATTGATGACCGCGGGGCCGTCGAACTGGACGTATTTCATGAGTTGGGGGCTCGGGCCATCGCAGCGGGTGATGACCAGGTCCACGGCAAGCTGCGTGGGTAGGTCGGCGGCGAATACCTCTACCGGGTCGCTGCCGGTGTTGATATCAAACCCTGCGTCTATCAATGACCCATCCTCGTTCAACAGCAGGATGTCGAGGTCGCTCGCGGCGCCGGGCGATCCGCTGACGGAGAAGAACGGCTGGTCCCACTGGAAGGAGAAGCTCGCTGAGAATGTTTGGGACACGTCGATGCGTTGCGCGATATCGACGAACGCCGGGTCGGGATCGAAGTCGTGGGCCTCACACATAAACCCTCCGCCTTCGTCGATGAACAATCCGCTCGGCCGGAAGGGGCCCTCGTACGACACCCGTGCTTCGTTTCCGGCGGCCGAGAAGAAGACCGCGCCCTGGGCGACGATCTGATCGACGGCTTGAGCGACGGCGCCGTCCTGGAACATGGGTTCCGCCAGATAGATGATGTCGTCCTCGATCACCCTGGCACCGGCGTTCCTGAGATCGAGGATGCCTTGCGCGAAGTTCGCCTGCCCAAACTCGGCCGTGTGGAACACCTGCCGGGTGCCGGGGGCGACATCGTGGACGATCTCCATCAGTGCGCGTCCTTCGTCAGTGGACGAGCCGTCGCAGGGGCCTTCTTCGAGCACCACGATGCCGCCCGGCAGATCGCCGCCCGCGACCCCGCTCGCTGCACCGCCGAGACAATTGAAGCTATCGGACAGGGTGCCTACGGTCACGCCGCTCCCGTTCACCCCGATCAGGCGCCGGGCCTCGCCCGACCGGATGGCCTCGTCGCCTTCGCTGGTGACCAGGCCGGCGTGACGCACGAAGTAGGCGGACCGGACCATCTGCAAGCTGTCGAGCGTCTCCAAGCGCTTGATCACTACCATCGGCAGTTGACCCGATACCATCTGCCCAAAGACGGCGCCATTCCTGAAACCGAGCCGCTCCAGATCGGCTCGGAGCTGCTGTGGGTCCCCCGAAGCCACGGCATCGACGCTCACATAGCCATCGGCGACCGGCACGATCCTGTTGGTGGATCGGAACGGGACCGCAGCGCCCGAGGCATCGCGGGCCCCTCTGGCCTGCCAGGCTCGGTACTCGTCATGGAGCTTGGCCAGGGCCGCATCGGCCTTGCCGTCACCCTTGTATGCGCTGATTCCATTGGGAAACTGCAGCGCCATCGCCACTTGGGCGGCACTACCGGAGATGGCTGGGTCTGCGGCGACAGCAACGCGCATTCCGATGAGCAGTAGGCATGTCGCGAGAGATGAACGTGCCATTAAGTGTCTCCTGTCTGATCCTCCTCGACTACTCGGTGGCTAAGGACCACGGCGGCCCGGCGGTTTCTTTCGGTACCGGTACCGGTACCACGGCGCCTTTGCAACTGCCGCAGCCCCGTCCCTTGGGGGCTTCCGCACAGGCTCTCATGGCGCACCGGCCACCCCTGTGAACTATCGCACACGTCGTTTGGGAATAGTACCGATGTCCGGTCCGCGTAGGGAGGAGAGTCGCAAGTCGCTCGGGATCCTGAGCCGGCCCAGGCACGGCTGTGGCTATTGGCATCGCCCGGAACGCGGCCCGGCCGGCCTGCTCGGGTCACATCGGAGCCTTCCACCATAGGTACCGGCAGGATAGGCGCCACTTGTCGCCATCGAGCGCCCATGGCCTCTCCCCGTCTGTCGTATGAGCGCCACTTGCACGCCGCCGAATGTTGCGTTATATATACTCGTAGGGGTGAGACTTGTCCGTTCGCTGGCGGCGCGAGCTTCAGGAAGCGACGGGCCTTTCGCCGCGCTGCCCGGTGGCAGCGCGGGGCTCCGATAGCCCTACATACCGAGCGTGTGGTGCCAATCGTCGAGTAAAGGCTGAAGCCGGGGTGCCCCCACCGAGTCCTGGAGAGCCGGAACCACCCAACCGAGCGAGGTACTGTTTATGAACAAGAAACTCTGTTTGAGCACCGCTGCATTGACGCTTCTGAGCCCCTTCGCCGCGTTCGCGGACGAGCCCACGGGGCCGACCCTCTGGGACGGCTTCTCGGGCTGGCTCTCCCCGGACTGGAGCCAGGATTTCTCCGCGACCGTGGGGGTCAAGATCTGGATCAATGACTGGCAGCGGGACAGTTTCCTGTCGAGCGGTATTAACACAGGCACTATCATGGTGACTTCAGCGGACACCGGCCCCGACAATCAGGAGTCCGACATCGAGCCGGTCCCGATCCCTCAGATCAGCGCCAGGTACAAGTGGCTGTTCGTGACCGGCAGCTATTACGCCAAGACGGGGTTTGACTTCGATGATTCGGCAGCCACGGTAACAGCGGAAGTGGACACGGACGGCGATGGCTCGCCAAACGATGCAGCTCAGAGCAACACGTTGTTTTCAACGTCGGGTGATCGCTACGAGTGGGATGCCTCGGGCGGCGTCTATATCCACCCTTACGTCGCCATCTTGGGTGGCTACAAGAAGGTCCGCCAGGAGATCGATGCCTTCTTGACACAAGAAACCATAGACTTTTTGACAGGGACAACGCGAACCGACTCCCTGACATCGTTCAGCGACATCGACATCGAAGGGCCGACCATCGGCATCGCCGCCTCGGTACCCATCGGTCGCGGGTTCGGAGTTTACGCGAGCTATGCCCATGGGTTCATGGATGCGGAGATCCGAGATGTGCAGCGCACCGCCAACGGAGTGGACCTGGCTGATCCGGATTGCGCTCCCCTTCGTTGCGATAACAGAGCCCCTGATACCGACGCCACTTACGATGTCGCAGAGCTCGGCTTTTCGTACACGCACGGGACGGAGGGTCTGGCTCCTCATATGCCGCTGTCCGCGGCGACCGTCTACGCCGGCTACCGATACCAGAACATCAGCACCGAGTTCGATCAGCCTTTCCAGGACCGCTCCGACGTCACCAAGGGCTTTGCGGTCGGAGTGAATTTTACGTTTTAGGGGAGATGTTGGGTGGGCACACTGGTGCTGCCCGCATGCGGGGATCTTGGTCCTCACATGTGCGTGTTCTCCCGGTTAGAGTGTGGCGGAGTGGGTTTCCGGTCCCCTCCCCCTGCGTAGCGGGGGAGGGTTAGGGTGGGGGCCAGAAGCGCATCGGCAGAGACGAGGCTTGGTCAGCGCCTGGAAGGCCTGGCCCCCCCTACCCTCCCCCGTCCGCAAAAAGCGCGGACAGGGGAGGGAGATCAAGGAGCACTCCCCTGCGAAGTGGGGGAGGCCTTTTTGGGTCCCCTCCCCTGCGTAGCGGGGGAAGGATAGGGTGGGGGGGAAGGTCTTGAAGTACGCGGCGAGATTGGTTTAGCATAGCTGCCTATCTCATTGTCGTTGGCGGGGATCCGCTGGGGGGGCGACGTGAGCTTTACCAGAACGAACGCAGAAGGGGCTTGAGGGCGATGCTGTCGGCCTCGACGCGGGTCATCTGCCGGGCGCTGGTCTTCCTGGCAGCGCTCCTTGCAACTGGTGCAAGCCAGGCCGCGAACACCGATTGCGTCGGTTTTTGCGCGAACGCCGGCACCTTTCTGCGTGTTTCCCAGGTCCAGCGCATCATCGCGCAGGCCGTGGCAGAAGCCCAGGCGCGCGGGCGCCGAGCCACGATCGCCGTGGTGGATCGTGTGGGCAACGTGCTGGCGGTTTTCCGGATGAACGGGGCGGGCGCTACCGTCCGGATCACGTCGGGCCGGTTCAACAAGCGGCGCCCAGCCGTAGGACAAGCGGGACTCGAAGAGCTGAGGGTCCCGGCGAGCCTGGCGGCCATCTCCAAGGCCATCACCGCCGCCTACCTGTCGAGTGAAGGCCATGCCTTCGGCACCCGCACGGCCAACCAGATCGTGCAGGAGTTCTTCAATCCCGGCGAGCGCGGCCAACCCTCGGGGCCGTTGTTCGGTGTCCAGTTCAGTCAGCTTCCGTGCGGTGACCTGGTGCAGCAAGGCGAGGCCGTCGGTATTGGACCCCGCCGGTCTCCACTGGGTCTGGCCGCCGATCCGGGTGGTTTGCCGCTCTACTCCCGGGGTACCCCGGTGGGCGCGATCGGCGTCATGGCCGACGGGATCTACGGCGTCGATGCCGACATCGTCGATGAGGACCAGGACATCGATGAGCTGATCGCGCTGGCAGGGACAGTGGGCTTCGATGCCCCCGAAAACCGGCGCGCGGAACGCATCGCGGTCGGTGGTCTCACCTTGCGACTTTCGGATGCGGATGCCGGCGATCTGCGCTCCGATCCCCGATCGGCGCCCGCTTTCAGCAGCATCGACCGTCGGCTGGGCGCGCTGGTCGCCGCGCCCGGGTTCTACCCGAGCCCCCCGGTCGTGCGGAGCGGTACTGCATTCGGCCAGCGTAACTCGGGCATCATACCCGCCGATCAGGTGAGGCCCCCCTTGTTCGGCCGCGGGCTGGACGCCTTCGTGCTCGCCGACAGGACGGGTGCCAACCGCTTCCCACCCATCGCCGGTGCCCCCAACGATGGCCAGCGTCTGACCGCGAGCGAAATCAGGACGCTGCTCCGGGAGGGCATTGAGGTCGCGAACAGTGCACGCGCCCAGATCCGCCAGCCAAACGGCAGCCAGACGCGCGTCACGCTCTCGGTGGTCGATGCCAACGGTGCGATCCTCGGCGTCGCCCGCACCCGCGATGCACCGGTCTTCGGCATCGACGTGTCCTTGCAAAAGGCGCGTACCGCGGCGTTCTTCTCGAGCCCTGACGCCGCAGCGAGCCTGCGCGGCGCGAGCCCGGTCCTGGCCGGTTATGTCCGCGATATCCAAGCGTTCGTGGACCCGCCACTTGGGAGCCGCGTGTTCGAGGACGGAGTGGCCTACAGCGCGCGCGCGATCGGCAATATCGCGCGGCCGTTTTTCCCCGACGGTATCGAATCGGGCCCCACCGGTCCCCTGAGCAAACCGGCCGTCAGCAGCGGTCCCAGGCGAGGATTTTTCCAGCGCGGCGTCAACGAGTGGAGCCCGTTCAACGTCGGGATCCAGCTCGACCTGGTGGCGGGCGGGGTGTTCGCCGGCTTGGGCCTCGACCCGACGAGGCCGCCGCCTGTGACCGATTGTGTCTCTCCCTCCGCGTCGTTCCCGATCGCGCCGGGGCGGCTCGCCAACGGCATCCAGATCTTCCCGGGTAGCGTGCCCATCTTCAAGCGCGGGGTCCTGGTCGGGGCGCTCGGCCTCTCGGGCGACGGCGTGGATCAGGACGACATGGTTTCCTTCCTCGGCGTCAACAATGCGAGCGTGGTCCTTCGGGGTCGAATCAAGAACGCGCCGAGAGGCCGGCGCGCCGATCGCGTGCGGATCACCCAGGGTGGCAGCCAGACCCTGAGACTGCGCTATGTGCAGTGTCCGGTGGCCCCCTTCATCGGCAGCGACGTACAGACACCATGCAAAGGCAAATAACGAACGGCGGCACCGCTCGCCGTAGAGTCGCCTGGGGCTGGGCGGCCGTGCCGCTCTTGCTTTGCGGCGCCCAGCCGTCGTGGCCTGACGAAGCCGTGCCGGTGGCCGGCACGGTATCCGGCAGACCGGCGGTCTCGCCCGGCGAGCCACAGGTCTTGGCCCAGGCGTCACGCCGCCTTCCCGGCGCCCGGGAGGGTCAAGCGCCCGCCCCGGCGCCCGCGGCACCGGCCGTTCCGCCCTCTCCCGAGGAAGAGCGCCCTCGTCCAGGCGCACAACCCGAGCCGCCCGGCCCAGGGGACGCGGAGCTGCCGGACCCGAACCGCGCGACCGGCTTAGAGCGCATCCCGCTCCCGGCGCCGGCCGCACCCAGCGATTTCCTTCCCATCCCGGACCGCTGGCGCCTGGCCAAGGACCTGGATCTCGTGAAGGAACCCTGGTACGACCCCTACAACCGGAATATCCTGAAATCCGACCGCCCCGTGTACCGCGACTGGTTCTTCAACCTGAGCGTCATCAACGACATGACCACGGAGTTGCGCCGCGTGCCCACGCCCGTCGCACCCCAGGTGAGCCGTGGCGGCGATGCCCTCGATACCTTCGGGGACAGCGATCAGTTCCTGTTCAACAACAATCTGATCCTGTCCCTCATCGCCTTCAAGGGCGACACCGTGTTCCGCCCGCCCGATTACGAGCTCCGCATCACCCCGGTCTTCAACTTCAACCACACCGAGGTGGAGGAGCTTCGCGTGCTCAACATCGACCCGCGCGAGGGCGAGACCCGCGATGACGCGCATGTCGGGATGCAGGAGCTGTTTCTGGATATTCATCTCCGCAACGTCTCGGACCGCTTCGACTTCGACAGCGTGCGCTTCGGGATCCAGCCGTTCTCCACGGATTTCCGTGGTTTTCTGTTCCAGGACAACCAGCTCGGGGTGCGGCTCTTCGGGACCCGCGACAACAACATCTGGCAGTACAACCTGGCCTGGTTCCGGCGCCTGGAGAAGGACACCAACAGCGGTCTCAATGACATCTCCGACGAGCTCCGCGAGGACGATGTGGTGGTCGGCAACCTCTACCGCCAGGACTTCCCGGTGCGCGGGTTCACCTCCCAGGGGATCTACACCTACAACCGCAACCGCGAAGGCGACGACGGCCGCCACTTCGACGACAACGCGTTCCAGGATCGACCGGCGAGCTTCGGCAACCAGCTCGGGAAAGACTATGACGTGCACTACCTGGGCTACAACGGCGACGGGCACTTCGGCCGGCTGAACCTCACGACCTCGTTCTACTATGCCCTGGGCGACGAATCGCGCAACTCATTCGTCGACAAGGCCGTCGATGTCCGGGCCTGGTTCCTGGCGGGCGAGGCCTCCATGGACTTCGACTGGATCCGGGTGCGGGCCTCGGCGCTCTACGGCAGCGGCGACGACGACCCCTTCGACGACACCGACGAGGGCTTCGACGCCATCTTCGAGAACCCGATCTTCGCCGGCTACGATACGAGCTACTTTATCCGCCAGGCCATTCCGCTCATCGGGGGGGCCAATAACATCCAGTTGACCGGCCGGAACTCGGTGCTTCCCTCGCTCAGATCGTCGAAGGAGCTCGGCCAGTCGAACTTCACCAACCCCGGCATCGAGCTCTACGGACTGGGCGCCGACTTCGACATCCTCCCGGAGTTGCGCCTCTCGACCAACTTCAACAAGCTCTACTTCGACGACACCTCGGTCCTGGAGCAGCTGCGCAATCAGAGGAGGGTCGATTCGGACATCGGGTGGGACCTGTCGGCGGCCATCATCTACCGGCCGTACTTCACGCAGAACATCGTGTTGCGCCTCTCAGGCGCGCTCCTGGTCCCGGGCCAGGGCTTCCGCGATCTGTTCCCGGATGATCACCCGTTCTCGGTGCTCGGTAACTTTGTGTTTACCTTTTAATGTGAGGGTGGCGGACGTGACGATCGGGACACACCGGCAGGCGCTCTACGGCACACTCTTCGCCCTGGCCTTGGCGGTCGTGACGCCAGCGGTGTATGCCGCGGGTGGCGAAAGCCCCCGGTCGATCACCTATCCACCGACACCGAATGCGCCCGCCCAGCAGACCGAGGCCGCGGCTCGGTCGAAAACCGAAGGCTGTCTGAGCTGCCACGGAGAAACCGATCAGGTCTCGATGCACGAGAATCCGGGCGTGATCCTCGGGTGCACGGATTGCCATGGCGGCGACACCTCCGTGCGGAAACCCGCCGGCAGCAAGCCCGGAGACCCCGCCTACCGGGCCGCACTGGACCAGTCCCATGTGCAGCCCCGCTACCCGAAATACTGGCAGTATCCCAAGAGCGCCACCCCGCCCCGCTCCTATACGATGCTCAACCTGGAGAGCCCGGAGTTCATCCGTTTCATCAACCCGAGCGATTACCGGGTGGCGCGCGAGGCCTGTGGCGCCTGTCACCTGCCCGAGATCCTGGCCGCTGAGCGCAGCCTCATGTCAACGGCCGCCATGTTCTGGGGCGGGGCGGCGTACAACAACGGGATCCTGCCCTTCAAGCGCTACGTGGTTGGCGAATCGCACCAGCCCCTCAAAGGGGAAGACCGCGCCCGGGCGGAATCCCGGGGCGATCCGCTAACACTCGGCACGATTATGGACAGCGCGACGGACGTGACCCCGGCCATGGCGGCGCGCGGTGTCCTGCCCAAGCTCGCACCCCTGCCGATGTGGGAGGTGCTCCCGCCGGCGGATGTGTTCCGCATCTTCGAGCGCGGCGGGCGCAACATCGGGAATCTGTTCCCGGAGACGGGTCTGCCGGATGCGCTCGGTCAATTGCAGCGCCTGGAGGAGCCTGGCCGCCCCGATACCCGCCAGTCCAATCGCGGCCTCGGTACCGGCGCGCGCATCGCGGTGCCGGTCATCAACCTCCACAAGACGCGCCTGAATGACCCCTTGGCCGGGCTCATGGGGACCAACGACCAGCCGGGCGATCACCGTGCCTCGGGCTGTGCGTCGTGCCATGTGATCTACAGCAACGACCGCGATCCGCGCCATTCCGGCCCCTATGCGCGCCAAGGTCATGACGGCACCACGGTGACTGTGGACAAGACCATCCCCAAGGGCGAGAGCGGCCATCCCTTGAAACACGAGTTCACGCGCGCCATCCCGTCCAGCCAGTGCATGGTCTGTCACATGCACCAGCCCAATATGTTCGTGAATAGCTTTCTCGGCTACACGATGTGGGACTACGAGTCGGATGCGCCCCGTATGTGGCCCAAGGAGCAGCTCTACGTGAGCAGTTGGGACGCAGGCCTCCGCTCCGGCGTCGATCCCAAGCAGATCATCGGGCACCACAAGGCCTGGGAGATCACCATGCGCAATCCAGAAGAGGCGGCCATGCGCGGTCTCTGGGGCGATGTCGATTTCCTGAAGACGGTTTGGGACCAAAACCCCAAGATGAAGGACACCCAGTTCGCCGATTACCACGGCCATGGCTGGAATTTCCGCGCCGTCTACAAGCGCGATCGCCACGGGCATCTTCTCGACAAGGACGGCAAGCGGGTGTCCGATCGGGACCCCGCGAAGTTTCAAAAGGCCGTACACTTGTCCTCCGTGCACGTCGATGTCGGCATGCACTGCATGGACTGCCATTTCTCCCAGGACTCGCACGGCAACGGGCACTTCTATGGGGAGGTCGCCCAGGCCATCGAGATCGACTGCCAGGACTGCCACGGCACGGCCGATCAATACCCCAACCTGCGCACCAGCGGTCCCGCGGCCCCCCAGGGCGGCAACGATCTGAGCCTCATCCGCAACCAGGACGGGCGCCCGCGCTTCGAGTGGCGGGAGGGGAGCCTGTACCAGCGATCGGCGCTCGATCCTTCCAAGGAATGGCGGCTCTCGCTCGTCAAGGACATGCTCGATCCGGCGCACCCCGATTACAACGCGAAGGCCGCCCGTGCCAAGACGGTTACCAAAGGGACGTCCATGGCCTGGGGGCCGGGCGTGAAACCCGCGGACCGCGCCCACAAGAACGAGGACATGACCTGTTTCACCTGCCACAGCTCCTGGGCGACGAGCTGCGGCGGCTGTCACCTGCCGATCCAGGCCAATTGGAAGACCCGGCGCCAGCACTACGACTACGACGAGGCGCGTAACTACGCGACCTACAACCCGCAGGTGGCACGCGACGACATGTACCAGCTCGGGAAACACGGCCCCGTCAAGGGCGGGCGCATCGCCCCGGTGCGCTCCTCCTCGGCGCTCGTCTTGTCCTCGCGCAACGCCAATCGTGAGCTGATCTACATCCAGCAGCCGCCGGTCGCGGCCAGCGGTCACAGCTCACAGGCCTTTGCGCCCCACTATCCCCATACCGAGCGCAAGACCGAGACCAAGACCTGCACCGATTGTCATATCTCCAAGGACAACGACAACAACGCCATCATGGCGCAGTTGCTCCTGCTCGGCACCAACTTCGTGAACTTCGTCGGCTATAACGCCTGGACCGGGACCGAGGACAGGATCGAGGCGGTGCAAGTGACTGAGTGGGACGAGCCGCAGGCGGTGGTCGGGAGTTATCTCCACAAGTACGCCTACCCCGATTGGTATCGGAAGCACGAGGCGAAGGGCCGGGTGTTGCAGGAGGCCTATGACAAACGCACGGGCGGGCGGGTCGACTGTCTGCAGCTACGCGGCGAGTACCTGTACGTGGCCCAGGGGGACGAGGGCTTCGAGGCCTACGATGTCGCGAACATCGCCAACAAAGGCTTCTCGGAGCGCTTCATCACCGCGCCCTTCTCCCCGCTCGGGCACGACACCCAGATCGACACCGAGGACGCCACCTGCGTGGCGCTCCCGACCACCCAGCCCATCCATCCGGATCGACGCAATCTACCGGGCTTCGAGATGAGCGGCGAGGAGATGAAGAAGCTCATGGAAGAAACCAACATGGAGCAACCCTTCCATCCGATTTACAACTACGCGCTCATCACGGACGCGAAGGAGGGTTTGATATTGACCGACGTCAACACGCTCTCCGATCTCGAACCACGCAACAACGTCCTGGAACGCGCGCTGACTTGGAACGAGAACGGGATACTGAACGGCGCGCGGCACATCACCATCGGCGGTCACTTTGCCTACATCGCGGCCGACGCGGGGCTGGTGATACTCGACCTCGACACCCCCTCGCAACCCAAGGTGGCGGCGATGGTGAAGATCGCCGACATGCGCGCCAGCGCCTTGCAGTTCCGTTATCTCTTCGTGCTCGACGGCACCGGCCTGCGTGTCGTGGACGTGACCGATCCCACTAAACCGAACGTGGTGGAAGCGGCGCACGTGCCCTTGCGGGACGCCCATCGGATCTATGTCGCCCGGACTTATGCGTATGTGGCCGCCGGCGGAGAAGGACTCGCGATCATCGACGTGGAACGCCCCGAGGCGCCTAAAGTCTATGCGATGTACAACGCTGGCGGCGCGCTCGACGACGCGCGCGACGTCGTGGTCGCGAGCACCAACGCCAGCCTCTTCGCCTATGTCGCCGATGGCAAGAACGGCCTCAAGGTCTTGCAACTCACCTCGCCGGACAGCCAGCCGCGTTTCTACGGTTTCAGTCCCGAGCCCCATCCCGAGCTGATCGCCACGTATCCGACCTCGAGCCCCGCGCTGGCCCTGTCCAAGGGCCTGGACCGGGACCGTGCCGTGGACGAGAACGGCCACCAGATGGCCGTCTTCGGCCGCATAGGCTCGCGTCCGTTCAATCTCAAGGAGATGCACAAGCTCTATCTCGATACCCAGGGCAAACCCTGGTCCGTGACCGACGAGATCGAGCGCGACCGGTTCCGACGCGGACCCGTAGACCGGCCGCAGCAGGTGTCCACCCCTTAGTTTCTTCGGCAGCCAACGCCATACAGAGCGACTTCGCCGAATCTGGAAGTCCCTTCTCCCTCAGGGAGAAGGTTAGAGCCTGCCCCGGCGAAAGCCGGGGATGAGGGGAATCAAATCACACGCCCTTATTGATCCTTATCCCCCCATGCCCGCGCAATTCCGGCGGCAGGGGAGCGGGGTTCCGGTCCCCTCCCCTGCTCGGAGCGGGGGAGGGCTAGGGCGGGGGTCAAGGCGCTGCGGCGGCGATTATGTTTGCCTAACCCTGGACCCCTTTGATCCGCCGGGTCTGCCGAGGACTTCTCGAAACAGAACAGCATAACATAACCGGGCAGCGCCGTATCGGCCTCGCCTTCCTCGAGGGCCTTGTCGAATCCCTGGAGATGGTCGGTAAGCCCGGCTCATAGCACAGCCAGCAGATATGCCAGTGCGCGCGCGGCAGCCAGTGCGCGGGTGGCCGCTCAACGAACAGCGCCCGCCAGCGCTCGGTCGTCGGCCGGGTCCAGGTAGTCGAGAACTGCGTCCAGGCCAGGGCGTAGTAGATGGCGAGTTGTCAAGGCCCTGGCCGTGTCGGCAAGTAATCATAGCCTGCTCATCGGTCTGCAGACCGCGGATTTCCGAAAGCCAGGGTCCCGAAGGGACCGGCGACCGGCGAGTCGAAGCGATCGACCTGGGGGAGGTGGTCGTCAACGCGCGGGCGCGGGCTGCGGGCCGAGGATTTCTCGTACCGGATCCGGCAGGGCCTGCGGGGTGTTTTGCGCGGCATGCGATGAGCGCGGCATTCATACACAACGAGAAGAGGTAGTGGAGGGCGGCATGGTGACCGGAAGCTTGTATCGGATCGCAGTCCTGTCATTGTGGGCCTCGCTGTGCTCGAACACCGCGCTTGCCGCGCCCTGCGACAAGGCCGGAGCGCAGACGCAGGGCCGCCCCAGGACGGGCCTCGTGCTGGGCGGCGGCGGCGCACGCGGCGCCGCGCACGTGGGTGTGCTGAAGGTGTTGAAGGGGATGCATATTCCGATTGACTGCATTGCCGGCACCAGCATGGGCGCCATTGTCGGCGGGCTGTATGCTTCGGGCCTCAGTCCCGAAGTGATCGAACGCGAGATCCGGGAGATGGACTGGGATGACGTGCTCGAGGATCAGCCGCCGCGACCGGAGCGACAGTTTCGCCGCAAACGCGACGACGACAATTACCTGGTCAAGAAGCAGCTGGGATATGAATCCGGCCGGCTCGAGCTGCCGCTCGGCTACATACAGGGCCAGAAGCTTGATCTGGAACTGGCCCGCCTGACGCAGCATGTCGCCACTATCAGTCACTTCGACGAGCTGCCGATCCCGTTCCGTGCCGTGGCCACCGACATCGAGACGGGGGACGAGATCGTGCTCATCTCCGGAAATCTGGCCCGCGCGATCCGCGCCAGCATGGCGGTGCCTGGAGCGTTCGACGCCGTGGAGCTTGATGGCAGGCTACTGGTCGACGGTTTGGTGACCAATAATGTTCCGGTGGACGTTGCGCGGAAGATGGGTGCCGACATTGTGATCGTGGTGAATGTCGGCACACCGCTCAAGGAACGCAGCGAGATCACGTCTGCGTTGGCCATCATCGAGCAGTACTCGAACATAGTGGGCCAGCAAAACGTTTCGCGGCAACTGGATACATTGCGCGAGACGGATGTCTACATCCAGCCCGAGTTGGGCGACATCTCGACCTCTGACTTCAATCGTGCAGCCGATACCATCGGCCTCGGCGCGGACGCCGCCAGGACTGTAAGCGCAAAGCTTGCCAAGCTGGCCATCACGCCGTCCGGCTATAGTGACCACCTGGCTGCCCGCGGCGGACGGATCGGGGCGGCACCTATCGTCGGCTTCGTCCGCATAGAAAGTCGGTCCAAGATCGGCGACGACGTCCTCGCTCATCCTTTCCAAGCGCTCATCGGCAAGCCACTCGATCAGAGAACTCTCAAGAGAAGCATCGAGGAGTTGTACGGCTGGAACATCTTCGAGAGTATTCGTTACGAAATCATTGAAGACGAGGACAAGCAGGGGTTGCTCGTGCATGTGAGGGACAAGAGCTGGGGGCCAAATTACCTCCAGCTCGGCCTCGCCCTGTCGAGCGATTTCGAAGGCGATAGCACCTGGAATATCGGCGTGAGCCTGCTCAAGACGGCGCTCAACCGCCGCGCCGGCGAGCTGCGGCTGGCCGCCCAGATCGGCGCATCGCCTCTGGTGTTGGCGGAGCTCTACCAGCCGCTGGACGTCGGCTTGCGGTATTTCATTACGCCACAGCTCTTTTACGACAGCCGCAGTTTCAGTCGATTCGAGGACGGCGACGAGATCGAGGAGTTCCGCGTGCAGCGTTACGGTGGCGGTCTGGCCGCCGGCCGGGTGCTCGGCCGCTGGGGCGAGATCCGAGTAGGCCTGCGACGCTACGCGGGCGATGGGGAGGTGCGTATTGGTGACCCTGCAACGTCGGACTTCGATTTCGATAGCGCCGAGGCGTTCCTGCGACTTTACTACGACACGCTCGACAACCGAAACTGGCCTCGTTCGGGGGCCATCGGCAGCTTGGAATGGATCGAGTCCGTGGAGAGCCTGGGGGCGGACTCCGACTTCTCGCAACTGCTGATTACGGGCGGGCTCGCCCACTCCTTTGAGAAGAACACCTTCTTCGGCGGGTTCGAATTCGACTACACCGTCGACGGCGTTGCGCCGGTGCAAAACCGCTTCCGCACAGGCGGATTTACCGACTTGTCCGGCTTTACGCAGGACCAGCTAAGCGGCCAACAGGTGCTGTTGCTTCGCAGCGGCTACTACCGCCGCTTGGGCAACGTCGAGTGGCTGCCCGCCTATGCCGGCTTCTCGCTCGAATACGGTAACGTCTACGAGGACCGCGGCGACATCAGCCTGGCGCCCGACGAGGCATTGCTTGCCGGGTCCGTGTTCCTGGGTGCGGATACGGTGCTCGGGCCGGTGTACCTGAGCTATGGTCACGCCGAGCAAGGCAACGACAGCATCTACCTGTATCTCGGCCGGTTGTTCTGATCGAAGGAGAGGCGGTCCTGAGGGAGGCGATTCGACCAATGTTCAATATTCCACCGCTCATGACTCGGCATCGATCCGAAGCCCGCGTACGCCGCTTCGGAATCGGCGGCCGCCAGGGCGGGTTGACTCAAGGGGCGCGGCGGCGAACTTCTCGCCGAACAGTGCCGCTCCGAGAACGAGGAAGTGCAGCAACGCCCCGATGCGCCGATCCACGGCCAAGGCGAGGGTCTGGTCGGTAACCGCGTCCGTGATCTTCGCTTCGGCCTGCGCGCCCCCCACGAAGGGGAAGGTGTCGGTGACCAGGTATTTGATGCTGCTCAGCATGCGCGCCTGTTAGTAACGTGCGTCAACGCCTAGGTAGCGAAACCCGGCGTTACTTGAGCGAGTCAATGTGACGTTTCCGAGGCGCGTGCTGCACTTGATCGATCTGGCGGCTCAGCGGCGTCACAAAACACCTCAGTCCTCAGCGAATTGCCAAGAACCGAGGTCCTGCCTGGACCATTAACCGCCTGCTGTATCAGCCGGTTTGTCAGATTCAAACGGGTCCTTTGTCGGTACGGTCCAGACACATGGGTAACACTTTAGTCCGGGGACATGGGTAACAGTTTGTTCATACTGCGGGCACCTGAATCGAAGAGGTGCCCCAATGCCTTGGAGTCAACTGTCACCCATGGACCAG
>JBOIDR010000095.1:0-16377 GCA_050740695.1 Gammaproteobacteria bacterium | reverse complement strand
CCGACGTTGTCCGTCGGATCACACCCAACGTTTTACAACGTCTACCTCGGAATCGAGCTAATGAACGATTTTGGGGGCGTACGCGCTAAACCCCAAAATTCAGCGGAATGAGGTCCCCGTCAACAGTCTCGGGCCGGGGAAGGGCCAAGGGGGAGTCGGCTCAGGGGCTCAACCGGATGCGAGCGGGGATCGTTTGGGGATCATGCCTGTTGGAATTGATCTGCGTAGATGGCAGCGAACTGCTAATTACGCCGAAGACTGGTTGGAGTGATGGATTGGTACAGCTCGATATGGTGGCGGACGAAGTCCTGGTATCGGAAGATGAGCCACACCAGTCGCCCGAACAGGCTGATGGCCGGGCTAGGTGTCGCGCAGGCCCTGAGTCAACAGCTGCGAGCGGGCTGCCCCCAGCACCGACCCGTCCGGCAGGGCTCGAGAAGTCCTGCTTGCCGTAGTTGTTGCCGGAGATACCCGACTTGGCCAAGTTGCTGAGGACCTTGAGCGCACCCACCGTCTTGAAGTCCGGGACCGGGGCGCCGGACACCATCGGGTCGCCAGCCAGCTCGCCGAACACCCTCCGGGCCAGCGGACCGTGGATGTCCTCCTTTCGCCGAACCTTCTGGACCAGCGGGTCCTCGGGCCCGAATAGCGCGGCAATCAGGTGGGCCAGGATGACGATTTCCAGCTGCGCGTAGTCCACGATTACCAGCCGGCAGCCGACCGGCGGGATAAAGGCCGCGCGCAGTTGACCCATCGGCCTGGAGCCGGCTCGCGGGACCTGGTTTAGCGGCGGGTTCTTAACTCCAAAGCGGGTGTCATGATCAGAACCTAGCCCGAAGGACGGATGTAGCCGCGCGGTCCCGTCAGGGTGTCGATGCCGGGCGCACGAGCTCGACGGCAGGGGGGACCGCAACCGGGCTTGACGGCAGGCGTAGAACTTCCCGATGCAGGCGGGTGGGCTGCTGAGCCCCGTCGTCCAGGATTCCACAGTCCACCGGATTGTCGATCATTTGTTATCCTCTAGATAGCCGGACATCGCGGCTGACGGCGTGTACCGCGAGACGGTGCGCAATGTGGAGGACAAACAGGTGGACACCTGGGTCGCTTACGTCGTGATCGAGGACACCCTTAGGCGTGTATGGCCAGGGCGCCAACGAGGCGCTGGCTCTTGCGGCTTAGGAGTGTAAGCTCAAGGGGCTCGGTCACATCTGCACGGCGGGCTACGCGGAAGCTGAATCGGGCTACAAGGCGCGCAAGTAGGCCGAGTCCAAGGAATTCGCCGACAAACTGGTGGAGCTGCTCAAGGGCGGCACGTCGGCCAAGTAGAACGAAATCGTTGCGCTCGATGACAAGGGCGAGCCGGAGGGCAACAACTGATGAGCTGGTTGAGTGCCATCGTGGCCTGGTTCAAGGCCAAGGAGGGGCCGGCCGACTAGGACACGGCGGGTGGGCAGGGCGGAACCGTGACGGTCGGTGACCTGGTGGCGGCCAAGGAGGGCCAGGTCGGCATGCCCAGCCACTCCGGCCGGCGCCAATGTCATCAAGTGGATTCACTGGTTGACCTAGAACGAGCCCTCACGGGTTTACATCGCGCCGTGGGTGGCCGAGGTCCAGGCGTTCCAAGGGGCGGACATCAGCCCGGAGTTTTATGACCGCGTCCTGGCTGACGACTGCGACGTGGTTCGGCACCTCGATGGTATCCTGCTGCTGGGCGGAGCCATTAGCCGGGGCATGAACTAGGAACGCGAGGTGGCGCTGGTGGCCGGCAAGGTGGTCCTGGATTGGTCGCGAATGACCGTGCCGCCGGTTGAGGACACGGCGGTCAGCCGGGCTCTGGCGGAGATGATCCGGACCAACTATCGCAGCTATGGTGGCTCGGGTGGCAACCTACGAGCCTGAGATTACACGCCTGGCCGATGGAGGGTTGCGGCTGGCCTATCAGAACGCGCAGGAGGTCGAGGACAAGCTGCTGTCGGCGCGCGGCTGGGCCCTGACCTATCAATCGCGCTCGGAGATGGAGGGCAACGAGGCGGCCAGGGACTGCTGGGAGCTCGTCGTCCAGGCGCTGGACCACGTGGATGCCTTGGTGCGACGAGCCCGTGAGGTACAAGTCGCTTGACTCGCAGGCGGGCCCGGCGTAGGGTGGCCACATGCCGGACCTATTGAAGCTCGCCGAAGACGTAATCATCGCCCGCCAGAACTTAGCCGCCGCCGAGGCGGCTTTTCGTGCTGCTGAGGGTAAGGTGCCAAGGGCCACCAAACCGGGGCCCAAAGGCGTGCCGTCAGTGCCCATCAGCCAACGGGTGCGCGACCTCTTGAAGGACGCCAAGAAGCCGCTTACCTTCCGCGAGGTGGTCAACCTGTTGGGCGGAGGCGACATCGAGATGGCCGTCCGGTCGGCCATCAAGAACGCCCGCGCCAAGGGCGACGTGGTGTTCAAGGGCGGGCTCTATAGCTGGAAAGAGGGGAAGGCCGGTAAGTGACTCGCGTCGTCGTAGAGCTAGAGGTCGACGACGATCAGGTCTTGCCGGTCGAGGGCATCAACGTGGAGGCGTTCACACGTCGCGTGCAGGAGGCCCTCAACGCCGCTTGACCGTACGCGCCGATGGGCTCCCTGCGGGTCGCGGCGACCCACGCTCACCCGCGGGCTTGTCGTCCCAGGGATCTAACGACCTACCACGTCCAAACAGCAGTATATAAAAATAATTGAAAACAAACATACACGCTGCTGCATGATGCGCAGCACGCGCGACACGCCGAAGGGCTGGCGGCGTAGTGAGCGCCTCCAGCCGGCCCCATGGCACCACCACCTGCACCATCTCTGCGAGCAACATTTTCGCGTCGCATCACGCGCTTCTTCCGCGCAAATTCATTGCTGGTAAAGCTCAGCCCGCTTGGGCGGTTCCCGGGGGTGTCTCGGCGCTCCGCGCATGGGGATCCGTTTCAGATTGTTCAGCTTTCCCCATGGCCTTCCGGCAATAAAATGCTTCGCTCCAGGCACCCCTCGATAACGGCGAATACTTCGATCGGAAAACGGATGGGCTCCATATCGCCGTCCGGATGATAGATCACTCCGCCACCCGCCGATATTCCGACCCCTCTTACGCTGGTGTTCAACAAAAGAATCGTCTCTTCGAGACGGCGCCACTCGTTGCGCTCGTCATGCGTGTCGACCATAAAAGGAACGAGTTTCAACGTCGCAAACAGTTCGTAGTTCGAAGGGCCTTTCTCTTTGTATCCATATAAGCCGAGCTGTACGGCACCTGCCGACGTGCCGATCAACACGGCGCCTTCGCGATACCGCTTGATGATCACGTCGTTCATGCCGGTCTCGTCCAACGTCCGCCATCCTGCCTCTACATCGCCACCCGCAAGAAGAATGAGGTCCGCCTGTTCGAGGAACGCTGCGTCCTCCATCGAATATGAAGACTTGATCATCCGGCAGCCGGTAATGCCAACATTGGCCATAGCAGCTTCGAAAATGCCAAAAAAGCAGGGGTCATCGTGATTCGAGGCGCCGATATAGGCGGCTTTCGGACTTTCGGACGTTAGCAAAGCCCTGACCGAGTCAAGGAATAGAGCGTCACCTCGTTTCCAAAAAAGAAGTTGACTGTCCGCAAAGAGATATATGGGCTGAATTGGCACTGGCATGGTATGCATAGCCTCCCGGCGGAGAGCTACCCGGGGCAAGCTTTACGGGTTCTCGGAAGTAAGTGTGTCGATCATTCCCAGATGACGGCGAATACTCGTCACATGATTGGCGTGGCTGAGGCGCTGACCGTTGAAGAATCCACCGCCGACGATTATCCCCACGACCTCCCCGGCGCTATTGAGGAGAGGGGCCCCGCTCGAACGAGTAGTGTGCGTGGCCGCCGATGCGTAGCGGAAAACGAGCGTTCGCTGTGTGCGTTCGACCACCACCGCCTGAACGGTCCGACTCTTCGCTCCCTTGCCGGCGTTAAAGGCCAGCCAAAGCGGTTCGCCGACCTGCGGCGGGTTCTGTGCCAACCTTGCTGGCGATACTCTAGTAGTGGGATCGGCGTGAAACGCGGCAATGTCGCGCTGTGAGTAAGGCTCTTCATCGCCAACCCGCGCGCCGGGTAGAACAAGCATGGAACTGGTTGAACCAAGCTCCGCCAACGGCCACTGGGGTGCGAATACGTCATAAAGCTTCACTTTTGTGACGAGTCGCGGCAGTTCTTGCCCGGTATATGAAGCGTTGTTGGACGTGCAATCGATGCGCCTGCTCTTGATGAGCTCGTCCATGACGTGCAGCGCTGTAAGGACTATGGGCGGGCCGCCCTCGGACTCAACCACGAATGCGTAGCTGCCAAAATAGCTCTCCGACCCGCAACGAAACTCAGGGCGCACCACGAAGCGATCGGGGACTGCGGGTGCGATCGCGTCGGGTTGTGGAATGGCGAGCCACGGTAAGTATTGATGACCCGGTGCACCCTCGAGGACCCGGAAGCGGTGGACCGTCGTGGAAAGACCTGCAGCGTGCCCCTGCGGTATCGGATGTTTGACATTTCCCAGCTGGAAGGCTTGATGGCATTTTTCGCAAAGGTCGTTGTCGGGGCCGGTCGGGCATGTCTGGCATTCAAATCGCTGGCCGACGATCGGTTCCATTCCGCAGTTGTGACAACGGTACCAGACATGAATCAATTCAGATGTGCGCTCGTGTTCTATCATTGGCGTTTACCAATCCAGCTAGTCCAAAGACTTTTCAAATTTTCTCTCCGCGGACGGCGAGTTGAGCTCCCGGCTCCAGCATCCAGGCGTCGTTGGTGTCGGTGGAAAAGAACACCAGCAGCCCGATGGTGACGATGCGGCCACCATACCCCCGCGGCGCGATATTACATCACGCGGGATTCCTGGCAAGGTATACCCTGCCGCTACAGCCACGCAGCGGCAAGCTGTACCGATTTTTCGCATGTAGGCAGCAAATGCGCTGTCCAGTGCTTAGCGAGTAATCTGTGGCCTTGCAGAATTCCTGCGACCGGCGGTTGGCCGAGCGCTTTTATTTCAAGAGAGAATGCTTCGCCGGCGAGGTTTACCTCGTTGACCATAGTCAGCGCGAGGACAGCATCGGACGGATCATCTTCGACGAGCAGGATGCGGAACTGGCGATTCATGAGATCAGGCGGCGATATGGGTGGGCAGGGAAAAAGAGATCTGGGTTCCCTCGCCCAGCGTGCTTTCGGCCCAGGTGCGCCCGCCGTGGCGGACGATGATCCGCTGCACGGTGGCGAGGCCGATGCCGGTGCCTTCGAACTCGCGCTGGCCGTGCAGGCGCTGGAAGACACCGAAGAGCTTGTTCGAGTAGGCCGGATCGAATCCCACGCCGTTGTCGCGCACGCAAACGATGTGCTCGACCTCGTCGGTGGTACAACTCACCTCAATCACCGCGGTGGCACGGTTGCGGGTGAACTTGAGGGCGTTATCGAGCAAATTAATCAGTACTTGGCGCAGCATCGCGGCGTCGGCTTGCACAGTCGGCAGGGCTCCGATCCGCCATTCCACGGCGCGGCCCGTTGCGGTAGGCTCGAGGATACTACGGACATCGTCGACCAAAGGCGGCAGCGAGACCTCCGTCCGCACTTGATCCACTCGGCCAAAGTGCGAGAATGCCAAGAGGTCGTCGATCAACCGGCCCATGCGCTTGACGGCGCCCTCGATGAGCGCCAGGTATTCGGCGGATTGCGCATCTAGGGTGCCGGCGGCGGTATCCTGAAGTAGGCGGACGGATCCGGCGACTTGGCCAAGCGGAGCGCGGAGATCGTGGCTGATCGTATAGCTGAACGACTCCAATTCGGCGTTGGCTACTCCCAAGTCAGTGACGCGCCGGGCGATCTCCTCATTCAATTGCCGGACGCGCCCCTCGACTTGGCGGCGCTCCTCGATCTCGGCTTCGAGCGCACGATTGGACTCGGCGAGAGCGTGCCGGTGACGAAACAGGTCCGCAAAGATGGCGACCTTCGAGCGCAGCACCTGGAATTGGATAGGCTTGGTCAAAAAATCCACGGCACCGGCGGCGTAGCCGGCCATCATGCTGTCCGGGGCGTGGGCCGTGAGGAGCAGGATGGGGACGTGCTGCGTCTTCTTGCGGGCACGGACCATCTGGGCCAGCTCGATGCCGTCCATGCCTGGCATCATCACGTCGAGCACGATGACAGCAAACTCGCCAGCGAGCAGCGCGAGCAGCGCCTCCTCGGCGTTTTGCGCGCGAACGAGGCGATAGTCGGGCGAATCGAGGATGCTTTCGAGGGCGACGAGATTTTCGATCTTGTCGTCCACGAGCAGAATGGAGACCGGCGTGGTCATGACGGGTCACCTCGGCATTCTATCGGACTTAGACAGTCCGACAGAATGCTAAACCGCAAAGAATTCGGTAAAAAACGCAACGAAATGTCGTGGGCCAACCGCGTTGCGACGACCTGGAGTGCTATAATTATGCTAATGCCGTTCATGTTTGTTCCAAGATCCATTACGGTTTTGCCTAAGGAGCATGTCGGACATTGAGTCCGACACGCTCCTAGCGGTAGATCCACATGCGCAACAGCGAGAGGAGCTGCTCGGTATTCACGGGCTTGGCGATGTAATCGCTGGCGCCCGCTTCGAGGCATTTCTCGCGATCTCCTTTCATTGCCTTGGCCGTGAGCGCGAGGATCGGTAGGGCGCGCAGCTCGGGGGCTTTGCGAATTTCGCGTATCGTTTCATAGCCGTCCATCTCGGGCATCATGATATCCATGAGCACGACGCTGATATCGGCGCTGTTCTGGATCAGCTCTATGGCTTGGCGAGCGTTCGTGGCGCCGATGACTTCCATGTCTTGGTTCTCCAGCAGTGTGGTGAGCGCAAAGATATTGCGTACGTCGTCGTCGACCACGAGCGCTTTACGGCCGCGCAGCACTTCGTTGGAGGAATACAGGCGCTCGAGCATTTTCTGCTTGCGCTCGGGCAGGTCGGTCACCACTCGGTGCAAAAACAGCGCGGTCTCATCGAGCAGACGCTCAGGGGATTGAACGTCCTTCAGCACGATGCTTTTTGCGACGGTCTTGAGCCGTTTTTCCTCCTCGATGCTCAATTCCTTGCCGGTAAAGACGACGATCGGCACCTGCGCGAGCGCTGGCTCGGTCTGGATCTGATCGAGCAGCTCGAAGCCGTTCATGTCAGGCAGGCGCAAGTCCAGCACGCAGCAGTCAAAGGGGCGTTCTAACAGCGCCGCAAGCGCCTCCGTGCCAGTGGCGACGGCGGTGATCTCGATGTCGTTGTGGCCCAGCAGCTCGATGATGCTGGTGCGCTCGAGATCGTTGTCCTCGACCACGAGCAGCCGCTTGACGTGCGGCGTGGTAAAGGTCTTGATCCGGTCGAGTGCGGCCTCGAGGCTCTCGGAGGTGACCGGCTTCACCAAATAGGCGAAGGCACCGTGGGCAAGGCCGTGGTGGCGCTCTGCTTCGAGCGAAATGATCTGCACGGGGATGTGCCGTGTCACCGGGTCGAGCTTGAGGTTGTTGAGCACCGTCCAGCCAAGCATGTCGGGTAGAAAGATGTCGAGCGTGATGGCCGTAGGTAGATACTGCCGAGCGAGCGAGAGCCCGACGGTGCCGCGCTGTGCGACGATGGCCTTGAAGCCCTTGTCGCGTGCGAGGCTGAGCAGCACGCGGGCGTAATGCGGATCGTCCTCGACGATGAGCATGACGTTGTCGTTTTCGGCTATCGTGTCGCGGTCGTCGGGAATGCTTTCCTCGCGCGCGACAGGTAGCACGGACAACGCGAGCGACGGGGCTTTGGCTTGTGCGGGCGCGGCAGAGGCGATGATCATGCCAGTGGTTGTGCCGGTGTAAATGAGCGGTAGGTAGAGCGTGAAGGTGCTGCCTTGTCCCGGTGTGCTCTGGAGCCGGATCTCACCGCCCAGCAGTGCGGCCAGCTCGCGCGAAATGGCGAGACCCAGGCCCGTACCGCCGTATTTACGGGCGGTGCCGGCGTCGGCTTGCTGAAAGGCCTCGAAGATCAAGCGCTGCTTCTCCGGCGCAATGCCAATGCCCGTGTCGCTGACGGCGAGTGCGACCACGCCCGCGGCGCGGCTGAGCACCCGGTGATCCGGACTCCAGCCCGCCACTGCCATGCGGACTTGCACGCCCACGTGACCATGCGAGGTGAACTTGAAGGCGTTGGAAAGCAGGTTCTTCAGGATCTGCTGTAGGCGGGTCGGGTCGACGGTCATCGCGCGTGGCAGAGCCGGGTCGAACTCGACGTGGAACGGAAGATTCTTCGATTCGGCGATGTGGCGGAAGTTGCGCTCCACCGTGTCGCGCAGCGCGGCGAAGGTGATCTCCTCGACCTCGACCGTCACCGTGCCGGATTCGATTTTCGACAGATCTAGAATGTCGTTGATGAGCGTGAGCAGGTCGGAGCCGGCGGAGTGAATGTTCTTGGCAAATTCGACCTGCTTGGGTGTGAGGTAGCCGCCGGCGTTGTCGGCGAGCTGCTGGCCGAGTATGAGGATCGCGTTGAGCGGTGTGCGCAGCTCGTGGCTCATGTTGGCAAGGAACTCGGACTTGTACTTCGAGGTGAGCGCCAGCTCGGCGGCCTTTTCCTCGAGCGCGCGGCGGGCCTGCTCGACCTCGGTGTTCTTGCGCTCGACCTCGATGTTCTGCTCGGCGAGCTGGTGGGCCTTTTGCTGGAGCGCCTCGTTGGTGTGTTGCAGCTCGCTCTGGCGCGCCTGCAGCTCGGTGGTGAGCTGCTGGCTCTGGACCAGCAGACCCTCGGTGCGCATCGTCGCTTCGATGGTGTTGAGCACCACGCCGATGGACTGCGTGAGCTGCTCGAGGAAGGTAAGGTTGATGTCGGTGAACCGATACAACGATGCCAGCTCGATGACCGCCTTGGTTTCGCCCTCGAACAGCACTGGCAGCACCACGATGTTCGCGGGCCGCGCCTCGCCCAGGCTCGACTCGATGCGCGTGTATTCTGGCACTACGTCACTCAGCAGGATTTGCTTCTTTTCTAGCGCGCACTGGCCCACCAGGCCGGCACCGAGCGGGATGCGATCGACCTGGCCGAGACGCTGCGCATAGCCAGCGAGCAGGCGCAGCTCGGGTTCCGCCTCGGGCGTGCTTTCCATCTGGTAAATGGTGCCCTGGTGGGCATGCACCAGCGGGACGAGGTCGGAGAGCAGCGCTTGGCCGACTGCGAATAGGTCGCGCTGGCCCTGTAGCATGTTGGTGAATTTGGCGAGGTTCGACTTCAGCCAGTCCTGCTCCTTGTTGCGCTCAGTAGTGCCGCGTAGGTTGTCGATCATCGTATTGATGTTGTCCTTCAGCTCGGCGACCTCGCCACTCGCTTCGACCTGGATGATACGGGTGAGGTCGCCCTTCGTCACCGACGTGGCCACGTCGGCGATGGCGCGCACCTGCGTGGTGAGGTTGGCGGCGAGCAGGTTCACGTTGCCGGTGAGGTCCTTCCACGTGCCGGCGGCGCCGGGGACGTTCGCCTGGCCGCCGAGCCGGCCATCGACGCCCACCTCGCGGGCGACGTTGGTCACCTGATCGGCGAACAGTGCCAGCGTTTCGGTCATGTTGTTGATCGTCTCGGCCAGTGCCGCGACCTCGCCTTTCGCATGTACGGCGAGGCGCTGGCGCAGGTTCCCGTCGGCTACGGCGGTCACGACCTTCACGATACCGCGCACCTGGTCGGTGAGATTGGCGGCCATGACATTGACCGAGTCGGTGAGGTCTTTCCACGTGCCGGCTACGCCGACGACCTGCGCCTGGCCGCCGAGCCGGCCTTCGGTACCGACTTCGCGCGCGACGCGCGTCACCTCGGCGGCGAAGGCATTGAGTTGATCGACCATCGTGTTGATGGTGTTCTTCAGTTCGAGGATTTCGCCCTTCACGTCGACGGTGATCTTGCGGCTCAAATCGCCGCGCGCGACGGCGGTCGTGACTTCGGCGATGTTGCGGACCTGGGCGGTGAGGTTTGCGCCCATCGCGTTGACCGAGTCGGTGAGGTCCTTCCAGGTGCCGGCCACACCGGGCACGACGGCCTGCACGCCGAGGCGGCCTTCGGTGCCGACCTCACGCGCGACGCGCGTGACTTCCGAGGCGAACGAGCGGAGCTGCTCGACCATCGTGTTGATGGTCTCCTTGAGCTGCAAGATCTCGCCGCGCACGTCCACGGTGATCTTTTTGGACAGGTCGCCGCTCGCCACGGCGATGGTCACTTCGGCGATATTGCGAACTTGGCCGGTCAAGTTCGACGCCATGAAATTCACATTGTCGGTGAGATCCTTCCACGTTCCGGCGACGCCGGAGACTTGCGCTTGGCCGCCAAGCTTGCCCTCGGTGCCGACCTCGCGCGCCACACGGGTCACTTCCGAGGAGAAGGCGTTCAACTGATCGACCATCGTGTTGATGGTCTCCTTGAGCTGCAAGATCTCGCCGCGCACGTCGACCGTGATCTTGCGGCTCAAGTCGCCACGGGCGATGGCGGTGGCCACGTCGGCAATATTGCGGACCTGGCCGGTAAGATTGGAAGCCATCGAGTTGACGTTGTCGGTCAAGTCTTTCCAGGTGCCGCTGACGTCGCGCACCAGCGCCTGGCCGCCAAGCTTGCCCTCGGTACCGACCTCGCGCGCCACGCGCGTGACTTCTGCTGCGAACGAGCGCAGCTGGTCGACCATCGTGTTGATGGTCTCTTTGAGCTGCAAGATCTCGCCGCGCACGTCGACCGTGATCTTCTTCGACAGGTCGCCGCTCGCCACAGCAATGGTCACCTCGGCGATATTACGGACCTGGGCGGTGAGATTCGAGGCCATCGAGTTGACGTTGTCGGTCAAGTCCCTCCACGTGCCGCCCACACCCTCGACTTTGGCTTGGCCGCCGAGCTTGCCCTCGGTGCCGACCTCGCGTGCTACACGGCTGACCTCGCCGGCGAAGGCATTGAGCTGATCGACCATCGTGTTGATGGTGTTCTTCAGCTCCAGGATCTCGCCGCGCACGTCGACCGTGATCTTGCGACTCAAATCGCCGCGGGCGATGGCGGTGGCCACGTCGGCGATGTTGCGGACCTGGCCGGTAAGGTTGGAGGCCATCGAGTTGACGTTGTCGGTCAAGTCCTTCCAGGTGCCGGCGACGCCGCGCACTTCGGCTTGGCCGCCGAGCTTGCCCTCGGTGCCGACCTCGCGTGCCACGCGGGTGACTTCCGAGGCGAAAGCGTTCAACTGATCCACCATCGTGTTGATGGTGTTCTTCAGCTCGAGGATCTCGCCGCGCACGTCCACGGTGATCTTTTTGGACAGGTCGCCGGTGGCGACCGCGGTCGTCACCTCGGCGATGTTGCGAACCTGGCCGGTCAAGTTCGACGCCATGAAGTTCACATTGTCGGTGAGGTTCTTCCAGGTTCCCGCGACGCCCGGCACCGCCGCTTGGCCGCCGAGTCTGCCCTCGGTACCGACCTCGCGCGCCACGCGGGTGACTTCCGAGGCGAAGCCGTTCAACTGGTCCACCATCGTGTTGATCGTGTTCTTGAGTGCGAGAATCTCGCCCTTCACGTCGACGGTGATCTTGCGCGAGAGGTCGCCCTTCGCCACGGCCGTGGTCACTTCGGCGATGTTGCGGACCTGCGCGGTCAAGTTCGAGGCCATCGAGTTCACCGAGTCGGTGAGGTCTTTCCAGGTCCCGGCGACGCCTGGCACCTGCGCCTGGCCGCCGAGCTTGCCCTCGGTGCCGACCTCGCGCGCCACGCGCGTGACTTCCGAAGAGAAGCCGTTCAACTGGTCCACCATCGTGTTGATGGTTTCCTTGAGCTCGAGGATTTCGCCCTTCACATTAACTGTGATCTTGCGGCTCAAATCGCCGCGCGCGACGGCGGTCGTTACTTCGGCGATGTTGCGGACCTGCGCGGTCAAGTTCGAGGCCATGGCGTTGACCGAGTCGGTGAGATCCTTCCAGGTCCCTGCGACCCCCGGCACCACCGCTTGGCCGCCGAGCTTGCCCTCGGTGCCGACCTCGCGCGCGACCCGGGTCACCTCCGCCGCAAACGAGCGGAGCTGATCGACCATCGTGTTGATCGCTTCCTTGAGCTGCAATATCTCACCGCGCACGTCGACCGTGATCTTTTTGGACAGATCGCCGCTCGCCACGGCAATGGTCACTTCGGCGATGTTGCGAACCTGTGCGGTGAGGTTGCCGGCCATCTGGTTGACCGACTCGGTGAGATCTTTCCAGACGCCAGAAACGCCCTTTACCTGGGCTTGGCCGCCGAGCTTGCCCTCGGTGCCGACCTCGCGCGCCACGCGGGTGACCTCCGAGGTGAAGACCGAGAGCTGGTCGATCATCTTGTTCACCAGCTTCGCCGAGCGGAGGAACTCGCCCTCCAGCTGCCGGCCATCGACCTCCAGCGCCATCGACTGGCCGAGATCGCCCTTGGCTACGGCGCCGATGGTGCGTGCCACCTCGGTCGTCGGCCACACGAGGTCATCGACCAGCGTGTTGAACGCCACCACTTCATCTGCCCACGCACCGGTGACGCCCGGCACGGTCATGCGTTGGCGCAGCTTGCCTTCCTTACCGACCGCCTGGCAGATGCGCTGCTTTTCCCGCACCCGGCGATCGTTCAGCGCGGCGACATCATTGAAAGCGTCCGCGACCTTGCCAAACACGCCAGGCCACTCCGCGGGTAGACGCTGCGAAAAGTCGCCACCTCGAAACGCGAGCATCGACAGAAGAATCTGGTGCATGGCGTCGCCATCGCTGGGCTGGCCATTACCGCGCTGTTTGGCGCGTTTGGTGACGCTGGAGTCGAATGTCGCCGGGGTCTTCGCCTGAATGAGGTTTTTCACGGGTTCACCGTTTGTGGTTGTGCAGTGGTACGTACCATCCCAAACCGTGCGGCCGCCATTCTTATAGTCGTTACCTTATAGTTCTTCATCCATCCCGCGCTACTGTCTTTACGCCTGAAGGCGACGTGTTTACCGTTCTCGGACGGAAGACTAAGCAAAGCATGGGCGTCAACTAAAATTAGGTTATAAGCGTTAAGTCTCTTTCATCCCAAAAAATGCGCCATGCCTCAGTAATCCACACACCCCCGCCTAGGGGCTTTTTGTTGGTTTGCCGATATCGCCCCTTTGGAGTTTCACCGTAATTGACGCTCAAGCTCGCTCTATGTCCTCGGCACACATCATGTGCAGGGATGCACATACAGCGGGTCAATCCAGCAAATTCTACGTTTGAGAGGCGTGCCGTTGGCTACCGGTATATCCGGCTGCCGCCAGACGGGATTTCCACCCTCAGCACACATCATGGGCAGGACCCCCATACAGCGTGCATAATGTCGGGGCCTCCTAGGATAGGACGTTCAACGCGGTTTTGCAACCGATACTGCAACGGCGAGCACCGGGGCGCTGGGAGGCGAGCCCACCGGTGCCGGTCAAGTGACCTTGGCTGGCAGGATGATTTGGAGTGGAACGGCGCCTACCAGCTCACCCGTTGGGGCAGGCCGGCTCGACCCCTGCGCGGATCCCGCCATCGGGAGGCCGGCGTGGGCGGTCACCGCCGCACGCAGCGGGGCATTCGGGGCCAGATGCTGCATCCTCGGCGCGCCATGCAGGGCCCGTCCCTGTCCCCGGCGCGCGGCCGGCTACGCCAGAGCAGCCGCTCGCTCGCAGAGATCGGGCGGGCACAGTAGACGACCGTCTTCTCCGGCCGTTCGGGGACGGTAGACGGAGTGCCGAGCGGGCGCAAGTGGGGATGGCCGACCTCCGTGTCGTATCTGTGAGTCGAGTGCCGGGCAGCGAGTGCCTTCCCGGTCGAAGGAGCGACAGGATAGGCCATCTCCGATGCCGGCGCATCAAGAGACGTGGCGATACGGTTAGCCGTGCAGGTTTGGATGGCGGCCGGTGGCCCCCTCACCTTGGCCTACCAGGCGTTGTGGGCTGCACCCGAGACACGGTCTTCACCGAGAGTCCAGCGATTACTCCCTACTGAGGCCAGGTCATAATGACAATCTCAGGCGGTGGTCTTCTCTTGTTCTGCCGACCACGATTCCATGCGCCGCTTCAGCTCGTCCATCGGCACGTCCTCGATGTGCGTGCCGATCGACCACTTGTGGCCGAACGGGTCGACCAGCGTGCCGGTGCGGTCGCCGTAGAACTGATTCTCGACCGGCCGCTCGACGGTCGCTCCAGCCTTGATCGCACGATCGAACACCGCATCGGCATTCTCTACACAAAGCATCAGGCTCACGCTCGTTCCGCCGCGCTTCTTCGGCGATAGGCCCCCCATGTCGGGCCACTCGTCGGACATCATCACGTGCGAATTACCGATCTTGATCTCGGCGTGACCGATCTTGTCGCCCATCGGCAGACGCATCACCTCCTCCGCGCCGAAAGCCTTCTTATAGAAATCGAGCGCAGCAGCGGCGCCGTCGATGATCAGGTACGGTGTAACGTCGTGGTAACCCTCGGGAATAGCTTTGACAGGCATGACAATCTCCTCTTCTCTTGAGTGGTACTAATGTCCGCTTGCAGCAACAGCCACAGCGTCGAAACACAGGACCACCAAACAGGGGGCTGCAAAACAGTCAATTTCAAAGCCCTTTTTCGGCGAGAAAGAACGGTACAGATTGATTTGTGGGTTGTCAAGTACGCAAGCCGTCGGTCCAGGAGCGGGGATTTTTCGGGCCATTCATCGGTCCAAGGCGCCCGGATCCGCGGCGTTTTCGCCTCTCACGCGAATGCGGGCCAAAGGGGGCTGTCGGCTGAGGGAGTGGAACCGGATGAGGCGGGCCCAAAGTGTAGAGTAGAGAGCAGGCACGTGCCTGCCCTCCCTCATTAAACCGTGTATGCGGTTCTCCCGCACACGGCTTTCCGATGTTCTTCATGCCGAGGCATGCGCCGAGCGCCAGCCCGCCACCGCAGGAACCTTGTACAGCCCGCGTAGGTCGGAACCCTCTTTTGGGGTTCCGTCCTTAACGCGCGTAAGGCGGACAGGGCGGAAGCCGCTTTTTTGCGTTCCGCCGTATGGCTGCCGGCTGAAGCGGCCCGTGCGGCGGATTGCCCTGCGGGCATCTACCAACGGCTGATGACAAGCTGCTTTTCGATCGCATCTAGAACCGTTGTACGCTGGTGTGCAGTAAGCGTCCGCATCTGGACTCGAACCGGTTGCGCGAATAGGATGCTATACGGCACCGGGGCATTGTACCACCGTAACCTCCTCCGGTGAGCGGCGTATCGGATCGGTGAGGAGGTTCCTCTTGCGTCTATTCGGGTTACGGCGGGTCGCGCGATAGAGATCCCGTCGTGCTTCTCCCGAGCCACGCTTGGTAATCGATAACATTGCGCTTATAACCTCGCAATAAAGCTGCGAACAGGGGAAGGGGCAATTTTTTCCCTCCCCTGCGAAGCGGGGGAGGGTCAGAGCTTGCCCCAGCGAAAGCTGGGGGAGGGGGTGAGGCGCGTCACCAGACACGACGCTTGGTCAGCGCCGGGAAGGCCCGACCCCCTCCCCACCCTCCCCCGTCCGCAAAAAGGCGCGGACAGGGGAGGGGATCCGATTATTCCTTCGCCTGCGTAGCCGCTCCCTCACACCCGGCCGGATGCGACAATTTGTCGCATCGGCAACGGTGGAGGCATTGGATACACTCCCGCACCGGACCCGGCCATCCAACCGCCATAAGCACGCCGACACGCAAATAGAAACGCTGACCCTGAAGGAGTGGCGCCGCATCGGCGAGGACGAGAAGTGTATCGAGAACGGCCAGCGCTATGTGCTTCGTATCCGCGACGGTACCGCGTACGTCGTCCCCGTCGATGTGCGGCCGGCAGGCGGGGTGCACCGGTCGAAACCGGCCCGCGGCGAGTCGAGTAAAGTCCGGATCGCGGACGGGATCGGCGGAGAGCGCCTTGACAACCTTGAGGTAGGCCTCTTGCACCAGGTCTTCGGCCTGCGAAAAGCAGGTATCCACGACTACGCCGGTTTCGTGGATGCCAGCTTCCGCTGGCATGACCTGGTTCTGCTACCTGAAAGGGTAAACGTGTTTATGAAAAGTACTAGCCAAAGACATTTGAAATTCGTGGTCCCTTCCCCAGGGGGAAGGATAGGATGGGGGTCGAGCGCGTCCGATTGGAACGACGCAGCCCGCAGCGCTCAACCCCCACCCTCGCCCTCCCCCTGCCAGGGGGAGGGAATAAGCTGTGCTAGCAGCTTGTTGAATTTGCACATGAAATAGAATTTGTTTGAGTTATTGTGTTGGGACCGATCATAACCACAGTACCTAGCTTTACACAGGCGTGCGAAACCGCCCTTCCTGTTTTCAGGA
The DNA here is from genome assembly GCA_050740695.1 of Gammaproteobacteria bacterium. Classification (GTDB taxonomy): domain Bacteria; phylum Pseudomonadota; class Gammaproteobacteria; order JACCXJ01; family JACCXJ01; genus JACCXJ01. The sequence goes on along the minus strand of JBOIDR010000095.1, from coordinate 57 downwards.
AGGGATCGCTTTTCGATTGATAAAGGCGTTGAGCCTTTGGGTTTAATGAAGCGTGGC
>JBOIDR010000094.1:0-16615 GCA_050740695.1 Gammaproteobacteria bacterium | reverse complement strand
TGGTCAACCATATCATCGCATATCGCCCACCCCCGGCGCCCCGCTTGGCCCCCTCTTCGCCACCATCCAACCCTTCGCTAGGCCAGGCAGTCGGCATGATGTGTAAAGCAGAATGACCAGTCCCCGACAGGCCGAGCTGTCGACGGACAACCCGGCGTAGGTCCGAAAAGCCGCGTGTCCCGGCTCATCACGGTGGGCATTCCGTTACGGCGGACCCTAAAGATCTGGTCGACGAAGGCACGAATACAGTTGCCGTTTTTTAGCGTAGCTCGGTGTAGGATGACGAGCACATCCATTCGCTGCTCGTCAGCGTGCGCGCTCGTTCCGGATCGGCGCCGTAAAGAGCGCCGGGGCTCAGGCAGCCGGTCGAGAAGCAAGCGCCAAAGCACTTGGTATGCGCGATAGATCTGCTCCCAACCCCTTGACCCTGCGGCGACGCGCGCAGTCGGCCCTATGAGCCGCCCCCGCTACGCCATCGGTATCGACCTCGGTACCACCAACTGCGTCCTGGCCTACATGGACCTCGCGGTCAAGCACGGCCGCGTCGCGGTCCTGCCCGTCCCCCAGCTCCAGACCCGAGATACCGTCGCAGCGGGGCCGCTCTTGCCCTCGTTCTATTATCTCGGTACCGAGGCCCACGAGCTGCCTTGCATCATCCCCGGCCTGGCCCCGACAGCCGCGCTCGGCGTGTATGCCAGGGCACAGCTCGATGCCGTGCCGGGCCGGGTCATCCATTCGGCCAAGTCCTGGCTCGCCCACGGCGGCATCGACCGTGAGGCGCGCCTCCTGCCGTTCGGCTCCGAGGAGATCCCCGATACCGACAAGCGCTCACCGGTCGAGGTGAGCGCAGCGTACCTCGCGTACCTCCGCGCGGCCTGGGACGCAACCATCGCTGCGGCCGATCCGGGGGCCGCGTTCGACCGCCAGCACCTCATCGTGACCGTCCCGGCCTCCTTCGATGAGGCCGCCCAGGCCCTGACCCGCCGGGCGGCGGCGCTGGCCGGGTATTCCGATGGCTTCCGGCTCCTGGAAGAGCCGCAAGCGGCCTTTTATGCCTGGAGCGCAGGGGCCGGCGCTCGTGCCGGGAAGGGCGCGCGGGCGTGGTTCACGGAGCGCCTCCCCGGGCTTTCCGAGGACGCCCAGACGGTGCTCGTCTGTGACATAGGGGGCGGCACGACCGATCTCAGCCTGTTTCACCTCGCCCTCGATTCGGAAGCCCCCGGAGAGGATGCGCCCGGAGAAGATGCGGGGTTGCCGGACATCGAGCGCCTCGCGGTCAGCGACCACCTGCTCTTGGGCGGGGACAACATCGATCTGGCCATCGCTCATCTCATCGAGGCCCGCGCCCTGGGAAGTGATCTGGACAGGCGCTTATCGCGTCGCCAGTGGCAGCACCTCGTGCCCCAATCGATGCGGCTCAAGGAACGCATCCTGTCGGGGGAGGGGCCGCCCGAAGAGGTCTTCCATGTCTCGATCCCCGGCGAGGGCGGGGGCCTCTTCGCCTCGGTCTTGAACGCGACCCTCACGCGTGCCGACCTGTCCGAGGTCATCCTGGACGGGTTCTTTCCCGTCACCGAGGCTGGCGAACGACCCCGCACGCGACAGATAGGGCTCCGGGAGATCGGGCTGCCCTACGCGGTCGATACGGCGGTCAGCCGGCACCTCGCGGGGTTTCTCGACGGGCAGGCAGTCGATGCGGTGTTGTTCGCGGGGGGTACGCTGATCCCGCATTTTCTGCAGGAACGCCTGCTCACGCTCATCGAGCGCTGGCAGGGCCGGCGGCCGATCGGGCTCTACCTCCCCGATCTCAACCTCGCGATCGCGGAGGGCGCGGCCCACTGCGCGGCGCTCGTCGCCGAGTCGCGGCGCCGTATCCGGGCCGGATACGCGCGCAGCGTCTACCTGGAGCTGCACCGGGAGCGGCCCGAGGACGCGACCGAGCTCGTCTGCATCCTGCCGCAAGGCTTCGAGGAGGGACGCTCGTCCACCCTCGAGTCGCGGACCTTCGACCTCTTGCTCAACCGGCCGGCGCGTTTCACCGCCTACAGCTCGACGCACCGGCGCGACGACCGTCCCGGGGCGATCGTGCGCCTCGACGAGGGGGTATTCAATCCCTTGCCCCCGCTGCATACGACGCTCACGCTCGACGAGTGGAGCTTTGATCCGCGTAAGGCGGGGGCGCGCTCGGTGGAGGTGAACCTCGAGGTCGAGCTGACGCCGCTCGGTGTCTTGCAGACGACGCTCGTCAGCAAGGCGCTCGATCGCCGCTGGCGGCTCGATTTCAACCTCAGGGCCGCGGTGGAGTCGCGGGACCCGAGCGCGCCGGCCTCGGGGCCGTCGGACGACGTCATGCGCGCGGGCTGCGAACGCATCGCGTATTTCTATGGCAAGAAGCAGGACTTGGGAGAAAAGGACAGCGCCAAATCGCTCATCAAGGATCTGGAGCGGATCCTGGGACAGCCGCGCACCGCGTGGAGCCTACCGCTGCTCCGCGGTCTGTGGCCCTCGCTGTATCCGGGGATGACCCGCCGGGGACGCTCGCTGGCGCACGAGAACGCGTGGCTATACCTAGCGGGGTTCCTGTTGCGCCCCGGCTATGGCGCGGAGCTCGATCCCTGGCGCCTGTCCCAGCTCTGGGGCGCCTGGTCGCTCGGTGTGCACCACAAGAAGGAGAAGAGCGCGCAGTCCAACTGGTGGATGATGTGGCGCCGGGTCGCGGGCGGTCTCTCGGCCGAGCAGCAGAGGCGGCTCTTCGATGTGCTCATGCCCCAGTTCCGCAAATCGCCTCTCGAATCACCGGAAGCCACGCGCCTCCTGGGTGCCCTCGAGCGCCTGCCGCTCACGACCCGTACCGAGCTGGCCAAGTCGCTCTTCGAGCTCGTATTGCGGGGCCGGGCAGAGGACCAGCCGGCGGTCTTCTGGGCGCTGGCGCGGCTGTGCTCGCGCGTACCGCTCTACGCCGCGGCCGATGCCGTCCTGTCCCCCGCGCTCGTCGAGGGCTGGTTCGAACGCGTGGCCGGGCTCGACTGGCCGAGGCAGGGGCTCAAGGGCCTCGTCTCGGTGTTCTCTGCCGCTTGTCGGGTAACCGGCACCCGCGCGCTCGACGTCCACGCCCCGGTGCGGCTCCGGGTGATCGAAAAGCTCAAAGAATCCGGCGCGCGCGAGGCCGACTGGCACGTGGTCCAGGAATATCACGAGGTCACGGGCGAAGACCGCAACGCGCTCTTCGGCGAGGAGCTTCCGGCGGGGCTGCGGCTCTTGCACTGACGTCCGGCAATGAACGCATCCTCCACGCCCTCGCACCCCACCGGGTACCGCCACCGACAACACTCGCACCACTACGCAGTCGATTCCTCCGCGGCGGAACGCCGTACCCGCATCGTCATCGCCATCACTGCCGCGATGATGATCGTCGAGATCGCCGCCGGCATCGCCTTCGATTCGATGGCCCTGCTCGCGGACGGCTGGCACATGAGCACCCACGTCAGCGCCTTCCTGGTGACCACGCTGGCCTATCATCTGAGTCGCCGCCATGCGACGGACCCGCGCTTCAGCTTCGGGACGGGCAAGATCGGCGTCCTCGGCGGTTTCGCCAGCGCGGTCATCCTCGGCATGGTCGGGGTTCTGATGGCCGGGGAGTCGGTGCAGCGCGCCTTCCTGCCGGTACCGATCCGCTTCGACGAGGCCATTGCCGTCGCGGTGATCGGGCTCCTCGTCAATGTGATCTGCGCGCTCCTCCTCAAGGATGGCCACACGGACCACCCTCACGACGATCTCAACCTGCGCTCCGCCTATCTCCACGTGCTCGCGGATGCATTCACCTCGGTGACGGCAGTCGGGGCCCTGCTCGCGGGCCGGTTTTTCGGCTGGTCGTGGCTCGATCCGGTGATGGGTTTGGTCGGCAGCGCGGTTGTTTCCGTGTGGGCCTATGGGCTCCTGCGGGATACTAGCGGCATCCTGCTCGATCTCACACCGGCATCCTCGGATCTGCCGGCGGAGATCCGCCGTGCGCTGGAGTCCGATGGCGATGTGCTCATCACCGATCTGCACGTGTGGCCGATCGGCGCGGGCCGCTTCGCCGCGATCGTGTCCCTCGTGGCGCATGAGCCGAGGCCCGTCGAAAGCTACCGGCGACGGCTTCGCCGGCACGAGGAGCTGGTCCATCTGACCATCGAGACCCAGCTCTGCCGCGATCACGACGAGTCTTTCCGAAGCGCCTGATCGGGCGGCCCGGCCGACATTCGGCCGTTCGCCGCGCCTCCGCCCACGCGAGGCTCGAACCCCTTCCGCGCGGCCTCATCGGGCCGCGAAGACCACGACGCACCCGGTTCCCGATGCCGTCGATGCGCGTCGCCATGGCCTGGGGAGGCGCACATTGCCTAAAGGGCCATGGTGAGCCAGCGCTACCTACGCGATGCGCGATCCGCTGCCGGGTGGGCGGGCTCCGCCCAGGACCTCGAGGGGCGACGAGGGTGAAGAGGGCCACATGAGACCCAAACATACTTTCGAGGGAACCCCCGCGACGGCGGCGAGGGTCCGGATCTATTTCGCGTACAGCCAGTCCCTGGCGTATCGGGAAGCCATGGAGCTGTGCCGCGGCATCCCATCCTTCACCAATACCGGTGAGGGCAATGAGGTGGTCCATTCCATCGATCTGCCCATCACGGACATCGCGGTGCTCATGCGATTATCCGAACTGGTGGGAGGATGGAAGTCGTTCCGGATCACCATAGACGGCGGCGAGGCGCGGCGCGATGACCTGATTCGACTGGGTGGCGAATGTTATAGCAAGCGCCAGGCATCCGAGGATCCGGAGCAGTATTGCTTCGGGAACAATCGCCTCGAATACAACCTCTGGGGGTGCCGACGGCTCGATATGCCGATCGATGAGGCGGGCCACGGCTGGATGGCCTACGGCAGCCTGGATGCACAGGGCGTCTGGCATTTCGACAAACCCAGGATCTCGCAAACGCTCGAGTCGGCCATGGCCGGCTGTCGGCTGTGTCCGGTATTCGACCGCGCGCGCGTCCAGAAGACCTTGGACGGACTTCCGGAGACGGTGGATCCTAGGCGGGATGAGCGTTGGCGATACCGGGGCGGGGCGCGTACCCAGGAGGGGGGCGGGCCTCGAAACGCGGGCATCGCCCCGGTGGCGGCTCGCATCGCGGAGTACGTGGTCGACGGCTATCGGCCCAAATGGGACTTTACCCGCGACTGGCGCGACTCCAAGACCGAGATCTACCTCGGCCCGGTCGATCGGTGGTCGCCGAGCGAGGCGCCGGCCGGCGATCGGAAGACCGTAGTGATCGAAAGGGAAGTCGTGAGGTCCTGTGCGGGCGCGGCGCAGCCGCAGCCCAGGAGACCTAAGAGCGAGCCACCGGCGCGCTGGTCCCCGGTGGTGGCCGTTGCCCTGTGTATGCTAGCACTTTGTATGTTAGGGTTAGGAGTGTTTCCGGTTTGAGCCGAGTCCCCGGCCCCGATACGGCCGGGCCGGTATGTTAGCTTGCGACACGATTTCATCCCGGGCTATCGCATCGACCGCCTCATCGGCAAGGGCGGGATGGCCGCCGTGTATCTCGCGATCCAGGAGTCCCTGGATCGGCCGGTGGCGCTCAAGATCCTCAGGGATCCGGACTCCCCGGAATTCTCGGAGCGCTTCGTCAACGAAGGGCGGATCATCGCGAACCTGGTCCATGGCAACATCGTCACCGTGCACGATGTCGGGATCGCCGAGGGCCTGCACTACATCTCCATGGAGTACGTGGACGGCGGCGACCTCAAGGCCCGAATCGCCGACGGGCAGAGCCCGGAAGCGGCTTTGGATCTCACCGCCAGGATGGCGGATTGCCTGGGGTTTGCCCATCGCAAGGGCGTGGTCCATAGGGACCTGAAGCCGGCCAATATCCTGTTCCGGTGCGATGGCACGCCCCTTCTGACCGACTTCGGCATCGCCAAGAGCCAGCGCCTCGACAGCGACCTCACGGCGACGGGAAAGCTCGTAGGTACCCCGCGCTACATGAGCCCCGAGCAGGCCCTGGGCAGGGCCGTGGATGGGCGCTCGGACCTCTACAGCCTGGGGGTCGTGTTGTACGAGATGCTCATCGGCGAGCCCCCCTACCACGGGGACTCGGAGGTCGACACCATCCTCAGGCATCTCAACGACCGGGTTCCGGCGCTGCCGGCCTCGTACCGGCGCTACCAGCCGTTACTGGACCGCATGCTTGCCAAGGACCCGGCGGCGCGCTTCGCCGACGCCGGCGAGCTGATCGAGTCCCTCGCCGCGCTGCAGAGTGGTGGTCGTCTGGTCTCGCTCGGGCCGACATCGTTGCCACGGCGCCCGGGTCCGGTCTCGATACCCCACGCATCGGTCGAGGGTTCCATCGCGCCTCCGCGTTCTTCCCGATCCATCCGGCGTGCGTGGGCGCTGTCCGCGGTCGGGATCGCGGCCGCGTTGGTACTGGGCATCGGTTCCCTCCGGGATGACGGGCCGGAGAGCCGATCGGCCGAGAAGGTTCCCACTGTCGCACAGGATGCCGTGCCCGCCGTCGCGGCGGACGCCGGGCCCGCGCGGCCGGCGCCGATGGAGTTCCCCGACACCGATCGCCTGTTTCGCCTCGGTCATGCCTATCGTCACGGTACGGGCGTCCCGGTCGACGATCGCAAAGCGGTGGAACTGTTCTCGGCAGCCGCCGAGCGCGGGCATGCAGCGGCCCAATATTATCTGGGATTGATGTACGCCGAAGGCCGCGGCGTGCCTGAGGAATTGGAAATCGCGGTGCACTGGTTCGAGCAGGCGGCGCGCCAGAACCTCGTGGAGGGACAGTTCTACCTCTGTCTGTCCTATGCCTTGGGCCGCGGTGTTGCGCGCGATCGCGTGACCGCCTATGCCTGGTGCCGGACCGCCGAAAAGCGCGGATCGCAGGACGCCAAAGAATCGCTCGTGGAGATACGCAAGCTCATGCGTCGGCGGGAGATTAAAAAAGCGGAAGAGCTTGCGGCGTCGATCGCCGAATCGCTGGGCGCGCGCCCCCGCGTGCTGCTGGATACTCCGAACTCGGATCGTGGCGAGGACCACGCGGACTCGCCTTCCTAGACCGCTCCCCGGGGCTCGACGTTCCCCCTCATGGCCATGCGCGTGCGCGCCGGTCGCCCGGCCCGTGGCCTAGGAATTCGAGCCAATCCCGGACGGGTATGGCGAATCACGCCGATCCCCGCGTCCGGTGGATCAACAGGAGGCGAAAGGGCATTGCGCGCAGGGTCTCCCACCCGGCGGGAACAACGGCCCTAAGCTCCTTCGCCGTATAGCTCCTGCGGATCGAGACGAGCCCGTCCTGGCGGATGTAGGAGCGGCGGAATGCCACCGCGGTCAGGAGCCAGAACCCGAGATACGCAAGACCGGATCGCCGGATATCGTTGAAGACGACGATGCGCTCGCCGAGGGCTTGGGCTGCGCCCAGCATCGCCTGCAAGCCCGGCGCATCCAGGTGGTGCAGGACGTGATTCGATAGCACGAAATCGAAACGCTCCCCTCGTGCGACCAGTGTGGCGACATCGGCCAATCGGAAGGACAGCTTGGGGCTCCGGGGGAAATGTTGGACATAGGAATAGGCACGGGGGTCGATGTCGATGCCCGTGACCCAGAGGTCCAAGCCGTCCTGTCGAGCCCAGCGCGCCAGCCCGCGAGCGATGTCCCCACCCCCGAAGCCGATGTCGAGCAGCGAGTAGCGCCGGCCGCGGTCGCTCATAAGCGGCCGGATAAACCGCCGGTACACGAAGCGGCTCCGCGACAGGAGCCCGTTGACGGCTCGGAACTGACGGTAGGAACGCTCGAGCAGGGCGGGATCGCAGTCCGGGCCGTCCATGGCCTCGCTCAGGTGAGAGGCGCGTTTGGCGAGGAATAGCGGCATGGTGTCGGAGGTAGGTTGACGACCTGCGCAAGCGGCGTCTCACGTGCTGCGAGTCGAACGGAATTCTAGGCGGCCGATTGTTTGTCGTTTTGCCACTTACGTCTGAGCTTTCTGCAGATAGCGGTGCACGACCACACGCTACGCCGCGGCTCTCGGATCGCGCTGGCGGCGCTTGGCACCGGTTTGAGGCACGATCTTGAGAGCACACCCGATCCGGCTCAGTGCGTCGCTGAGTGTATCGATCGCAATATGTTTGCGACCGGCAAGGACGTGGCTCAGCATGTCCTCGGACAAGCCCGTGGCTTCGCAGAACTCGCGGCGCGTCTTGAACCGGGTGCGAACGAGCGCCTCGATCTCGTCTCGGTAGTCCGGCAGACGTGCGACGCCTTGCTCGACTGCGAGCCGGTTGGCTAGGTCCTGGGCAATACGGATACAGCACCGTGTGCCGTACCTGCGACCGCGATAGGCCGCGGCCATCATAAAACTCCCCCACGAGCTTCATCCAGAAGTTGGCGAGCTCGTGCCAGGGCGGTGCGCGATCGGCACGTTGCTCTAAGCTCTTGAGCAACGTCCGCTCGTCCGCATCCAATTCCGCGAGCGAGAACTCGCGTCCCTTGAGATCAACGTAACGGTCATCCAGACTCATTTCCTCTCGCCTCTATGAATTCGACCTGGCCGGCAACGCTCAGGTAGATGTTCATAATTAACATACTACCGTGTTGACTAGCAGTCAAGTCCTGGGGATGCCGGGCCTATGCCGGCTCGCCCCCGCGCGCCCATCGTGATCCGCTCGCGCAGATGCCGCTTGCCGTTCTTGCCATAGATCGGCCCCGGTTGAGCGCCTACCTCCAGAATCATGCGGCGCGCCAACCGCTTCATCGACGATCCCCTCGGTGGCCGCACTCACCACAACGGTGGTCGGATCGGCCATCCATCAATCGCCAAAGAGCGTCAGTTGCCGCGCGTTGGGTGGAGCGGTCTGCGGGATGGCCGCTTCGGCCAGGACTACGCCGCCCTCCAGTAGCGCCTTGATGTCCTCGAAACTACCGGCGGCTCTTATTGAGGTTCCTTCTGTCCGTGGTGCAAGAAGCAACAGCTCGTTTGCGCCAATACCACTGTCTCGCAGCAAATCAGGAGAGTGGGTGCTGACCATGATCTGCCGACCGGTACGCCGCTGGAGACGAGAAAACATCTGCGGAATGCATCGAACCACCTCCGGGTGGAGATTCAACTCGGGCTCTTCCAAGAGCAAAGGGCCACCGCCGGCCAGGGCGATCCACAAAAGCCCCATGAGCCGAAGCGTCCCGTCCGAGAACTGCTCCTCCGTTTGCCAGGCCCCTTGTGGCCGCCAGTGTTCATATTTACCACGCAAGTGGGGCGTACCACGCACGTCTCTCCACAGCTCCAGCTCTTTCAGTTGAGGCACCGCGAGTCGCAGGGCGTCGCCGATGCGTCTCAGCCACGCGTTACGCGTCTTCTCCGGCGTGCGAGCGACTTGCTCTAGAAAATCCCCTCCGAAAGGGTCGTTCGATCTCCCAACGGAACGGTCCGGCTCACGGATCAGTTGGGGAACAATATGCAAGTACCTGGTCGATGCGAAAAAATCGGCGACCGCACGGAAAGGCTGATTCGCGTGCACCTGTTCTAGCGAGGTCTCCGTGAGTCGATCCGGGTCACTTCGATCCTTGTCGTCGGGACGGCGCAGGATTCCTTCCCCGTGCCTCACCACCCTTTCTTCCTTGATAACCGCTCGTTGCCTATTGTCCTGATTGAAGCGAAGCTCGTATCGCCATGCCGAGGTCTGTTCGTCATCTCCGATGCTGAGGCGCACCGTGATGTCGGAGTGCCTTCGCGCGGCGAGACAGCGCAGGCTCGAGATGCCCCGACGCTTGCGCACGGCCTCCTGAAAGCCTCCCCCGACGGACACGAGGTCGTGCAGGAATCGGAACAGGTCCAGGAAGTTGGATTTTCCAGAGGCATTGGGGCCGATTAGAAACACGCGCCGCTGCAATTCCACACGAACCGAGGCGAAGTTTCGCCAGTTTTCCAGCGACACCTCGGTGAAACGCAACGATGGCTTCGGTAGAGTTGGTTTGGGTGGTCGAAGCTTATTCATTTTTCTATTTTTCAACATCTATTTTCTTGCTATCGTCATCGTCGCAGCGACGATCCGGAACCGGCGCTCAGGCGGGAATGCGGAGCGGCTAACCCTAATTTCATGGGCTTGCAAGCGCGAACCCGCTCTCCGATGTCGAGTCCCTAAGGCCGCGGAACACGCCGGGGGCTTGACAGCCGCGCTCGATGGCACGGGTGAATGTGGCAACCATCGGCGTGTGCCCCATGATTTTCTTCGTGTCGCGTTGCGTAGGTGGCCCGGGGTCGTCCCGTGTACCGCACGCGCAATTCATTCGAGGAGCGTTGAAGCACGTCGGCGGTCGAGACCATGTTCCTCCCGCCGGCGCGATGACGTCAATAGAATCCAACGGCGATCCACGGATCACACGCGAATGATTCAGTCTGGCAAGCGCTCAGCGCGAGGCGCTTGATTGGGGACACCACCGTCGCAGCTCTTGGGCCTCCAGCAGGAACACTCCCTCTCCGCCGCGCTCGAATTCGAGCCACACGAAGGGCAGGCGCGGGTAGCGGGTCTCGACGGCCGGGGCCGCTTCGCCGGCCTCGATGATCAAGGTCCCGTGCTCGCTCAGGTGTACGCTGGCGCCCTCCAGGATCCGACTCACGATCGCGAGGCCGTCGTCGCCGCCATGGAGGCCGAGTGACGGCTCGTGGCGGTGCTCGGGCGGGAGGGTCGCCAAATGAACAGCCGGCACATAGGGCGGGTTGCTGACGATGAGGTCGTAGCGCTCGCCTGCCAAGGACTCGTACACATCCGAGCGCAGCAAGCGGACGCGATCCCGAACGCCGTGTCGCTCGGCGTTGCGGCTGGCGATCTCCAATGCCCCTGCGGAGATATCCGTGGCGTGGACCTCCGCCTCCGGGAACGCCAGGGCGCAGGCGATCGCGATGCAGCCGCTGCCGGTACCGATGTCGAGGATGCGGCGGGGATCCTCGAGCCACGGGGAGAACCGCGCTTCGATGAGCTCGGCGATCGGCGATCGGGGCACCAGAACGCGCTCGTCAACATAGAACACGAGCCCCGCAAACCACGACTCGCCGAGGACATAGGCGGCCGGTTTGCGGGTACGGATGCGCTCGCGGATGAGCGCCAGCGCGCGCGACTTCGCCTCCGGCATCAAAGGCCGGTCGAGCGCCGCGTCCGGGACATCGAACGGCAGGCCGAGCGCGTGGAAGACGAGGAAGACCGCCTCCTCACGGGCGCTCGTCGTACCGTGGCCATAGGAGAGCCCGGCACCCTCGCACCGAGCCTCGGCCCACAGGACCAGATCGCGGGGGGTCCGGATCTTATCGAGCGTGAGACGGCCTGGGCGCTCGGGCCGAGCCCGCCGGTTCAATGGGTCTCTTCGGCCTCGTGCGGGGCACTCGCCGCTCCCCCGGCCATGACCAGGAACATCTCGTTCAGCCGGTGTACGAAGCCCGCGGGGTCTTCGAGCTTGCCGCCCTCGGAGAGCAGGGCCTGGTCGAACAGGATACGGGCCCAGTCGTCGAAGCGCGCGCCGCCGTCCTGGTCCCGGAGCCGTTGCACGATCGGGTGGCTCGGGTTGATCTCCAGGATCGGCGGGCTCGCCGGCACCTCCTGCCCCGCCGACTTGAGCAGGCGCTCGAGATTCGCGCCGAGCCCGTGCTCGTCGGCCACGAGGCAAGCCGGCGAGCTGGTCAGGCGGTGGGTCACGCGCACGTCCTTGACGCGCGTATCGAGGCTCTTCTTGACCCGCGCGATCAGGTCCTGGTACTCGCCCGCCGTCTCCTCGGCGCGCTTTTTCTCGTCTTTGTCCTCCAGGGTCCCGAGATCGAGGTCGCCCTTGCTCACCGACTTGAGCGATTTGCCGTCGTGCTCCGCGAGGTGGCTCACGACCCATTCATCCACCGGGTCCGAGAGGAGCAGGACCTCGATGCCTTTCTTGCGGAAGACCTCGAGGTGCGGGCTGTTCTTGGCGGTCAGGAAACTCTCGGCGATGAGGTAGTAGATGTCCTTCTGCCCCTCCTTCATCCTGCCGACGTAATCGTCGAGCGAGACGTCCTCCGTTTCGGAATCCGTCTTGGTGCTCGAAAAGCGCAGGAGCTTTGCGATGCGCTCGCGGTTCGGCGTGTCCTCGATGATCCCCTCCTTGATGACCCGCCCGAAGGTCGTCCAGATCTCCGCGTACTTTTCTTCGGCGACGAGGTCCTCGAATAGCCCCAGGACCTTCTTCACGGCGGTCGCGCGGATGGTGTCGATGACCTTGTTGTGCTGCAGGATCTCGCGCGAGATATTTAGCGGGAGATCGTTCGAGTCCACCACCCCGCGCACGAAGCGCAGATAGCGCGGCATGAGTTGCTCGGCGTCGTCCAGGATGAACACCCGCCGGACATAGAGCTTGACCCCGCGGCGGCTGTCGCGGTCCCAGAGATCGAAGGGCGCGCGTTTGGGGACGAACAGCAAGAGGATGTATTCGAGGTTGCCTTCGACCTTGCTGTGCACGCGCGCCATCGGCGCCTCGAAGTCGTGGGCCGTGTGCTTGTAGAACTCGGCGTATTCTTCTTCGCTTATCTCGGTCTTGGGTCGGGCCCAAAGCGCTGTGGCGGTGTTGACGCGCTCGGTGCCCTTGGCATCCTTGCCCTCCTTAGCCATCAGGATGGGCAGGGGGATATGGTCGGAGTACTTGTGGATGATCTCGCGCAGGCGATAGCCGTTCAGGAGCTCGTCCTCGCCCTCGCGAAGGTGCAGGACCACCTCGGTCCCGCGCGCCTTGCGCTGCAGGGTGTGGAGCGTGTACTCGCCCTGGCCGTCCGACTCGAAGCGCACGCCTTCCTCGGGCGGCAGGCCGGCGCGGCGGCTCGTCACCGTGACCCGATCGGCGACGATGAAGGCGGAATAGAACCCGACCCCGAACTGACCGATGAGCTGGGTGTCCTTCTGCCGGTCACCGGTCAAGGACTGGAAGAACTCGCGGGTGCCGGACTTGGCGATGGTCCCGAGGTTCTCGACCACCTCCTCGCGCGACATGCCGATGCCGTTGTCGCGCACCGTGACGGTCTTCTGCTCTGTGCTCCACTCGACCTCGATCTGGAGCTCGGTGTCGCCCTCGAAGAGCGCCTCGTTGCCTAAGGCCTCGAAGCGCAGCCTCTCGGCCGCATCCGAGGCGTTGGAGACCAGTTCCCGGAGGAAGATCTCCTTGTTGCTGTAGAGGGAGTGCACCATGAGGTCCAGGAGCTGCCGGACCTCGGCCTGGAATCCCCGTGTTTCTTTATTGACGTCTACGCTCATATCTCCTCCCGATCCTGCCGCCGGCCGCGCGCCGGCGCGCTACCGCCCAACCTATGGGGACGGAGGGGGGGATTTCAAGGCCGCCTCGCCTGCCGCCCTGGGGGCAGTCGGTCCACCATGCCCGCACCGCGGCGACCGACGCACGTGTGCCGAACGACCGACCCTCGGCCGCCCCTCGACCGGCCAGCTTGCTCGGCCCGGTCTTAGCCTTCTCCGCCGCCCATTGATCCTTCCCCTGCCTAGCACCATACTTGCGATCCAACTCGACCGGCGGGCCCGACAGGGAGACGAGCATGAGCGACTATTCCGACAGCGTAGCACCGGTCTGCTGACGTGCTTCGCGCCGTACCGTCGCCAGGACTTCCCCTCGTGGACGACGATTCTGTGTGACCGATACCGGCGGAATTCCGGTACGGTTCCATTGGTGGTGCTACGAGGAATAGCCGAGCACTGGGTTGACCGCGAAGTATGCCCCGTAAGATCAGGGAGTTGATCCGTGAGCTTGAAAGCGCCGGCTTCATCGATCGCGGCGGTAAAGGGAGTCACAGAAACCTCGAGCATCCCAAAGGCATCCGAATCACGGTTTCGGGCCAATTGGGTGATGACGCTAAACGATACCAAGAACGTGAAGTGAGAACCAAGATTCTGGAGTCGAAGGCATGAGAGACAGTGCCCGCTACCTGAAGATTGTGGAATGGTCGGATGAGGACCAGTGCTTTGTCGGTCAATGTCCAGGAATTATAGGTCCCTGTTGCCATGGTGACGACGAAGCGCAAGTGTATGCAAGGCTTTGCCGGATAGTCGACGAATGGATCGAGATCATGAGAACAGATGGAAGACCTTTACCGCCGCCCACGGCCGGAAGGGATCTGGTGGGGAAGATCGTAGAGGCGACGTAACGATGATTGGCAGGTTACACATTCGCAAACAGACCCATGGACCCCTCCCCCCTCACCGCGATCTCGCCCCTGGACGGCCGCTATGCCGCGAGGACCGAGGCGCTGCGGCTTGTCTTCAGTGAATACGGGCTCATCCGGCATCGAGTCTTGATCGAGGTCCGCTGGCTCCAGTGCCTCGCGAGCCGGCCCGAGGTAGCCGAGGTCCCCCCGCTCAGTGCGGAGGCTCAGTCTTTTCTCGACGACCTCATCGAGGGTTTCGACGAGCACGACGCCGAGCGGGTCAAGACCGTCGAGGCGGTTACCAACCACGACGTCAAGGCGGTCGAGTACTTCTTGCGGGAGCGGCTCGCGACGCATCCCGAGCTTGCCGCAGCCGCAGGATTCCTGCACTTCGCCTGCACCTCCGAGGACATCAACAACCTGGCCTACGCCTCAATGCTGCGCACGGCCCGCGCCCATCCGATCCTGCCGCTTTGGGAGCGGCTCATCGACGCCCTGAGGCTCATGGCCCATGCGCATGCCGACGTCGCCATGGTCGCGCGCACCCACGGCCAGCCGGCCTCTCCCACCACCCTCGGCAAGGAGATGGCCAACTTCGCCTACCGCTTGCGGCGCCAGCATGGCCAGCTCAGGACGGCGCCGATCCTCGGCAAGTGGAACGGGGCGGTCGGTAACTACAACGCCCATTTCGCGGCCTATCCCGAGCTGGACTGGCCGGCGCTCGCTCGGGACTTCGTCGAGGGCCTGGGGCTCGAATGGAACCCCTATACGACCCAGATCGAGCCCCACGATCATTTGGCCGAGGTCCTGGCGATCATCGAGCGTTTCAACACCGTCGTGATCGATCTCTGTCGCGACCTCTGGGGGTATATCTCGCTCGGTTATTTCCGGCAGAGGGTGGTGAAGACCGAGATCGGCTCCTCGACCATGCCGCACAAGGTCAACCCCATCGATTTCGAGAACGCCGAGGGCAACCTCGGGATGGCGAACGCGGTCCTAACGCATCTGGCGCAGACGCTCCCCATTTCGCGCTGGCAACGCGATCTCACGGATTCGACCGTGTTGCGCAACCTCGGCGTCGGTATCGGGCACGCGGTCATCGCCTACGAGAGTTGTCTCAAGGGGCTCGGTCGCCTCACGGTCGATGGGGAGGCGCTCGCGCGAGACCTCGACGGGGCTTGGGAGCTTCTGGCCGAGCCCATCCAGACCGTCATGCGTCGCTACGGGATCGAGGACGCCTACGAGCGTCTCAAGGACTTGACCCGGGGCCGGCAGCTCGATCGGGAAGCCCTGCACCTCTTCCTCGCCACCCTTCCGATCCCCGAAGCGGAAAAGGACCGCCTGCGTGCCATGACCCCGAGGGCCTATACGGGCAACGCCGAGGACCAAGCCCGAGCCATCTAGCCCCGGCCCATTCCAGAGATTCACGATGATCCTACCCGGAGGCCTTGGTGCACTGGAGGGCGATATGGAATAGTTAAGAGCCCCATCGACAAACCAGGAAATCTCGTTGCTCGTCCACACAAAAGCATAGGTGTGGAAGTCTGCCGACGCATCAAACCCTAGCGGAATAGTCTCCTCGTGGCCTCCGACACCACCGGCGAAGTAGTTGATCTGCACTGTCGACGGATCTTTTCCGAGAAATTCAAAATCGATCTCATGGTGGTCCGGCTCTCCGTAAGTGCCGTGGTACGCAAAAACCCCGGTTACCATTCCGTCTTGTTGACTCGGAGCCTTGATGCGCGCGGTGTATGTGCCGTATCCATACTCTGCCTTCGTTTGGTACTCGGCGCAGGAATAGTCTCTCTGTGAGGCATTGTGAGGGGTGTCATCCAGTTTCAACAGCAGCACGCCGCCAACACTGTGGAAGCAAAAGTAGATCTTTTGCTTTCCCCTTTGTTTTTCAATCGTTGGCGGATTGAAAAACGCCGGTACCTCCGCGTACCGCCTTGCAGGCTGCCGCAAACCACCACAGCATCCGAGGGAAGATAGTGGCTGAATTGAAGCCTAGCTAGTACCTTTGTCACGAAAATTCTGTGAGAAATTAACATTTAGATTGCATCTCATCGTCCAGAACGGGCGTTTACAGGGCCTGTTAGCATGACTTTTTGTAAAAGACGAAGCTTCTCCTGAAGCGTGGTTTTTGCCGACGCATGGCAGAAACCGCCGCTGATCACGTCATCCCCCGGGTGAAGGTGCTGTCCGGAGGCGCTCTCGTTTCTAAAGGACAGAATACTAGCCAAAGACATTTGAAATTTATCGTCCCTTCCCCCTCGATAGGATGAGGTCGACCCTAATTCGAACCGCGACGCTCGACCCCCACCCTGACCGTCCCCCGCTACGCAGGGGAGGGAACCCGGAGACTCCCTCCCCTGTCCGCGCTTTCTGCGGACGGGGGAGGGTAGGGTGGGGGCCAAGCCCTTCAG
>JBOIDR010000093.1:0-16674 GCA_050740695.1 Gammaproteobacteria bacterium | reverse complement strand
ATAAGGAACCAGAACGCGCATATTCCATCATGGCCAGAGCGGATATCCCGCTCACCGACAGGCCGGATATATACCTGCAGTCTTCCTTACAAGCCATCATCGTTTCCTCCCTTGCAAACCGGGTGGAATACGCTTGCTGGTTCGGCGCGGGCATTCTGGCAGCCCCCGCGGTCACGTCGCCTCCGACGCTACAATGATGACCCGAGAGTGTTCCGGCAGCTTCACAGCGGGATCGAGGGGACGCACCAGGCCGTTCTCCACCACGCCCGCTACAGCAAGGGGCCGATGCCGCCGGCCTAGGTGGGCCTCGACCGACGACGGGGACGTGTCGGGTAGCAAGGCTAGAGGTGGTAGTTGGACCTCCGCAGCGATCTGCTCGTCGCGCGCTCGACGCCCAAGGCTCCGCTCGTCAGTTCCGGGGATAGTCATCTGCTGTCCCTCTCAATAGGC
This sequence comes from Gammaproteobacteria bacterium, assembly GCA_050740695.1. Lineage (GTDB taxonomy): Bacteria > Pseudomonadota > Gammaproteobacteria > JACCXJ01 > JACCXJ01 > JACCXJ01. The sequence goes on along the minus strand of JBOIDR010000093.1, from coordinate 16,224 downwards.
GGTGATCACGAAGATGGGCACGTCGCCCAGTTGGCCGAAGACATCGGGGATCGCGTCGTCCTCCCGGTCGTAGCGCCAGATCACCCAGATCCGGCGGCCCGACGGCGTCGCGGCGAACATCTGGAAGGAACCGTCTTTGCGCTCTTGTAGTATGAAGACGCGGTCGAACGCGGCCTCAACCTCCTCCGCCGAGAGGCCGTGAGCATCGATCTTTTGCAAGTTCCAGTCGATCCACTTGAACTGCCTCATGCCAGAGCTACCGGGTCGGTTGATGGTAGGATAGCCCGTTGAGACAGCGCCTTCAAGCAGAAGACCGAATCCGCACCGCCGCCGCACTTGTGAGGGGGCGCAACCGCCTCAACGATGAGTGCGACCGCAAGAGGTGCAGGTCTTGCCACTTGAGCGAGCCGGCGAAGGTATAGTCGGTCACTGTCGGCGCCGCTCGCTTCAAGCATACGCGCGTTGGAGCTCCTCGCCGAGGATGGTGAATCCCTGCTCCACCACTCGAGGGGGTTGGGCGTAATGGACCCGGATGCACTCCTCGGTGTGGCGCCAGTGGGGTTTTCCGAAGTCCCTTGGGAGACCGGGGAAGAAATGCTCGCCGGGCACGACCAAGACGCCCCGGTCTTTCAAGCGGGCGTAGAGCATACGGGTAGAGATCGGAAGGTCTGGAAACCAAAGCCACAGGAACATCGCGCCTTCGGGCTCGTGAACGCGGTAGGGGAGGCCTTCGAGGGCGAGCGATAATTGGCTCAGGGCGTCACGGAGGCGCGCCGCGTAATAGGGTTGGATGATCTCGCGTGCGATGCGGATGATCTCGCGATTCCCGATTAGATCGTATAGAATCGCCGGGCCGATGCCTCCGGGCGCGAGTGACAGGATCGCGTTCATGCGTGCCACGGCGGCGATGATCTCCGGCCGCGCGATGACGATACCGGTCCGTACCCCGGGTAGACCGAGCTTCGAAAGGCTCAGGCTCAGTACCATGGAATCATCCCACACGGGGGTGATATCGCGAAACAGGATGTTGGGAAAAGGCGGGCCATAGGCGCCATCGACGATCAAGGGGACCTCGTGGCCCTGCGCGAGCGTCGCGAGTCGTTTCAAGTCGAGCTCCGAGATCACGTTTCCACTCGGATTGGTAGGGCGTGAGAGACAAACGGCACCGATGTCCTCGCCGATCGCGAGATCCTCGAAGCTCACGCGATACTTGAAACGCCGGTCCTCGAAGGGATCTATCGCGCTGCCGCGGGCATCGATCCCGCTTGCGCAGGGATCAATCCCGCTCTCGCAGAGATCGATCAACGGCCGCCGGGCCACGATACCGTCCGGCTCCGCGCACAGGTCCGTATAGCCGATGTACTCGGGACACAGGGGTAGCAGGATCTTCTTGCGCGTGCCCTCTCCGCCCTCGCCGGCGAAGAGATTGAAGAGCATGAAGAAGCTCAACTGGCTGCCGGAGGTGAGGGCGATGTTCTCGGGGCCGAGGTCCCAGCCGTATTCGTGCCGCAACAGCCCCGCCAGGGCCTCGATGAACCCGCCCTCGCCTTGCGGGGGGCTGTAGTCGCCGAAAGCGCCGGCGAAGCGCTCCGGTGTCGCCGAGAGCTTCGCGAGCTCGGCGCGGAACAGTGCCTCGAGCGCCGGGATGTGGGCGGGGTTGCCGCCGCCCAGCATGAGCGTGTCGCCGCCCGCCAGTGCCCGTCCGAGGTCCTCCATGAGCTCTGCGATCCCGGACGGCCGGGCGAAGCGCTGTCCGAAACGAGAGAGATGCATGCGTCGAAACCAGGGTGTCGAGCCGATCGGCTCATTCTAGCAGGGGGTATCGGGTCTCATCCGCCGCTCAGCGCCGCCAGGATATCGATCCGGGCGTCTGCCGGGAGGCGCTTGCGAAGGTCGCGGATCGGCAACTGCTTCTTTCCCCCGGTGCTCGAGATCCTCATGGATTTCAGTATGCGCCGGGTGGCGTACCGACCGCAACGCCGGACACCGGTGGGCCCGGGACCGGACCGTTTTCATAGAGATGCCCCCGTGACGCGGGGAGGTCGTTGTTTCCCGGACGGCTGAAGAGCACCTGGAAGAGCTGCAACCAACCGGTCTCAAATGCCGCGAGGGAGGCAGAGAGATACAAGAACCAGGTTCGCATGAAGACCTCCCCATAGCGGCCCTGCACCGCCTCGGCGTGTGTCTCATAACGGCTGAGCCAATCGGCTAGCGTCTTGACGTAGTGCGGGCGCAGGTTCTCCACGTCGAGGATCGAGAAACCTTGGGGCTCGAAGACCTCGAGTAGCTCGCGGAGGCTCGGCGGATAGGCGCCCGGGAAGATGTGCCTTTGCGTCCAGACGTTCATCGGCACAGGCGCGTTCCTCCCGATACATTGGATGAGGCCGCGGCCGTTCGGCGCGAGACACCGATCGATCACGTCCCCGAGCGCGGCATAGCGGTGTTTTCCCACGTGCTCCAGCATGCCGATAGAGACGAAAGCATCGTAGCGGCCGCGGATGTTTCGGTAATCGTCTTCGATAAACGTGACCCGCGCCTCCAGTCCCTCCTCCTCGAGGCGCGTGCGCGCATAGTCCAGCTGCTCTTGGGATACGTTGTAGGCCGTGACCTTTACGCCGTAATGCCGGGCCATGAGAAAGGCCAGTTCGCCGAAGCCGCAACCGGCCTCCACGACGGTTTCCCCCGGGCGCAGTCTGAGCTTACGACACAGATAATGGGCCTTGGCGCGCTGCGCCTCTTCCAGGCACAGCCCCGGCTCTGGATAATAGGCGCAGGTATACTGCATCGTGTCCCGGTCCAGCCACAGGCGATAGAAGTCGTTGCCGAGATCGTAATGCCGGCGGACCCGGGCGGCTTCCTCCGCGCGGGTGTATCGTTCCCACAAGGGGGGGAGGGACGAGCGGCGCAGTCGGGCGAAGAAACCGGCCCGGCGCGCCGTGAGGGATCGATTGACCTCGGCCATGGCCTTTGCGAGATCCCCCTCTACCTCGACCTCCCGCCTGCAGTAGAGATCGCCGAATCGCGACGCCGCGTCCCAGCAAAGCCCGAGGAGCGCGCGGCGGTTCTTGACCGTGACGCGAAATCGGACCGGGGTGTGCGGCGGGGACAGCTCATCGCCGTCCCAGAGGACGACCGCGCAGCCGGGGTCTCCTAGGCGCGCCAGGGCCAGGCGCACGAGCATCCGATCGAGCGGGGTGACGACCCCGGCCCTCGCCTCCCATTCGCGATCGACTTGGCGATCGACGGGGTAACGGCCGAGTCGTTCGACCTCGCCCCTCGAGATGTCTTGCCCCTGCGCCACGTCTTTGAGTCCCAGTCCCCCGCCGGGCCAGTGTAGTGGATCTGGGCCGCCGAGCGGATCGCCCCCCCGGGCATGCGGTCTGGGTCGCGGAAGACGCGTCCCGCGGCCGTGCGCGCCTCGCTGACTCGTCCGCGACGTGATGGGACGCCTGGGGCGAGGTGCTGCGACACGCTTGGGGGTTTCCGCGAGCGCGTCGCCGCGCTCGTGCAGACCCTCGGTTCTGAGCTGCCCGACCTAACCGTACACGACATCAGCCACCTCGGACGGCCTGTGGTGGGTCGCCGGGACCAGATCGCGGGTCGGAACATCCGATCAATTCCGCCGAGGCATTGGTGCTCGGCGGCGCTTTCGCTCGCGAGGCTCGAATGGACCGTACCGAATACCAGCCCGAAGCTGCATCTGCTGGCGCATGTGGAACTACGCAAGTATTACGCGGACCCGATCGGCAAGATCACCGTGAGCCATCTATCTGGCCCTCGTATCGCGTCGCCGAGGTGTTCACCGATCGAAGGTAAGCGGAGGGCCGCGTGGCGCTTCCCTCCCCCTATCGGCAAGGTCAGTGGGAGGGCGCGCAGGCAGTGTTCGGGGTCCGTCCTCGTGCGCACAGAGCGTCCTACCCGGCTGCCCTGCGCATCACGCTGAACATCCGCTAACCGCGCGCACAGTCCCCCGCCCGGCATCCACATCACTGGACTGCCCGACAAGCCGCACCCCGCTTCTCTTCTTGAATCCGATCCTCGCTACCAGCGGCTTTTCCGACGCATCGGTCTTCCCGCGCAGGCGCTCCGCCTGCTTCCGGGCTAGTCGTCGTGATCGTCGTGCGCCCGGATCTGTCTTCGCACCTCGCCGCCCGGGAATGTGGCCGAATGGACGTTGGCGTAGGTGTTTCCGCTGCGAATCGCTCGGATGAGCGCAGCGAATTCTCCTGTACCCAGTCCCTGCGCCCTGGCTCCCTCCGTGGCCGCGATATTCGGGCTGACGTCGGCCGCTGTAATCGTTCCCGTGATGGTAGCCGGCGATGCAGGACAGGCCTGGATTCCCGCCGGGCCATTGCCGAGGTTCGTGCAAAGGAAGACGGTGATGCCACCATTCACACCGGTCTGGCCGAAATGAATGTGGGCCTGCTGCACTACTGCTTCCAAGTTCCTGTAGGTGAGCGTCCAGTCGATTGAGTTTCCGTCCTCGGACACCAGTGCACGGAAACTGCCTCTGGCAGCCGTCGAGATGGAGGGCACCTCCTGAAATCCGCGCAGATTGGTGCGCAGCCGCGAGCCATCCAAGGGGCCGGCCACCGTGGTGAGAGCGAGCCCCGCCAGGACAACGATTCCGATCGCCGCCAAAAAGAATCTCTTTCTCATGTTTCCTCCTCGATTGTGGCTCGCGCGCGCAGATGAGGGACACCTCCTGAGCACACGAACGTTTGCAGTCGCATTGATCGTTGTGACATCGATGCTACTGTCAAGGATAGCTACAGGGACGACCCCTTTATTGTCTAGTTTGATGCAATTGGGGTCATTCGGATGATTGCCCCGGTGGAACCAGGCCAACATCTACGAGACTGTTCGCGAGGTTTGTCGTAAGCCCCCGAGGTCGAGCTGGTTAAACCGGCATCGGGGCGGAAGTTTACTATGCGCACGAGCCGGTTGTCAAACTATAGCCCCTGTTTAGCCCCTGTTACGAGCTGAGTATTACGACCCTCGCAGGGTCCCCGGTCAGCGGCGGGGATACCACGAGGCTCGCCGTGCAGGTCCTCGCCCCTGTCCCGCCGGGCCAGTGTAGTGGATCTGGGCGGCCGAGCGGCGCCCACTGGCATCGGGCCTGAGTCGCGGACGGCGCGCGCCGGGCCGGGACCTAGTGCCTTATCGCGGGGCCTGGCCACCCAGCGATACGGGCTGCGTTTGATACCGAAGCCAAGCGCCTGGTGTTTCCCCCCAAGCAATGCTATCGTTATGATAGCAGTCAGTCGGGGGGAGACCGAGCATGTCACAGTTGCTGGTACGGGGTCTGGCCCCGGAGACGATCGAAAGGCTCAAGGAGCAAGCCAAGCAGCAGGGGCGCTCCCTGCAAGCGGAGGTGAAGCGCATCCTCGAGCAGGCAGTCAAGTTTTCTGCGGCAGAGGCGCGTGGGGCAGCGGCGAGATGGAGTGAGCACTTGGCCGGTCGGGTGCTGAGTGATAGTGCCGATCTCGTTCGTGAGGACCGCGACCGTTGAGCCGCTGGGTTGTGGACGCGAGTATCGCGGTCAAGTGGTTTCTCCCGAGGTTCACAGCGATGAGGCCGTTCGCCTCCTTCGGGATGACTACCTGCTATTCGCGCCCGACCTCATCTGGGCGGAGTTTGGCAATGTGCTCTGGAAGAAATGGCGCCGGAGGGAGATCCAAGCGGACGTGGCGCGGCGGATCATGGAGGATTTCCTGCGGTTTCCTCTCGAGGTGCGTTCCTCCGACACCCTGCTTCCGACCGCCTGGACAATTGCGGAAGAGTTCCACCGAACGATGTACGACAGTCTCTACCTTGCCTTAGCGGAAAGTCAGGGCTATCGACTCGTGACCGCCGACCAGAGATTTTATAACAGTCTGAAGGAGAGTCGATTAGGACCTATGCTTCTAAGGGTCGAGGACCTACCATCATGAGTCCTCCGCCGTCTGGCGCGCACTTGACTCCGTTCCATGCAAGGTCAACTCTTTACCCTTGATTTCCTCACTCGCGGAATCCTCGACACCGATCCGTGGCGAACCTGCGACGATGCCGCACTCGATGGCTTCACTGCCGCACTGCGCAGGGTTTACGGCAGTCTTGCCGCCGATTCGACGCTCAACGAAAGGCAAACCGAGGACGAACTGATCGGGCCCATTCTTGATTTGCTGGGTTGGGGCGACTCCTGGATGTCGCAGGTCAATCTCTCCGAATCCGGGCGCGACGACGTGCTCGATTTTCTGCTTTTCCCCGACGCCGGCGCCAAGGCCCGCGCGCTCAAGGAACGCAGCGACGACCGCCGTACCCACCACGGAATCGCCCTGCTGGAAGCCAAGCGCTGGATGCGTCCGCTCGACCGCACCGGCGCCAGCGTAGCGGGCGCCACGAAACCGCGCGACTTCGGCGCACCCTCATCGCAGATGCTGCGCTACCTGTCGCGGGCGGAGGTGATGAGCGACCGCGCAATCAAGTGGGGCCTGCTCACCAACGGCGCAATGTGGCGGCTCTACTGGCAGGACGCGCGCTCGCGGGCGGAGGAATTTTTCGAGCTGGAGGTGGCGTCCCTACTCGAAATCCCCGGCACTCATCTGGCGTTGGACGAGCTCGATTCCCGGCGCGGCCTGAAACTGTTCCGGCTGCTATTCCATCGCGAAGCTTTTCTTCCTCAGTCCTGGGACGGCGAGAGGCGCAGTTACCACGCCATCGCCCTCACTGAAGCGCGGCGCTACGAGGAGACCGTCTCGCACAAGTTGGGCGAGCGGGTGTTCGCCGAAGTGTTCCCCGACCTTGCCAACGCGCTGGCCGCGAGCGACCTCCACGCGAACAAGGACGGCGACGGCTGCTACACCCGCGCCTATCTCGATGAACTGCGCGAAGCCGCGCTGGTGCTTCTCTACCGCCTGCTGTTTGTGCTCTACGCCGAGGACCGCGCGCTGCTGCCCGTGCGCGATGCACGCTACCAGGACTACAGCCTCACCGCGCTGCGCGACGAGATTGCGGACAAGCGCGACCACGGACGGGGGTTCTCCGGAACGGCCAGCAACTACTGGTGGCGGCTCGACAACCTTATCAGTATCATTGCCGATGGCGACGACGCGGTGGGCATGCCGGCCTACAACGGCGGCCTGTTCGAGCGCAGCCGTGCACCTATCCTCGCGCGTGTGCGAGTGGCGGACGCGAAGCTCGCGCCGGTCATCGACGCCCTGTCCCGCCGCACCGAGGACATCCTCAAGCCGCGCATCAACTACCGCGACCTCTCCGTTTCGCATCTGGGCGGTATCTACGAGCGCCTGCTCGAATTCACTTTCGTCCAGGAGAAGGCCGGCGCGACCATCGTCGCCCAACCAGCGAGTTTCGCCCGCAAGGTGAGCGGCAGCTACTACACCCACGACGACCTGGTGCGCCTGATCCTCGATGAATCCGTGGGGCGGCTGGTGGCCGAGCGCGCCAACGCCTTCGAAGCACTCATCAAGCGCTATGGCAAGAAGAGCGCCCTCAAGCCCTACGAGTGGGATGCGCTGGCCGAGGCCGATACCGCCGCGCAACTGCTGGAACTAAAAATCTGCGACCCGGCCATGGGCAGCGGCCACTTTCTGGTCGCGCTGGTGGATTACCTGGCCGACCGCGTGCTGGTCGCCATGCAGGAAGCCGATGACAAGGCGAACGCTGCGCCCTGGGCCGCTCATCTGGTCGAACAGGGCCGGCCCTACGCCTCGCCCGTGGTGGCGCGGCTGGCCGACATCCGCCGCCGCATACTCGCGACCGGCCACGACCACAAGTGGGCGCTGGACGAGCGGCAACTGGACGACCGCCACATCGTCCGCCGCATGATCCTGAAGAAGGTCATCTTCGGCGTGGACAAGAACCCCATGGCCGTGGAGCTGGCCAAGGTCGCCCTCTGGCTGCACACATTCACGGTCGGTGCGCCGCTCTCCTTCCTCGATCACCATTTGAAGTGCGGCGATTCGCTGCACGGGGAGAAGCTGGAGACGGTGCGCGCTGGCATGAGCGCGCTCGGCACGCTGTTGCAGGCGGCCGAACTGGCGCGGCTCGAAGTCGCCGCCAGGAGTCTCGAAGCCGTGGCCGAACTCACCGATACCTCGATCGCCGAGGCGCACGAATCGAAGCGCCTCGCCGACGAAGCCGAAGCCCAGGTCGCGCCCATTCACGCCCTGCTCGATTTCTGGCGCACGCTGCGCTGGCTCGTCCCCGGCTGGCCGATTCAAAAGAAGAAAAAGATTAGGGACAAATCCCCGCTTTCCGCAGCGGAACTCGCTGTCGCGGAAATTTTCTCTGGCCGCTACAACCTCTCCGGCATCGTGATTGAAGAGCGCATCGAGGGCGAGGGTCCCGACGTGCGCGCCGCCAACGACTTGCTCGCCCGCGCCGTGGCGCTGGCCAAACGCGAGCGCTTCTTCCATTGGTGGACTGCCTTTCCCACTGTCTGGCCCGCCAGCGGCGGGTTCGACGCGGTGATTGGCAACCCACCGTGGGACCGCATCAAGCTGCAAGAGGTGGAGTGGTTCGCGGAGCGAGAACTGAACATCGCCCGGCAGGCCCGCGCCGCCGACCGCAAGCGCATGATCGACGACCTGCGGAAGAAGAGCGCGCCGCTGTGGCACGAGTATCTTGAAGCCAGCGAGCGCGCCGAAAGCCACGCCCGCGTGCTGCGCGACAGCGGCGACTATCCACTGCTGGGCGGCGGCGACGTGAATCTCTACAGCCTGTTCGTCGAGCGCGGCACCGCGCTCGCGCAAACGCAAGGGCTGGTGGGCCTGCTCACGCCGTCAGGCATCGCCGCCGACAAGGGCGCGGCGGAATTTTTTCGCGGCATCTCCTCCACCGGGCGGCTGGCGGCGCTACTGGATTTCGAGAATCGATGTAACCCCGGCGGCAGCTATTTCCCCGACGTGGATTCGCGCTTCAAGTTCTGCGCCCTGGCCTTCGGCGGCGAGGGGAGGCGCTTCGAGACAGCCAAGTGCGCCTTCTTCCTGCACACGCTGACGGAACTGGAAGACAGCAACCGCGTGTTAGCGCTGACCAGTTCCGACTTCACCCGCGTCAACCCCAACACTGGTGCCGCGCCGATCTTTCGGACCAAACGTGACGCGGAACTCACGACGCACATGTACGCCAATCATCCGGTGCTAGTGAACCGCTCGATGGGCACGGAGAAGAAAGTCTGGCCGGTGCGCTACGTGACGATGTTCCACATGACAAACGACTCGGACAAGTTCCTCACCCGCGCCGAACTGGAGAAGCGGGGCTGGAAACCAGCGCCGCTCAATCGCTGGGCCAAGGGCAAGGCCGAGGCGGTGCCGCTGTATGAAGGCAAGATGGTGCAGATGTATGACCACCGCGCGGCGGACGTGGTGGTAAACGCGGCGAATCTGCATCGGGCGGCGCAACAGGAGGCGATCTCCGAAGCGCAGAAACTTAGTGCGGACCGCCTGGCGCAGTCACAGTTTTACGTACTTGAAGACTTGGTTCGCCCGGTCAGTGCACTAGGCTGGGCATTGGGCTTCAAGGAGATCACGGCCCCGACCAACATGCGCACGATGATTGCCGCGCTGATGCCTGGCGTCGCATTCGGCAACAAGGTGCCGGTTCTTATCCCGGAGGATCAATCGCCCGAAAACGCGGCAGTGAACGCGGCACTGTTGCTTTCGAATATGAATACGTTCGCATTTGACTTTTCATTGCGTCAGAAGCTTCAGGGACAGACGATCAACCTGTTTATTCTTGAACAATCGCCCGTCATCGCCCCCGCCGTTTTCGAGCAGCGCGTCGGCAAGACAAAAATCGCCGACTACATCCGCGCCGAAGTGCTCGCGCTGACCTATACCGCCCACGACATGGCGCCGCTCGCGCGCGACCTGGGCTACGTTGACGGCAGCGGCAGAGTAAAACCTCCGTTCGTCTGGGACCCGGAAGAACGCCGCCACCGCATGGCGCGCCTGGACGCGCTGTTCATGCATCTCTACGGTCTGGGCGAGGCGGACGCGGACTACATTCTCTCCGCCTTCCCCATCGTGCGTGAGAAGGACGAAGCGGCGTTCGGCACCTACCGCACGCGCGACCTGATCCTCGCCTATTTGCAACGCATCGAAAAAGGCCTGCTGAGCCATGCGGGGATGTAGCGACCATTGCGGAACGGCTGAGTGTATTGACGTGCTTGGGCGGGCGCCCGCGCTTCCGCGTGGCAAATAGGCCAATCCCTGGCCCTGGCTTTCGATCGCCTCCAAATGGCCTGATCCCGAACCGGCTCCCGATCCGGTACGCAGGCCCTGAGCCCATAATCCCCCTTGGCCCTCGCTCGCCCGAGACGCGAAAACGCCATAGTGCCTCGGGCCGATGAAGGGCCCGAAAAGTCCCCGATCCCAGGCCCAGGACTCGCACGTTGGACAGTTCAGCAGTCCAGGAGTACTATGCCTCTTGAAGATGCACGGAAATAAATCACTACGACCCCATTATTCCTCGGAGATCACAAATGCCAAAACCCAACTATGCGTTCGCGAAGCGTCAGAGGGATGTTGCCAAGAAACGGAAAAAAGAAGAGAAGCGGCAACGGAAGACCGGAGCAAGTGACAACCCCTCCCAAGAGCGTGCGCCGCAGCCGCCGGGCGATGAGAATACGGTCACCTGAATCAGGCACGCGTAACTGTTTTTGCATCGCGATGCCTGGGGCGGCACGTTTTGTCGTGCCGACGTGCTCCTCGAGCTTGGAGGTGTTCAGCCCTTTTGTTTATCAAAGCGTTCCACAAACTCGGTCGCGAGCCGCGATAGAAACACGCGCGTTGCAAATTGACGCGCTCGCTCGGCTTTCGCCACGCAGATCGAGATGCGCGGGGTGACGACGCCGGCCCTCGCCTCCCATTGGTGATCGGCGATCGGCCCGGTGGCGGCTGAGTTGGTCGACGTCACTTTCGAGAGGTCTTGCCCCTGTGCCAAGCCTGCGCCTCCCCGGCCCCCGCCGGCCCGGCGGGCGGGATCGCACCACGGGCATCCGGCCTGGGTCGCGGACGACGCGTCACGCGCCGTGACGGAAGCCGCCACACGGCATCGCGCTCCCCTGGGGTATCACCCTCGCAGGGGCCCCGATCACCGCTCGCCGCCGCGGGACACCACGGCGCTCGCCGTGTAGAATCACGCCGACCTTCATAGGGTTGGAAGAGGGGTATCCGGCGGATCATGCGCGCAACCGCAAACGCGCCGCAAACCGGCGTTCTGCGGGTGGCTATCGTCGGGTCCGGCCCATCGGGATCGGCCCTGGCTGCGATCCTGGCCCGCCGCGGGGCCGAGGTGACGCTTTTCGAGCTCGGGCGGCGTCCCGAGTTGCTGGTCGGCGAGTCCCTGGTCCCCGCGGTGATACCGATGCTGAGACGTCTGGGCATCGAGGAACGGATCGCGACCATTGGGCTTAAGAAACCAGGCGCCTCCTTCGTCTGGTCGCCCACCGACCGCTTCAGCTTCACCTTCGCACGCTTCGCCCCGGCCGTGCCGCCTTATGCCTATAACGTTCCACGGCCACGATTCGACGAGGTCCTCTGCGCCAACGCGATCGCCTCGGGGGCGCGGATCGTACGCGGCCGCGCCCGCGTGGAGCGGGCATCCCGAGAGTCCGGAACCGAGCTCGCACTTAGCACGGAGACCCTGGCCGCGGCATCCCACTGGCGCGGCCGGCCGCCCGATCTCATCGTGGACGCCACGGGACGCAGCCGGTTGGTGGCCCGCATTCTGGATATCCCCACGCGCATCGGTCCACGAAACGACGTGGCTCATTTCGCCCACTACGAGGGGTTTCGGTGGGAAGAAGCGATCGGACAGGTCCTGATCACACGCCTCAAGGCCGGGTGGAGCTGGTGCATTCCCTTACGGGACCGATTATCGGTCGGAATCGTGGTGGGACGGACCGACCTTGAGCGCCTGGGAGACACGGCGGAGAAGAGGCTCACGAACGCGATCGCCCTGGAACCGCCGCTTACCGCGCTCTGCGGAGAAGCCCGGCGCGTGACGCCCGTCGCGACGTATTCCAACTACCAGCTCATCTCCAGGCGAGGTTACGGTCCCGGCTGGGTGATGGTGGGAGACGCCCTGGGTTTCGTCGATCCGATGCTTTCGCCGGGGGTATCTCTCGCGCTCTTGTCCGCCGAGCTCCTCGCCGAGGGGCTGACACCGCTGATACACAGCCGCTCTCCGGTCGATCTGGCTTCGACGATGGCGCGATATACCGCCACCCAGATGGCGAACCTCGAGGCCTGGTTCAATCTGGTGGCTTATTTTTACGATGGGCGGATGGCGGCGATGCAACGCGCGGGGCGCGAATGGGTGGAGGCGGGCCCGAATTTCCTGAGGGTCGCGGCTCACGATCACATCGAGCGGCAGGTAGCGCTGCAGGCATCGGGGGTCAAGGTCGCGTCCCGCTACGGTTGCGGGCTTCTCCGGCTGCTCGGGCGCTGGGGGCTGCGCGGTATCGATCCGGCCGCCCTCGCGATACGGTGATCCCATCCCTGTGATTCCCGGCACCGACAGTGTCCGTGAGTCATGTCGCCGGTTTGACGCCCGTGTATTCGCTGAATATCCCGCCGAATACCCGCCGCTCGACCCCACCGAAGCCGCTCGTGCCCAGGATCTCCAGGATGATAGCGGGTTCGACGCATTCCGCGATCGTGTCCCAATAATAGGTCATCAGCATCTGGGCGTGGCCGCTCCTGGTGAGGATGCGCACGATCGGAGGCAGGACTTTCTGAAGGTAAATCCGGACGAAAAATCGTCCGACCCGCGACGAAGGACGGGATATCTCGAGGATCAGGATGCGGCCTCCCGGTTTCAAGACCCGCAGGCACTCCCTGAAGCTCACCCCCAGATCGGCCACGTGGCGGAGCCCATACCCCATGCTCAAGCGATCGAAGCGGTCTCTTCCGAACGGCAGTTGCTCTGCCATGCCCAGCACCAGCGGAATGGCCAGGGTCTTCCGTGCTTCTCGCAACATCCCGCTGCTGGGGTCGAGTCCGACCACGGAGCGGGGGTCATGGAGGATGTCTATGGCCGCCCGTGCGACGAGACCCGTGCCCACGGCGACATCGAGAAGCCTCATGCCGGCGCAAAGCCCGGAGCGCTTGAGCGCCGCGCGGCGATAGAACTGGCCGGAGCCCAGCGACAACAGCGCGCAGACCAGGTCATAATAGCTCGCGGCGCCGTCGAATAAGTCGAGAATGAATGGCCGCCTGTCCCGCTCGCTGGCATAGTATCTGTCGAGGACAGGGTGCGGGACTTGCGGTTCCCGATAGGAGATCTCCTCGCGTGAAACATTTCCCGTCATCGGCTTGTCCCGTGGGAGGCGAACGTCGAAGTTTTGCATAGGACGCGGAGTCCACGCAATCCTGCAAACGCCGGCCGAGCGCGTCGGTGACAAACGCGGGTACGTTCCGGCCATGCCCGCAAGCCCGTCACGCGCGTGGCCTGTGTGGCGAGGCGGCGGGAACTGTCTCTGACGCGGGCGGTGACACGACGCTCATGAAAACACGTCGAGATCCGTCTTCACGCATAGCGAGCGGGGGTGCCCCGCCGTCTTGTCTACATAGCCCTAACGAAGTTCGGCCTAGGCCACGGCGATTCCATCTATGTCCCGCCGCGCACTCGCATCCGGCTGGTTGCCGCGCCTGACCGTCGTCCTCGCCCTCGTGGCGGGGGCCGGATGGGCCGGGTGGACGATCCGGCTGGAAACCGAGTTGCTGGCGTTGTTCCCGCGGGAATTGCCGAGCGTGCGCGGGCTCGATCGGTTCCAGCGTCAGTTCGTCAGCGACCGCGAGGTGATCCTGGTCCTCGACGACACGCTGCCCGGTGCCGGGCGTGAGCCGGTCTTTCAGAAGTTGCGGCCCGCCCTCGCCGCGCTACCGGGTGTCGAGTCGGTCGAAGCGTCCGGCGGCGAATGGTCGAAAGCCGCGCCACAGCTCGCCGCGTGGGCGATCTGGAACCTTGCGCCCGCACCGTTCACGCGGGTCGTTGCCGCGCTCGGGCCTGGGCCGGTGCGCGCGAGGCTCGATGAGCTGCCCTCGGTGCTGGCCGGCGCGCTCGACCCCGGAGAGCTGGCGCGGCGGCGATTCGACCCGCTTGGCGTCCTCGATGTGCTCGTAGAGGAGCAAGGCGACAGCCCGTTCCAATGGACCGAAGGGCCCGCGACCTCGCTCACCGTCACCGCCACGCGCCCGCTCATCACCTTCGACGAGTGCGAGGAGTTTTCTACCGCGATCCACGCCGCCGTGCGACGGACTCTGCCCGGCGAGACCCGTCTCCTCCTCACCGGCCGTCCCGCTTTCACGGCCGAGATCTCGACACAGATGCGCCGCGATATGCGCTTGATGATCGTCGTTGCCACCGTGCTCGTTAGCGCGGCGTTCTGGGCTTTTTATCGCAGCTTGAGGCCGCTCGGCTGGATTTTGCTCGCGCAGTTTCTCGCCCTCGGCGTGGGCCTCATCGCCGCGCGCCTCGGCATCGGCTCGCTCAATGTGATCAGCATGGGCTTCGCCTGCATCCTGCTCGGGATCAGCATGGATTACAGCATCCTCGTCTATCACCATTTCGCCTCGGATTTTCGGGACGACGGTGCGGTGTGGGCGCGGCTGTGCCGCGGGATCCGGTTCAGCGCGGTGACGACGGCGGCGGCGTTCCTGGTCCTCGCGTTTTCGTCCCTGCCCGGGCTGCGTCAGCTCGCCGTGTTGGTGGCCGCGGGGCTCCTGGCGTCGGCGTGCTTCGCCACCTGGTTGCTTCCCGCCGCATGGGCCGACCGCCCACCGAAACCGCCTCCTTTTCTAAAACGCATGAGCGGCGCGATGGCCCGGACGATGGCGCGCCGCGGCCGAGCGCTGCTCGCGCTCGCAACGCTCTTCGGCCTCATCGCCGCCGCCTGGCTGTGGCGCGATCCCGCCGCGCTCTACGCGCCCGATCTCGAGCGCCTGAAGCCGACAGAGACCGCCGCTTTTCGCGGCCAGCAGATCCTCGCCAGGGGCGATCCGAGCTTCGGGGATGCGATCTACCTGGTCGAGGCGCCGAATTGCGATGCGGTCCGGCAGGCCGCCAACGATCTCGCGGCGCTGGTCACCGGCGGCCGTCGCTCGCCGCAGAGTGCCTTCCTGCCCGCACCCGCACACCAACGTGAAAACCGCGCGCGGTGGAAAGACGACATCACCCCACGACTGCGCGTCGCCTTCGATTCACGCGGCCTCGGCAGCGAATGGAGCGGCCCGACCCTCACCCTGACCGAGACCCTCGATCGCGCTGCGGCCGGGGCAGACGACGCCTTCGCCGCCGTGTCCCCGCTCCTCGCTAAAATCTACCGGGAAGACCCCGATCGATGTCGCGCCATCGTGCGCCTCCCGGGCGCCGCCGAGCGCCCGGCGCCGCCCGGCGGAACTAATAAAATTAAAGCCTTGGTGCTCGCCGCTGCGGACGTCTTGCCGGTGAGCTGGGTCACTCTCAAAGACGAGCTCAACCAGATCGCGCTCGCCGATCTCCGGCGCCTCTCCGTCTGGGTGCTCGCGGCCATCTTCGTCCTGTGCGCCGTCGCCCAGCGTTCCCTGCGCATGGTATTGCTCAATTTCGCCGCCCTCGGCCTCTCGTTTCTCCTTCTCGGCGCACTCTTGGTAGTCACCGGCGTCGCGCTGGGCCCGCTCTCTCTCTTGTGTGTGCCGCTCCTCATCGGACTCTGCATCGATTACAGCCTGCACGTCCTCATGGCGCTCGAACACGAGCGCGACTATGGGCACCTCTACGCGCACATCGGCGTGCCCATCCTGCTCACCGGCCTCGCGTCGTGCATCGGTTTCGGCGTGCCCATGCTCACCAGCCAGCCTGCTTTGCAGAACTTCGGCCTGGTTATGGATCTCGGCATCATCGCCGCCGTCGGCGCGTGCCTGTTTTTGCTCCCCGTGCTCGCGCGGCTCACTGCGCGATCCCGTGGGGGATCGGCGCAATCACCGGGCGGGTCCCGCTAGTGGAAAACCTGCGCAGCCACGCAAGGACGCGACGCTTGGTGGAGTCGGTCAGCAGCGCTGCCGAGAGCGCTACCCCGCCGGGTAGGTCTTGTATTACAACATCAGCGAGCGATAGGGGTAGGGAAGGGCCACTCAGCCCTCCCCTCCCTCCGAACCGTGTGGGCGGTTCTCCCGCGCACGGCTCTCCAGTCGGTGGTTTCCTCATCGGGATTGGCGCGCCAGGACAAAGGCGTCA
>JBOIDR010000092.1:0-16867 GCA_050740695.1 Gammaproteobacteria bacterium | reverse complement strand
GGGTCGAGTTAGTTTCGCGGTCGGATGCCATCAAAAACTTTCGCGATCTCAGCCCTAGAGCGACGGCACACCCTCGTAGTGTCTTTCATAATCAAGGGCGCTGCGTCATCGAATCATGAAAGTTAGTACCCCTCGCTCGGGTGTACATAGTCGGGATCGGCCTTGGCGCGTTCCTTCAGGATGGCGAGGGCCGGCAGGGTCTTGCCTTCCAGGAATTCCAGGAAGGCGCCACCACCCGTCGAGAGGTAGGAGAGGCGTTCGGCGACGCCGAACTTGGCGATGGCCGCGAGTGTCTCGCCCCCGCCGGCGATGGAAAAGGCCTGACTCGCGGCGATGGCCTCGGCGATGGCGCGCGTGCCAGCGGCGAAGGGCTCGAGCTCGAACACACCCAGCGGCCCGTTCCAGACGATGGTGCGGGCTTCGGAAAGGCTCTCGGTGAAGCGTGCCGCGGTCTTCGGGCCGATGTCGAAGATGAGATCGTCTTCGGAGACCGCGGCGGCGGATTTGACGGTCGCGTGCGCCGCGCGCGAATACTCTTTGGCGCAGACGCAATCCTCGGCCAGCGGTATCTGACCCCCCCGCGCCCGTGCCTTGTCCATCAGCGTCCGGGCCACCGAGAGGAGCGGTTCCTCGCAAAGGGATTTCCCGATGGGCAAGCCGGCAGCGCGCATGAGGGTATTCAGGATCCCGCCGCCGACGATGAGCCTGTCGACCTTTTCAATGAGGGCCTCGAGTAACGCGAGCTTGGTGGAGATCTTCGATCCGCCGATCACGGCCACGAGCGGCCGCTCGGGGTCCTTGACGATCCGGGCGAGCGCCTGCACCTCGGCTTGAAGCAGCGGTCCGGCGCACACCTTGGGGGCATACTTGGCGATCCCATGGGTCGAGGCCTCGGCGCGGTGGGCGGTGGCGAAGGCGTCGTTCACATAGACATCGCAAAGCGCCGCCATCTTGCGCGCGAGCACATCGTCGTCGGCCCTCTCGCCGCGCTCGAAGCGCACATTCTCGCACAAGACCGCCTCGCCGGGCGCGACCGTGACGCCGGAAAGCCAGTCCTTGCAGAGCCTGATCTCGCGGCCGAGCAGCGCGGACAGCGACCTAGCGACCGGTGCCAAGGACAGCGACGCCTCATAGCTCCCTTCCTGGGGGCGCCCGAGGTGCGAGACCACCAGCACCCGGGCCCCGGCCCCCAGGGCCTTCTGGATGGCGGGGAGCGCGGCCCGGATGCGGGTATCATCGGAGATACCGCCGTTCTCGATGGGGACATTCAAGTCCTCGCGGATCAGGACCCGCTTCCCGGCAAGGGCGAGATCCGACATGGAGAGCATCAAAGTATCGGGCCCTCAGCGCGCCTGCATCCAGGCGACGGTGGTATCGAGCATGCGGTTCGAGAACCCCCATTCGTTGTCGTACCAGGCCAGCACCTTGACCAACGTCCCGTCGATGACCCGTGTCTCGCTGGCCTCATAGATCGAAGACGCCGGATGGTGGTTGAAATCCACCGATACCAGAGGTTCGCCGTTGTATTCGAGCACGCCGCGCAGATCGCTAGCGGCCGCCTGTTTCATGAGCGCGTCGATCTCCTCGACGCTCGTTTCCCGCGCGGCGACGAAGCTCAGATCCACGAGCGAAACATTGACGGTCGGGACGCGTATGGCGTAGCCGTCGAGCTTGCCGGCAAGCTCCGGCAGGACCAGGCCGATCGCCGCGGCGGCGCCGGTCTTGGTCGGGATCATGGACTGGGTCGCCGAGCGTGCCCGCCTCAGGTCCTTGTGGTAGACATCGATCAGGACCTGGTCGTTGGTATAGGCGTGGATGGTGGTCATGACCCCGCGCAGGAGCCCGATGTGCTCGTGCAAGGGCTTGACGAGCGGCGCCAGGCAGTTGGTCGTGCACGAGGCATTCGAGATGACGGTATCGGATGCCTTGAGGGTCTTATGGTTGACGCCGTAGACCACGCTCGCATCGACCTCGGTCGCGGGGGCCGAGACGATGACCTTTTTGGCGCCGGCCTTGAGATGGGCCGCGGCCGTGGCCTTGGTGGTGAAGAGACCGGTGCACTCGTGTACCACATCGACCCCGAGCTCGGCCCATGGCAGCTTGGCCGGATCGCGCTCGGCCAGCACCCGGATGCGGTCGCCGTCGACCAGCATGGCCTCGGCGGTGGCTTCCACCTTTCTCGGAAAACGCCCGTGCACGCTGTCGTAACGGGTCAGGTGCACGTTGGTCTTGACGTCGCCCAGATCGTTGATGGCCACGACCTCGATATCCGATCGGCCATGGTTCGATCGGTACTCGCCTTCGTAGAGCGCGCGCACGATGTTCCGGCCGATGCGGCCGTACCCGTTGATTGCGATCTTGATTGTCATGGTTGCGTCTCCTATCGATTCATTACCATGCACGGTCACGGAACGTGGTTTTGCAATCCCCTCGACGAACTTGCACCAATGATCTCCGATCCCCGCCTCGATGGCTACGCGCTTGCGCGGCGGACGGGAGCACGGTGTCTCGATACGCCTGGTCCTGCGCCTCGAAGGTGTCGACCGAGGGCAGGGAGACCACGCCCACACGGCATCCCTCGGTCGTGAGCAACCGGGCCGCGCCCATCGCCTGCTCGACCTCGGAGCCGGTCGCGAGCAGGATCACCTCGGGCGGGGTGGGGCCGCCGAAGAGCACATAGGCCCCGCGCGCCCTTCCGTGCGCGGCTGGGGCGTAACCTTCTGGCGCGTCAGGAGCAGGGCCGTCGGACCGTCGCGGCGCTCGATCGCCAACCGCCAGATCATCGCCGTCTCGCTCAGATCGCACCGCCACGCGGCTGGCGTTCGCCAGCTCGCGCCGGGTGGGACGGTAGGCTTCTCGTCTTTGCGCGGTGTTCACGGTGCGGATCGATGGCGGCGCGGCCCTAGTCCGGCTTCGCCCATTTGATCGAGCAACCCATGCTCGGGACCTGCATCCTGGGACCCTGGCCGGTATGCGCGATGCCCACCATCGCCTCGTAGAGCTCGCGACGGGCCTCGGGAGGTGCCGGGTGACGGCCGCTTTCGTCCAGCCGCCCGCGGTACTGCAAGCGCAGATCGGCGTTGTAGCCGAAGAAGTCGGGGGTGCAGATGGCGCCGTAAGACCGGGCCACCGATTGGGTGTCGTCGATGAGGTACGGAAAGGGATAGCCGAGGCGCGCCGCCACCCGTTGCATGTTGTCGAATGAATCCTCCGGGTAGTCGCGGGGGTCGTTGGGCATGATGGCGACACTCTTGACCCCCTGATCGAGCAGGGCGCGGGTGTCGCGCACCAGGCGCTCCTGGATGGCCTGGACGTAGGGACAATGGTTGCAGATGAACATCACCAAGGTCCCCCGGTCCCCGCGACACTCGGCGAGCGACCAGGTGTTGCCGTCTATCCCGCGCAACGATAAATCCGGTGCGGGCGCACCGAAGTCGCACACGGGGGCCTGCATCAACGCCATGGTAGTCCTCCTAGCGGTTCGATAAGCATGTCATGGTTCTTGCCCAATCCACTCGATTCGGGCCCTGCGGGCGGGGAGACACGCGCAACGTTAAAGCTGTCCTTCGTCCCCGTGTCCAGTTAAACTAAGCCTTTTTTGGAACGGGACTACAGAGAAGATACCATGGAACACACACATTTGTTTACCTCCGAATCGGTGTCCGAAGGGCACCCTGACAAGATGGCCGATCAGATCTCCGATGCGATCCTGGACGCGATCCTGGCTCAGGACCCGCGCGGCCGGGTCGCCTGCGAATCGCTACTCACCACCGGGCTCGTGGTCATCGCCGGGGAGATCACGACCTCGGCCCGGGTCGATTTTCGCACCATCGCCCGCGAGGTCATCCGCGACATCGGCTACCGGAGCTCGGACATGGGCTTCGATGCGGACACCTGCGGCGTGATCGTCTCCGTCGGGCAGCAGTCGGCGGACATCGCCCAAGGCGTGGATGAGGCCGAAGGGCACGAGCAGGGCGCCGGCGACCAGGGGCTCATGTTCGGTTACGCGTGTAGCGAGACCGACGTGCTCATGCCCGCGCCCATCACCTACGCACACCGCCTGGTGCGCCGCCAGGCAGAGATCCGCAAGAGCGGCGCCCTGCCGTGGCTCAGGCCCGACGCCAAGAGCCAGATCACCTTCCGTTATCAGGGCCAGAGGCCCTGTGGGATCGATGCCGTGGTGCTGTCGACCCAGCACAGCCCCGAGGTCGCCCCGGCGACCCTGCGGGAGGCGGTCATGGACGAGATCTTGTTGCCGGTCCTGCCGGCCGAGTGGATCAGTAAGGACACGCGCTTCTTCATCAACCCCACCGGTCGCTTCGTGGTCGGCGGGCCGATGGGGGATTGCGGCTTGACCGGACGCAAGATCATCGTGGACAGCTATGGCGGCATGGCCCGTCACGGCGGCGGCGCGTTTTCGGGCAAGGACCCGTCCAAGGTGGACCGCTCGGCGGCCTACGCCGCGCGTTATGTCGCCAAGAACCTGGTGGCCGCCGGGGTCGCCGAGCGCTGCGAGATCCAGCTGTCCTATGCCATCGGCGTGGCCGAGCCGACCTCCATCGACGTCGATACCTTCGGGACCGGTGCGGTGGAGGGATCGCGCCTCATCGCCGCGCTGCGCGAGGTATTCGATTTACGCCCCAAAGGCATCATCGACATGCTACAACTGCTACGCCCGGTGTACCGCAAGACCGCGGCCTATGGACACTTCGGGCGCACCGAGAGCGAGCTGACCTGGGAGCGCACCGATCGGGTCGAGACGTTGCGCGACGCGCTCGGGCTTACCCGTGGGCACCAACGCGCGTCGCTGGCGCAGGTGGGCTAAGGGCGGCACCCTTTCCCCGGCGATCAAACGATACTAGGGCATAGGAGCAATCGATGAGCACACAACCCCTCGAGCGGTTCCAAGTGGACTACAAGGTGGCGGACATCCGGCTTGCGGAATGGGGTCGCAAGGAGATCCGCATCGCGGAGACCGAGATGCCGGGCCTCATGGCGTTGCGCGAGGAGTACGGGACTCAAAAGCCGCTCGCCGGTGCCCGGATCGCCGGCTGCCTGCACATGACCATCCAGACCGCGGTGCTCATCGAGACCCTGGGGCACCTCGGGGCCGAGGTGCGGTGGTCCTCTTGCAACATCTTCTCGACTCAGGACCATGCGGCGGCCGCGGTGGCCGTGGAAGGCGTGCCGGTATTCGCCTGGAAGGGGGAGAGCGAGGAGGAATTCTGGTGGTGCATCGACAGGACCATCTTCGGTCCGGACGGCTGGCGCCCCAATATGATCCTCGACGACGGGGGCGATCTCACCTTGGTGATGCACGAGCGTTTTCCGGAGCTCTTGGCCGATGTACGCGGTTTATCGGAGGAGACCACCACGGGCGTGCATCGTCTCTATGAGAGGATGCGCGCCGGCACCCTGAAGGTCCCGGCCTTCAACGTCAATGATTCGGTGACCAAGTCGAAGTTCGACAACCTCTATGGCTGCCGGGAATCTCTGATGGACGGCATCAAGCGCGCCACGGGCGTCATGATCGCCGGTAAGATCGCGGTGGTCATCGGCTATGGCGATGTCGGTAAGGGCTGCGCCCAGGCCCTCAGGGGGCTCGGGGCCACGGTGTGGATCGCCGAGATCGACCCCATCTGCGCGCTCCAAGCCGCCATGGAGGGTTACCGGGTGGTGACCGTGGATGATGTCTGCGGGCAGGGGGACATCTTCGTAACCGCGACCGGCAACGTGCGCGTGATCACCCACGAGCACATGCGCGCCATGAAGGACCAGGCCATCGTCTGCAACATCGGACACTTCGATTCGGAGATCGACATCGCCTCCGTGCGGCAGTATCGCTGGGAGAACATCAAGCCCCAGGTCGACCACGTCGTCTTCCCGGACGGCAAGCGCCTCATCGTGCTGGCGGAAGGGCGGCTGGTGAACCTCGGATGCGGCACCGGGCACCCGAGCTTCGTGATGTCCGCCTCCTTCACCAACCAGGTCCTGGCCCAGATCGAGATCTGGAACCATCACCAGGCGTACGAGAAGCGCGTCTATACACTGCCCAAGGCGCTCGATGAGAAGGTCGCGCGCCTGCATCTGGCCAAGCTCGGCGTCAAGCTCACGCGCATGACCGAGGAGCAGACCGCCTACATCGGTGTCCCGGTGGACGGCCCTTATAAGCCGGAATACTACCGGTACTGAGGTTGTTCTGAGGTAGGCCGCAGTGTGTCATCTATGAGATCACACACAAGCGATCGGCTCTTCAGCTTCGAGTTCTTCCCACCGCGTACGCCGGAAGCGGTGGGGAAGCTCGAGGTCACCCGTGACCGCCTCGCGGCGTTGCGGCCTGATTACTTCTCCGTGACCTTCGGCGCCGGGGGCAGCACGCGAGAACGTACCTTCGAGACCGTGGTCGAGATCCGCGACAAGACCGGGATCCCGGCCGCCCCCCATGTCTCCTGCATCGGGTGTTCGATGCAGGCGCTACGGGACGTGCTGGCGACCTACCGGTCGGCCGGGATCGACCGGATCGTGGCCCTGCGCGGCGATCTGCCCTCGGGTACGTCGAGCTACGGGGAGCTGCGCTATGCCAATGAGCTGGTCGAGTTCATCCGCCGTGAGACCGGCGATCACTTTTACATCGAGGTCGCGGCCTATCCGGAGTTCCATCCCCAGGCGGCGGGCGCCGAGGCCGATCTTTTCAACTTCAAGCGTAAGGTCGATGCCGGGGCCGACAGTGCCATCACCCAGTATTTTTACAATGTGGACGCCTATTCCCGCTTCGTCGAGGCATCCCGAAGGCTCGGCATCGACATCCCCATCGTCCCTGGTGTCATGCCGATCATCAATTGCACGCAGTTGCTGCGTTTCTCGGATGCCTGCGGGGCCGAGATCCCGCGTTGGATCCTGAAGCGGCTGCGCGACTTCGGCGACGACCGGGTGGCGATCCGGGATTTCGGCGTGGACGTGACTACGGAGCTGTGCCGACAGCTCCTCGATCGGGGCGCGCCGGGGCTGCATTTCTACACCATGAACCAGTCCGAGGCCTCCGTCGCGATCTGGCGTAATCTCGGGATCGGTGCGGCGGCCGAGCATAAGCGGGCTGCGGCTTCTGCCGTATAGTTCTGGAGCGCACGCCGTTTCGGCCCGCAAGGGCTTAGAGTTTGTGGCGACACACGATACCGCCTGCCGCGCCAGTGCGGGCTCGACCCCCAAGACGAGGCTCTTGCTGGTCGACGATGACCCTTTGATCGTCGAGTCCCTGGGCCTCGTGCTCGATGACGAGTATGAGCTCCACAGCGCGGCGACGCGGGCCGGGGCCAAGTCCTTATTGAGCTCCCTCTGCCCGGTACCGGCGCTGGCGCTCGTCGATCTCGGATTGCCACCCACCCCGCACAGCCCCGAGGAGGGCTTCACCTTGGTCGGTGAGCTCCTCGCCTTCGATCCCGGCATGAAGATCCTGGTCCTCTCCGGGCAGAGCTCGCGCACCACCATCCAGCACGCCATGACCTTGGGTGCCGTTGATTTCATCCCGAAGCCGACCGATGTTCTGGTGCTCAAGGGCCGGCTTGCCCATCAGTCCGCGATGGTGGCGGCGGAGGAACGGGCCCGCGCTTCCAGCGAAGGCGCTAACCTCCTGGGCACGAGCCCCGTTATCGAGACCCTGCGGGCCTTGATCCGGCAGTTCGCGGATGTGCCGTTTCCGGTCCTGATCGTGGGCGAGTCGGGGGTGGGAAAGGAGCTGGTGGCCCATCGCCTCCACACCGAGAGCCAGCGGGCGCGCCAGCCGTTTTTGGCCGTCAACTGCGCTGCCTTCACCCCCGAGCTCTTGGAGACGCAGCTCTTCGGCCACAGCCGCGGGGCCTTCACCGGTGCCGCCGGCGCCCGCGCGGGGATCCTGGAGGGGGTCGGGCGGGGCAGTCTGTTCCTCGACGAGGTCAGCGAGCTGCCGGCCCTCTTGCAGTCGAAGCTCTTACGCGTCCTGGAGAACGGTGAATACTACCGGCTGGGCGAGACACACAAGCGACGGGCCGAATGCAGGGTCATCACGGCCACCAACCGAGAGCTCGCCGATTGTGTCCGGCGCGGGGCGTTTCGCCAGGACCTCTATCATCGCTTGAGTGTGCTCTCCATCGAGGTACCGCCGCTGCGCGAACGCGGCGACGACATCCTCCTGTTGCTGCAAACCTTTCGCGCCCTGTATGCCTCGTCGACCGCCACGTTCAAGCTGGAACCGGCCGCCGAGGCCCGCCTCTGCGCCTACGAGTTTCCGGGAAACGTGCGCGAGCTTCGCAATATCGTCATTCGCCTGTCTGCCAAGTATCCCGGCCGCTCGGTTGGCATCGCGCAGATCGAGGCCGAGCTCGAGTCCGAGATCTTTGCCCCTCTCGATACAGAGGCCCTAAGCTCCGACCAGGTCGCCGAGCGTCAGATCAAGACGCCGGGTTTCAGGCTCGATGAGACCCTCGCCGCGTGGGAGCGGCGCTACATCGATGCCGCACTCAAGCTGGGCCATGGAAACCTGAGCCAGGCCGCGCGCCTGCTCGGGGTCAATCGCACCACGCTCTACAGCAAGATCGAGCGGCTCGCCAACTCTCGGGGTTGAGATGTATTTCAGCTATTTCGGGCTGGCGCAGGCGCCCTTCAAGATCACGCCCGACACGCGTTTGTTCTTTCCGGGGGGCAACCGCGGCGCGGTGCTGGAATCCCTAGTGTACGCAGTCACGAGCGGCGAAGGCATCGTCAAGGTCGTCGGCGAGGTGGGGAGCGGCAAGACCATGCTGTGCCGGATGCTGGCGCGAGAGCTGTCGGAAAACACCGAGATCGTCTATCTCGCCAATCCGAGCCTTTCACCCGAGCACATCCTGCACGCCATCGCCTTCGAGCTGAAACTGCCGGCCGCAGCATCGGACAGCAGGCTCAAGGTCCTGCACACCCTTCAGGATTATCTGATCCAGAGACACGCCGAGAACATACGGGTCGTGACCTTCATCGAGGAGGCCCAGGGTATGCCCATCGAGACCCTGGAAGAGATCCGGCTCTTGAGCAACCTCGAGACGCAAGACGAGAAGCTCCTCCAGATCGTGATGTTCGGACAACCCGAGCTGGACGAGACGCTCGCCACTCCCCGCATCCGCCAGCTCAAGGAGCGCATCACCTACAGCTTTTACCTCACGCCCTTCACGGCGCACGAGGTGGCCGAATACCTCACCACCCGCCTGCGCGCCTGCGGTTACCAGGGCATGGGGCTGTTCACGCGTGGGGCGGTATGGAGGCTCACTCGCAGCTCGCGCGGCCTCTTGAGGCGGATCAACATATTGGCCGACAAGTCCCTCCTCGCCGCCTACGCCGCCAACGCCGTCAAAGTGAGCGCGGGCCACGTGCGACGTGCCGCACGCGACAGCGAGTTTGGAACGGGGCGGAGGCGCACGGGGAGAGTGATCACTATCGCGACCTGCGCCATCCTGGCCGTCGGCGGTGCGTTGTGGTGGGCCGGTGGCGTTCTCCTGGGCGAGGGGCGGGGTGCCTCGTTCGCCATACTGGCGCCCATCGGCGATGCACCGCAGACCGGTGCCGTCGCCCCCCGTGCGCCGGAGGGAGACGCGCTGCCCGCGCGCACGCCGTTGTCGGCACCGGCGCCGGTACCGGCGCAGCAGGTCCCGGAGCCTGCGCCTCCCGCTCTCGGCGTGGCGCGCGAGGCGGGCGCGGCCGGGAAGGACGGGCAGCGATAAAATGAAAAAAACGCTTCCAGTGGCTCGATACTTGCTTTTCGCTTGCCTCTCATAAGGGTTGGAGGATCCACGTGCAAAAGCGTTCGATACTGGTGACCGGCGGGGCTGGATATATCGGCAGTCATGTGGTCCGGCAGCTCGGGGAGTCCGGCCACCGTGTGGTGGTCTTGGACAACCTCTCGACCGGCTTCAAGGAGGCGGTGATCCACGGGGTGCTCGTGGTCGGCGACAGCGGAGACCCGCTCCTGGTGTCGCGCCTCTTGCGCGAGCACAAGATCGAGACGGTGATGCACTTCGCGGCCCATACCGTGGTGCCGGAATCGGTCGCGCTGCCGTTGAAATACTACGGCAACAATACCTGCAAGACACGTAACCTGCTCGAGTGCTGTGCGGATGGCGGCGTCGAGCATTTCGTGTTCTCCTCGACGGCCGCGGTCTACGGGATCCCCGAGGGCGAGTGCGCTCGTGAAGACACCGCCACCCACCCCATCAATCCCTATGGCACCTCCAAGCTCATGAGCGAATGGATGCTGCGCGATCTGGCGGCGGCAAGCGCCCTGCGTTTCGTGATCCTGCGTTATTTCAATGTCGCCGGATCGGATCCTTCGTGCCGGATCGGGCAGTCGACCCGCAATGCCACGCTCCTCATCAAGGTGGCCGCCGAGGTCGCCGCCGGAAAGCGCGCGAGCCTCGCCATCTTCGGCACGGACTTTCCGACCGCGGACGGCACCGGCATCCGTGACTATATCCATGTCGAGGACCTCGCGGATGCCCATGTGAAATCGCTGGAATACCTAATGTCCGGCGGTGAATCGACGACGCTGAACTGCGGCTATGGACGAGGTCATAGCGTGCGTGAGGTCATCGCCGCCGTGGAGAAGGCCGCCGGGCAGCGGCTCGAGGTACGCGAAGGTCCTCGCCGCCCCGGCGATCCGCCGGTCCTGGTCGCCGAGGCCGACCGCATCCGCCGGGTCCTGGGCTGGCAACCGCGCTACGACGACCTGCACACGATCGTCGAGACGTCGCTGCGATGGGAGCGCAACCGTGCCTATTAGCCCGACTTAGCCCCGAATCGGCTAAGTCGGGTTAGGACCCGCGCCCTACCATAAGCCATGCCCCATCGGGGCGGGGGGCATGCGAGCTAGGACCCGTTCTGGCTGCCGGTGAGGTCTGGCGTCAGGGACAGCCGCCGGATCAACTGCCGCAGGAAGACCTTGATGAAACATAGCTGGCAGTCCTTGGAGGTCTGCTCCAGGACCGTGGCGCTGATCTTGAGCAAGGACACAGGCGCGGCGGCGATGATTGAGGTCGTGCGTTTGGCCCTGCTGAAATAGCCCATCTCACCGAAGCAATCGCCGGGGCCGAGCGCGCCCACCACGCGCCCACCACGCTCCACGCGCACCATACCGGTGATGACCACGTAGAACGAATTATCGATCTCGCCCTCGACGAAGATACCCTCCCCGGAGGCGAATTCCTGCCACAGGCTGGCACGGATGATCTCCCAGATCTGGTCATCGGTGAACTCGTGGAAGAAGCCCAGGGATCGGGCCTCGTTGAAACGCTCGTGCAGGCCGATCTCGTCCTGCGGGCTGCCCAGGTGGCCGAACGCCCCGGCCAGATCGGAGGCGAGGTCCAGTCCGGTCTTGTAGCGTCGGCGGACGTCCTTCTCCATGGCGCGACGGACTACCCGTTCGAGGACCTCCGGCACCTCCGAACGATGCTGTGCCATAAGCGGCGCGTCTTCGTTGACGATGCGGTACACGAGCTCCGAGAAGCACCCGTCGTAAAACGGGTGGCGTCCCGTCAGGCATTCGTACATGACGACGCCGAGGGAGAAGAGATCGGTCTGATGGGTGATCGGATCGTCCTGCACCTGCTCGGGCGACATGTAACCGGGGGAGCCCGCGAACTGCATAGCAGCGGTGCCCGATCCGGCGCCGCGCTCCAGGCGGGCAATGCCGAAATCCCCGATCTTGGCCTCACCGTCCTCCGCGAGCAGGATGTTCGAGGGCTTGATGTCGCGGTGGATCACCCCTTGGCGGTGGGCATACTCCAGCGCACGCGCCGACTGGAAGACGGCCTCGACGACCCGCTCGATGGGCAGGAGACTATCCGCTCGCGCATAGGGCTGCAGGGTGGCGCCGTGGCTTACGTATTCCATGACGATGTAACAGCGATCACCATGCACGCCCGCATCGAAGACCTGCACGATGTTCCGGTGCCGCAAGCCCCCTGCGGTCTGCGCCTCACGGAAAAACCGACGGCGAAACCGCTCGGCCAGATCGCGGCTGTTCGGGAGACGCTTCTGGGCCATCTTGAGGGCGACCGGCCGATCGATGTAGGGATCGTGGCCCTCATAGACGATGGCCGTCGTGCTGCGGCCGACCTCACGCAGAACCTCGTATTTGCCCAGTCTCGGATGCTCGGTCGGTGCGCTCCGTGTGGCCTTGCTAATCAGGGTAGTCACTCCCGGTCACCGGGCTCGCGTCACGATGGGTAGACGCCTGTGCACGCCCGGACCATAATTGGGTGATGATACGGGCGTCATGATACCTGGGGAATGATAATACGCGGAAGGGGCTGCACATGATTGTCGAAGGACCGCCTGAGAGTTTGTGAAAAAACCGCCGCGAGCGCAGGGAGGTCGCACCGACGACGCAACGCGAGGTCCCGAGCGCAACAAGTTTTTCACGAACGCCCGTCGAAGCTGCCCCCGGATATGAAGGCAGGGGTGACCGGTGTGAAACCGATGCTCGTGTCTCTGGGCGTGCTGCTCCTCGGCTTCCTGTTCCTGCTCCCCGAGCGCTGCACAGTCAACGTAGCGTTCCTGCGGAAAGACACGCCGGAGGCCGCCGAGCTGCGCGAGCGGATCAACCTGACCCCGGGCTTTTCCATCGCGGTCTATGCGTCCGACCTGCCGGGTGTCCGCGTGCTGCGTTTTACCGAGGCGGGTGACCTGCTCGCGAGCTTGCCGGAAGCGGGCAGCATCGTGCTTCTCGAACGGGACCGCAACGGCGATGGACGGCCCGACGGACGTCGCGAGTTGCTCGGCGGGCTCAGGCGCCCGCACGGTATCGATGTCTTCGAGGACACGCTCTATGTCGCCGAGACCGACGCCGTCGGCCGCGCTCGCTTCGATGCTCGAAGCGGCCAGACCGTCGGCGCGTATGGTCGCGTCGTTCGGGACCTACCGGGGGGCGGCAATCACTGGTCTCGCAGCGTGCGCTTCGGTCCCGATGGGCTCATGTACGTGACGGTGGGCTCGAGCTGCAATGTCTGTATCGAGGACCACCCGTGGCGCGCGGCGATGCTGCGTTTCCGGGTGGATGGCAGCGACGCCGAGGTCTACGCCACCGGCCTGCGCAACACCGTGGCCTTCGACTGGGTGCCGGGCGGCGAGGGGCCGGGGGGTGCCGTCCTCTATGGCGCCGATATCGGTCGCGATCTCCTGGGTGACGATGTCCCGCCCGACGAACTGAACCGCCTCGAGCGCGGGGGTTTCTATGGCTGGCCCTACGCCTATGGCGACCGGATCCCGGACCCCGATTTTGGCGCGCGAAACGTCGATCGCATCGCCGGTAGTCTGGCCCCGGTCCATGGCTTTGCGGCGCACAGCTCCCCGACCGGAATGACCTTCCTGCGTGGCAGGGGATTGCCGGCGGACTATCGGGGCGCGGCGCTCGTGGCACTACACGGCTCGTGGAACCGGACGGAGAAACAGGGTTACGAGGTCGTGTCCCTGCACTTTACCGAAGATGGCGGGATCATCGAGCGTAAGTTCGCGACCGGTTTCGAGGTGGACGAGGATGTTATCGGCCGCCCGAGCGACGTGAGCGAGGGACCGGACGGGGCGATTTACATCTCCGACGACTTCACCGGCAGCATCTATCGGGTCACCTTCGGCGGTCCGTGAGCGGTTTGCCGGTGCGCGCACCGGCAAACCCCGGGACGCAGCTGCCACGTTGGATAGGCGTGCGGTTGCCGGTAGTAGCCGGTAGTCCCCGGGGCTTGCTTTTAAAGCGCCCGAGGCGCTCAATAGGGGTGAGGGAGGCTGGGAAGCTGAGGGCTTGTTCTTCGCTGGTGCCAAGAGGGGGCTCCAGCAGACAGCTATGGGCGACGCGCCATACAAACGGTCGCCAGAGGAGCGTTTGATGATCAAGCAGTTCACCCCGAGACCTCGGTTTCGGTCTTGCGTACCTTCGTTTTTGCGTGCCCTTACCCCCAGTCCGCGATCGGCGATGCGTCAGGGGCAGGCGTGGGTTTTCGCCGTGCTTCTCGGCCTCGGCCAGGTGGCCCAGGCCGTTGGTGGGGACCCGGATCTCACCTTCGGCGGCGATGGGCTGGTCATCACGGATCTGAGCAATGCCCAAAGGCGCGATCAGGCCAACGACCTTGCCATCCAGTTCGACGACAAGATCGTCGTTGTGGGCGTTGCCACTCGGGATGGCGATGAGAATGTCGCGGTGCTGCGCTACAAGCCGGACGGCACGCCCGACGACGCTTTCGGCCAGCAGGGCGTTGCGATCGTGGATGTTCTCGCCGACGAGGATGACAGCGCCGAGGGTGTCGTGCTGCAACGCGACGGCAAGATCGTAGTGGTCGGCCGGGCCGGCGATTTTGTGGGCCCGGGCGGAGATCCCGGGAGCTTTCTTGTAGCGCGCTTCAACCTGGATGGGACGTTGGATCCCGCATTCGGTGGTGGCCAGGGTTTCGTGACGACCCGCTTCGGTCCGGGCAGCAATGATTTCGCGACGGCGGTCGTCTTGCAGCCCGATGGCCGCATCGTGGCGGCGGGGCGTTCGAACGCCGGCGGTTCGGCGGACTTTGCCCTGGCGCGTTACAACACCGATGGCGGCCTTGATGACGGCGGTCCCCAGGACATCACGCCCGGCGACCGATTCGGCGCCAACGGGTTGGTCGTGACGGACTTCGCCGCCCAGGACCGTGTTTTGGCCCTCGCGCTCGACGCAAGCGGGCGCCTCGTCGCAGCGGGGTGCCGGAGCTGTGACAGTGACGCATCGGACTTTGCGTTGGCCCGTTACCTCGCCGACGGGCAGCTCGATCCGAGCTTCGATGGTGACGGCAAGGTCAGCACGGACTTCCCCTTCAGGGGTAGGGACATCGCCCGCGGTGTCGCCATCCAAGCCAGCGACGGCAAGATCGTAGCCGGTGGGGGCGCGGACGATCCCGCGGGCGCCGATGTGTTTGCCGTGGCCCGTTACCTCCCGGATGGGAGTCTCGACGCGAGCTTCGGCTTCAACGGCGACGGCCGGGTCACTACCGACTTCGAGTTCAGGAACGATCTCGCCAGCGCCCTCATCGTGCAGCCGGACGGTAAGATCGTGGCGGCGGGCAATTCCAATACCGACGCCGTTCTTGAACCCGCGGCGCTGGCACTTGCCCAATATCGCGCCGACGGGAGTCTCGACATCGACTTCGGCAACGGTGGACAGGTGCTCACGTGCCTGAGTCCGGCGGGAGTTGCGGCGCCCTGCGATGCAGCTTTAGGCACTTTGACCCGGGCACGGGCCGTGGTTCTGCAGCGCGACGGCAAGCTGGTCGTGGCCGGGATTTTCGCCCCGGTTTCCGATGACCCTGACGCGTTTGATTTTCTCGTGGCGCGTTACAACCCAGCGATCGTGGTAAGCGAGGTGCTGTGTCAGGGTAAGACGCCCACCTTGTTCGGAAGCCCGGAGCAGGCCACCCTGCGTGGCACCACCGGCGATGATGTCATCGTCGGATCGGTCGCCGGCGATTTCATCATCGGTGGCGGCGGTAACGATACCATCTGCGGCGGCCCCGGCGACGATCGGATCTTCGGCGAGGACGGCGACGATGCCATCGAAGGCGGCGACGGCGACGACACACTGATCGGCGGGCCCGGTGCCGACATGGTGAGGGGTGGCCCGGGCGGAGACACGATCTTCGGCGAGGACGACGGCGACACGGTCGAGGGCGAGGACGGCGACGATAGGCTCTTCGGTGGAGCCGGTGCCGATGTGATGAGCGGTGGCCCCGGCGTCGACACGGTCTTTGGTGAGGGTGACGTCGATACGGTTCAAGGCGACGACGGCGACGATAAGCTGTTCGGCGGCGCCGACGCCGATGTGCTGAGGGGTGGCCCGGGCGGAGACACGATCTTCGGCGAGGACGACGGCGACACGGTCGAGGGCGAGGACGGCGACGATAAGCTGTTCGGCGGGACCGGTGTCGACCGGCTTGCCGGTGGCCTCGGGAGAGACACGGTCTTCGGCGAGGAGGACGGCGATACGATCGAAGGGGGCGACGACGACGACACATTGGTCGGCGGGCCGGGTGCCGATGTGATGCGCGGTGGCTTCGGGAGGGACATGGTCTTAGGCGGAGACGACCGCGATGCGATCGAGGGCGGCGACGGCCCCGATGAGCTGGTCGGCGGCGAGGGGAACGACCAGCTAGACGGAGGTAACGACGACGATATGCTATTCGGTGCTGGCGGTAACGACGTGCTGCTGGGCGGTCCCGGTGGGGATACACTGGTCGGCGGGGGCGGCAGCGACACGCTGGACGGGGGGCGAGGCAGGGACATGGCCTTCGGCGGTAGCGGTGACGATGTGCTTCGGGGCGGGGACCAGAAAGACACGTTTCTGGGTGAGGCCGGTAACGATCGGATTTTCGGCGGGCCCGGTAACGACGTCCTGTTCGGCGGCGGCGGGCGGGATAACATGC
Organism: Gammaproteobacteria bacterium; assembly: GCA_050740695.1. Classification (GTDB taxonomy): domain Bacteria; phylum Pseudomonadota; class Gammaproteobacteria; order JACCXJ01; family JACCXJ01; genus JACCXJ01. The sequence goes on along the minus strand of JBOIDR010000092.1, from coordinate 434 downwards.
GGGGCAATGCCGGGCCAGACACTATGGTCGGTGAAGGCGGCCGCGACCGCGCCAACGGAGGCCAGGGAGCGGACACGTGCTTCAGCGTGGAGAGGAGGGGGTCGTGCGATCCCTCCGGTGGCAAGCCCCCTCGAAAGCCTACTGCTCCCGACCAGCCGCCTCCACCTCAGCCACCTCCGAGGCCCCCTACTTCTACTCCGCCGCCCGTGTGCAATTTCCCGGGGTGCGGGGGATAGCTTATTAGCCCGACTTAGCCGATTCGGGGGGTACAGAGGTGCTAAGTGATTGATATCAAACAAAGGGACCCCCCTAGCAGCCTGTCGGACTCACATTGAACGGTAACGGGACAAGGCGGGGCTCGCGCACGATGAGGGTGACTCGGGCGGCCGTTGAGGTTCTAAGAGCGACGCAATGACGATGAACGGATCGGTCCC
>JBOIDR010000091.1:0-16993 GCA_050740695.1 Gammaproteobacteria bacterium | reverse complement strand
GCCTCCGGTTGCTGCCCACCCCGCCTCACGGCGACGCAGTTACCTTCGGCTACGGAGCCGTGGCATGCTCCGACACGGACTTTCACCGTGCTGATAAGACGCCCTCACGGGCGCACTAGGGTACGCTGTGCGTACCATTCCACGAATGATTCATGGTTTGGTACGCGATGCGTACCCTGCCGGTTTCTTTGATCATGTGATGCGCACTGCGGCGCTGTGCGCACGAAAGCTGTGCCCACGAAATCAGACAGGAAAGGAGGCTTGATGTGGAAAAAGAGCAGGCCGCAGGCGCCCACCACTACTCCGCTGCTGTTGGCGGCGCTGATGCTTACCGGTTTCGTTGATTACGCGCGGATCGATGGGGTCAGACTCGATAGATTATTTTTTCTATCTTCAGGGAGGGCACAACGATGTCCCAGCAGACGACATTTCGGAAGCGGACTGCGGTGCGCCGGTGGCGGCAGAGCCTCATCATCGCCGGCGCCGCCGGGGTGGTTCTCACCGGGATCACCGGGGTCCGACCACGGGCCTGCCTGAGCGAGCCCGGCAAGCGCAACACGGCCGACGAAAGACCTGAGACAGCTACCGTTAGGTTAGGGCATTCGTCGGTCCCCGTGCACCACCCCGGCCAGCAAGAGTAGCGTGCGCTGTGTGCACGGAATAAGAAATGGAGTTCAATGCCGTGCGCGCACGCACACTACTGATCACCCAGGCGGTGGAGGGCACCCTGTTCCTCGACGACATCGGCGATCTCTCCCCCGCCTCCGAGGTCAAACTGCTGCGCCTCCTGCAAGACAGTAGCTATTATCCCCTCGGCGCTGTCCGGCCGCGCCAGGACCGGGCACCGGTGATCGTGCGACCAATCACCATGTTGTGCAGCACGTCGATGAGGGGGCGTTTCGCAAAGACCTCTACTATACCGGCTGCGCACCCACCACCTCCAGTTGCCCCCGCTGCGCAAGCGCCTAGAGGACGTGCCGTGTAATGGAAGCCCTCTAAATTCCCGGACCTGCTCGCCAGAGGCCACGCCCGGTTAATACACAGGCGAGGAGAGACACCATGGCCCACACGGTTACAGCACGGCTTCCCGTCTTGGTCGTCGATGACGAGCCACCGCTGCTCCACAGCGTCAGCCTGTTGCTGCGCAGCGCCGGGATCGCCTCTGTCCTCACCCTGGAGGACAGCCGGGCCGTTTTGCCGTTATTGGCAGAACAGGAGGTGGGCGTGCTCCTGCTCGATCTCAGCATGCCCCATCTCTCCGGCCAGCAGATCCTCAAGCGGGTGGCGGCCGACTACCCCGATGTCTCCGTGATCGTGATGACCGCCAGCAATGACCTCGAGACCGCGGTCCACTATGCAGGCAGGCGCCATCGACTATCTCGTGAAGCCCGTGGAGAACAACCGTCTGGTCTCGTCCGTGCGGCGGGCGCTGGAGCTGCGTAGCTTACGAGACCTTGAAACGGGACCTTGAAGCGCTGTCCTCGATGCGGTCACCCGCCACCAAGGCGGACGCTCTCGCTCCAGAGCTTCAAAGACGCGATAGCGGCGAGCGCCCACCTGGCCCTGGATCCTGCTTCTCACCCTGTCAACTTATGTCGCAGGGGTCAAGCCTCCGCGATGCCACTTTGCATCTCCTATCCTATTGATTCTATGGGAATATATAGATATAGAAAGGTTCGCGGTCTGGCATGGAGTTTCCTATTAGGGATAGCAGAGGGGATTGCCATTCCGCCCCTCAATGAAGCCTGAAAGACATCGTCGAGGGTTCGGGAAGCATCTCATTCTGAACTCATCTAATATGATTGATGGAGAAGGCAATGAACAGATTATTACTTTATTACTTTTTATCAAGGAGAAGCATCAACGAAGAGAACGAAGCTCGGAGCACTGTCTTTGATCAGCGCAATGATCGCCGCCGCATCATTGGTAAGCGCGCCGCCGGCCTCTGCCGCGCCCTGGCAGCAGAACTGGGCCAAAACCCCGGACGGGTGCGGATCGATCGTCTTCCACCCCAGCAATGACTCCTGGACGCTGTACGACCGGTGCGAGCCCGGCTGGGGCGTGATCGGATACTGGAACTACAAGGGCGTCAAGGATTCGTGGAAGCGGATTGGGCCGATGACGCGCGGGAACAACCGGCACGGCAATTACCGGTCGGGCAACCTGAACGAGCGCAGGTGGGTCTATTTCAAGGTCTGCCTGTATCACCCAGACGCGCTGCCGGGTGGCTGCTCCGGACCGGTGCAGTGGCCGGTGAACGGCGGCTGATGGTCGCCTGAACGGCCGCGTAAGGGCTGCACTGCCTTGTACAGGACCTGACCGGAGAATGGAGCATGAGATCGAGAAATAACACGTCGACGTCCCAGCAGACGACATTCTGGACACGGATCGCGGTGCAATGGTGGCGCTGGAGCTTCGTCATCGCCAGCGCCGTTGGGGTACTTCTCACCGGGATCACCGAAGTCGCGGAGGCTCAGGCACCGCAGCAGGACGCTCCGTCCGTGCAGAAGGTCAGCCGGGAGCAGGCCGACAAGATCATGAACATGAACTACAAGGAGTTCGCCGAGCTGCGCAAGTCCGCCAAGCGCCCCAAGGGCTACCGCTGGGACACCGACGGCTGCACGCCGGCTGGGCTCCGAAGGACTTCACCAAGGCCTGCTACCTGCACGACTTCGGCTACCGCAACTACGGCAGCGCTCGGAAGAACGCCCCGCACCTGAGTCCGACGCAGCAGACCAAGGACTGGATCGACAAGCGCTTTTATCAGGAGATGTATAATATCTGCAACGACGAGGCGAAGACCGACAAGGGGCGGGCGACGTGCAAGCAGAAGGCCGACAAGCTGTACGACCACGTGAAGAAGGGCCGTAAGGCCTTCTTCGGCCCGTACGGCCCGTGACGGAGTGAGCAGAAGTGGAGCAAGTGGTCAGGCGTGTGCTGTCAGGTCGTGCGGTGGCGGCAGTGGCACGGGAGTCGGGGGTCGGCGGTAGCTTGATCCACAACTGGCTGGCCCGGTATCGGCAACAAATCGGCAACAAGCCGAGGCTGGCGCGATGCAGGGGAACAGGCGGCGGTCCGGTCCGCGCTTTGGCCGACCGTGGATGGCGGCGCCGCCTACAGCCGGACCCGCCAGAGTGAGAACGGGTCCCTGGGCGGAGCGGTGCGGACGCGGCCTCGTGCCCTTGGAGACCGATCTTTATGAAGCGGCGCTGGATGCGACCTGGGAGATCGACATCTTCGGCGGACGCGACGCGCGGTCGAGTCCGCCGAGGCCGAGATCGGCGCGGCCGACGAGGCGCGTCGCGACGTCCTGGTCTCGCTCCTCGGCGAGGTTGGATCGAGCTACATCGAGCTGCGCGGCTTGCAGCAGGAGCTCGCGGTCACGCCAATATCGAGGCACAGGAACAGACCCTCGCCCTCACGCGCGACCGCGTGCAGGCCGGACTCGCGACGGAGCTGGACGTGACGCGCGCGCAGGCGCAGGTCGCGACCACCCGGGGCGAGGTCCCCAACCTCACGAGCGCCCTGAAGCGTGCCGTCCACCGCCTGAGCGTGCTGGTCGGCATCCCTCCGGGCGAGCTGGCCGGGCCGTGGCTCTAGGCGAGGCCGGTCCCCGCGGGACCACCCGAGGTCCCCGCCGGTATGCCGTCGGATCTGCTGCGGCGCCGGCCGGACATCCGCCGCGCCGAGCACGAGCTCCACGCGGCCACGGCGCGGATCGGTGTCGCCACGGCCGATCTGTTCCCGCGGTTCTCCTTGACCGGTGCCGTCGGCCTGCAAAGCGTGGCGGCCGGCGATTTCTTCACCGGCGGCAGCCGTTTCTTCGCACTCGGTCCCGCCATCCACTGGCCGATCTTCAACGCCGGTCGCATCCGCCACAATATCGAGCTCCAGGATCTCCGGCAGGACCAGGCGCTCCTCGCCTACCGCCAGACGGTGCTGCTCGGGCTCGAAGAGGTCGAAAACGCCTCGTCACGCATCGTGAGGCGCGATTGCGTTTCCAGGATCTGCGCGAGGCCGAAGGCGCGGAGCGCCGGGCGGTCGCGCTGGCCCACGATCGCTACCGCAGCGGGCTCGTCGATTTCCTCGATGTGCTCGAGGCGGAGCGCACGCTCTACGCGGCCCGATCCGAGCTCGCCCGAGGCGAGCGGGCCGTCGGCCAGGATCTCGTCCGATTGTACAAGGCGCTCGGTGGTGGCTGGAGCCACGAGCTCGCCCAAGCGCAGGCAACCCAATCTCCGTGGCCCATCTCGTCCAAGGAGTAAACGCTATGAACGATCCCGTCGAGACCCACGGCGCTTTCAGTTGTGGTGCGCTGGGCAACAGGCAATGGAGACAACAGCGGCACTGACTTCGGCCGATCGGTACCTCTCTGTCGAGAGAACACCTCTCGGCGCGGATCGAGGAAAGGGCTCGCGGCTGCAGTATCATCGCTGTATCCAATCCAACGTCCGTGAATACGGCGCCGAAGTAGGGGCAGCGAATGCCGCAGACGGGCGGCCCAAAGACAGCGATCGTGTTAGCCGGCGGCGGCAGCCTCGGCGCCGTACAGGTGGGCATGCTCAAGGCATTGACGCGGCAACGCATCGTGCCGGACTTCGTCGTCGGCGCGTCGGTCGGCGCCATCAACGGAGCCTATTTCGCCGCCGAGCCGAATGAAGAAGGCGTGACGCGCCTCGAGCGAGTGTGGAGCCGGCTGCATCGGGCTGACGTCTTTCCGTTCTCACCGCTCAACAGTCTCCTCGCCATTCTGGGGCGGCGCGATCACCTAGTCACGCCTGCGTTGCTGCGCTCGCTCGTCGAATCCGAACTGCGCTGCCAGAGGCTCGAGGATGCGCGCATCCCCTGCTACGTCGTGGCCACCGATGTGCTCGACGGTCGAGAGGTCGCGATAGCCGCGGGCCCGATCGCAACCGCTCTGCTCGCGAGCGCCGCCATTCCGGCCGTTTTTCCACCGGTGCCACTCGACGGACGACATCTGATGGACGGCGCCGTCACCAACAACACGCCGATTTCCACCGCGCTCAAGCTTGGAGCGACACGCGTGATCGTCCTGCCGACCGGTATGTCGTGTGCGCTCGAAAGACCTCCACGCGGCGCGATCGCCCTCGCGTTGCACGCGCTGAATCTTCTGGTGATGCGCCAGTTGCTGAGTGACATCGAGCGCTTGTCCGACCGGGCGGAGCTGATCGTCGTTCCGCCCCTGTGCCCGGTCAGCATTAGCGCGTACGACTTCTCGCAAACCGCCGATCTGATCCACCGCGCCGAAGCAGCCACGCGCCTGTGGCTGAAGAAGAATGGTCTACACGGCGACGGAACGCCGGAACAGTTGCTACCGCATGAGCACGACCATCACGCCTGATTACTCGAGAAAGCTCGTCATGACGCTGCGCCACGCGGACGGCGCCCGCCCCGGCGACTGATGGGTCGTCAGAGGACGGGCGCCGTCGCGGCTGGGGCTGCCGTCAGCCGGTAACGCCGGGCGCCGTGAGGCCGGCCATGTTTGCGGGGAGCTTCTCCGCCGGCCCGTACGGGTCGGGCAGAGAGGATGGTCACGAAATGTGGCGATGCTCACGGTGAGTCACGGCCCACAGCTTTCGGCGGACCCGTCACCCGTTATGCTCCCTGCCGAAAGATCATCGAATTTAATCCGCCCTCTCACGGTTTCGAGCGTTTTTAGGTGATATCGACGGGAGCTTCGCGACAGAAGGAAGAGGCGCCGCGGCGCCACTCGGCATATTCGGGAAGGCTTAAGCCCACGGTCGAAACCGTTCTGTCGCTGTCGGAAGCGCGTCGCGCACACGAGCTCAGCTAGACAGCCACATGCGTGGCAAGATCGTCCTTCGTGTAGTGTAGCTCTTAGTGAAAAGGAGACCATCGATGACACCGACAATACACAGCCATGCTGTCATGGCAGCAATGGGCCACATTGGAGGCGCGGTTGCCGAACGTCCGCTGCTGGCTCTCTCGCTCGCGGCAGCGCTGGCATTCGTTCTCGGCTGCGCGCGTCCCCCGGAGAAGGAGGCCGACGATACCACGATCGAGGCCCCCGTCGCCGCGCGCCGCGCGGCGCCCTCGCCCTCCGCCAAGGCCCCGGCCCTCCCCCCACCTTTCCACCGGATGGTCAACCTGACCACCCTGGCCCCGGGCGCTCCTCTGCCGAGGCCCGGATGTCGGCCAGTCGGCGCAGAATGGCCGGGTTGATGGCCCGGGTGGTCTAAACTGCAGCGTCCAGACCACCGTCGGGAGCACACGCAGGAAGTCGGGGGATCCCAGCCGCAGCGCCCCTCGCTGTCAAGCTCATACCAAAAGTGTAGTATCTCCTGATGGCCGCTGAATGGAACCGAAGCGAGCGGGCGTGGTCGGGCCGGGGACCGTCCGAGGAGATTCAATCGACCTCGGAAAGCGTCGGCTATCGCGACCGGATCGTGCTGGTCACTGGCGGTACCTCCGGGATCGGCAGGGCCTTTGTGGAGCGGTTCGTGGCCGAGGGCGCGAGCGTCGTGGCCTGCGGCCGCAACGAGACCAAACTGCAAGCGCTCAAGGTCGCCCATCCGAGCGTCGAAGCAAGACGCTGCGACGTCGGCTCGATCTCCGAGGTGGACGCACTCGCGGCATTCGTGAGCCGACAATACGGTCGATTGGACGTGCTGGTGAACAATGCGGGCGTCATGGAGCAGGTGAATATGCTCGCCGAAGACGTGGACGCGGCGGCCATCACCCGGGAGATCGGGATCAACCTCACCGCCCCTATCCTACTCGTCCGGCGATGCTTACCCTTGCTCCAGCACGGGCGCCGCCCGCTCATCCTCATGGTCACCTCGGGCTACGCCTTGCTCCCCGCGCGGCGTGCCCCGACCTACTCGGCGACCAAGGCCGGACTGCGCGCCTTTACCCAGGCGCTACGTTACCAGCTACAGGACAGTGGTATTCGTGTCGTCGAGACGCTGCCGCCCCTCGTCGACATGGCGGCCACCGCTGGGATCGGAAGGCCGAAGATGGCACCCAAAGCGGTGGTGGACGGAACCTTGGCGTGCATCGCACGGGGACGCGACGAGTGCTTCGTCGGGCAGGTTCGGTGGCTGCCGTTATTGATGCGGCTGGCGCCGCGTTTCGCCGCACGCCTGATAGCCAAGACCTGAAGCGCCATCGTGAACGGAGCGACGAAGGATAAGCCCTAGTCTCAGGTTCGCGTGGGAACGATGCCTACCAACGTTACCGCCGAGTACAAAAACGCCGAACAAGCGTTCCGGCAGGCCCGTGACCCCCACGAACGGCTGGTGTGCCTGAAGGAAATGTTGCGCACCCTCCCGAAGCACAAGGGGACGGAGCACCTTCAGGCCGACATCCGATCCCGCATCAAAGGGCTGAGCGAGGCGCTCGAAGGCCCTAAGAGGGGCGGGAACCGCGCTGGGCCGCTGTATACCATTCGGCCGGAGGGGGCGGCGCAGATAGGCCTGATCGGTCCACCCAATGCCGGGAAATCGAGTCTCCATGTGCGGTTAACCAGATCCCACGCGGAGGTTGGACCTTATCCCTATACCACCAAGCTGCCGCTTCCCGGCATCCTGGCGTTCGAGGATGTGCACTTTCAACTCATTGACCTGCCGCCCATCGGGGCAGCCTACATGGAACCGTGGATGGGTAGCGCGCTGGAGCACGCCGATGCTGCTTGCCTGGTCGTGGACCTGAGCGACCCCGAGTGCTTGGAGCAGGTCATTGCCGTTTGCGCCCGGCTGAGCGAAAAGAAGATCCTATTGACAGGGCATTGGCCCGATCTGGCTTTACGGCGCGGATCCACGACACCCCTGAGCGCCGGCCAACAAGACCACGAAGTACGCGACGATGACTTCTCCGATCCGTTCCGGATCCACCTGCCCACCTTGCTCATCGCCAACAAGAGCGACCTCGACCCCGATCCCGATGACGTAAAGGCGTTGGAAGAGTTGCTTGGCCTACGCTTCCCAGCCCTGGGGACCTCCACCGAGACGGGACAGGGACTGGACGCGCTTGGTGCGACCCTGTTTCGAGGGCTTGGGATCGTTCGCGTCTACACCAAGGCGCCGGGAAGGCCCGCCGATCGGGGTCGTCCTTTTGCGGTGCGCCGTGGGGCGACGGTCCTGGATATCGCCCGGCTAGTGCACAAAGACCTCGCTCAAACGCTAAAATTCGCGCGGATCTGGGGGAGCGCTCAGTTCGACGGCCAACAGGTAGGCGCCGATCACCCCGTGGCCGATCGGGACATCGTCGAGCTGCACGCGCAATAGCGACGCGATCGTGTTGCTGCTGCGCTGAATGCGTCTCGCCGGCAATTTCGATGAACATCCCAGCCACCCTCGTGTTCCGACCGTTCGTGGCATTCTATGGTGGCCCCCGGTCTATTGTCGTTCGATTGGGGATACCCTTACTGCTCTTCTGGCCTCTCCAGTCACTCATGCAAGGACATGATGCCCGCGTAACAGTCGGCCATCCGCGCCCAGTGGACATGCTGCATATCGCGCCGGAACGGCTTCGCACCCATGTCCATAGGCTCGCGGGCGAGATCGGCGAGCGCAATGTCTTTCGTCCGCAAGCGTTGGACGCGGCCGCGGCTTACATCAGGGGGGAGTGGAGCGCCCAGGGTTGGCCGGTCGGCTCCCAGTCCTATGAGGTCGAGGGACTGTCCTGCGAGAACCTCGAAGTCAGCCGCGTGGGAAACGGCAGAGCCCGTGAGATCATTCTCATCGGCGCCCATTACGACTCGGTCAGGGGAAGCCCCGGCGCCAACGACAACGCCAGCGGCGTCGCGGCGTTGCTGGAGCTGAGCCGCCTGTTTACGGGGCTCGAGCCCGACCGCACCGTGCGCTTCGTGGCGTTCGTCAACGAGGAGTCTCCCTTCTTTTATCGGCGGCAGATGGGCAGCATGGTCTACGCCGAAGCGGCCCGTGAACGGGGCGATGACATCCGGCTGATGATGTCGCTGGAGATGCTCGGTTCCTATAGCGATCGGCCCGGAAGCCAACGCTATCCGCCGCTGTTCCGGTATTTCTATCCGGACCGCGGCAACTTCATCGCCTTCGTCTCGAACTTCAGCTCGCGAGGGATGCTCAAGCAGGCAGTGGCCGCGTTTCAGGCGGGTTCGCAATTTCCCGTCGAGCATGTGGCCACGTTCTCTTTTGTTCCGGGCGTCTCGTGGAGCGACCATCAGTCGTTCTGGCGCCAAGGCTATCCGGCCCTCATGGTCACCGACACCGCCTTTTACCGCTATGCCTATTACCATACCGCCCAGGACACGCCCGAGAAAGTCGACTACGCGGCCATGGCCGAGGTGGTCCAAGGCTTATACAAGGCCATAGCGTCCCTGGCGATGGAGTAACACTGTTAGTTTACCGCCCACACAGACCATTTCCGCAACCACGTCGCCCGGGGCTCAAGGCGCGGGAAGGACGTGGTTTGTGGCCGGCTTACACCACGGAGGGGACGGCTCGCCCGCCGCACGGGGATAAAGGGCCTGACCTCTCACGAACTCAGAGCGGGCGCGTTGACCTGACCAACATCCGCGATGTGATCCCGTTCCCGCGCACGCTCACGTCTTGCCAAAACGTCGTGATTTCACCGACGCCGTTTTTACTAGATGGTGGACTTTCAGCTTTGGCAAGCGTTCAAGGCGCTGTTCGTTCCGAGCCGCAGTGTGTTGCACGTGGTCGGTTTCAGCGGAGCGGTCCTCCGCCATGCCCCAATCGGGAGGTCCTAGTCCGCCTAAGTCCGCCTATCAGTGCCCTTATAGGCGGAACAGAGCGCGGCGATGATGTGTTTTGTGATCGCCGGATAGACGTGCGCGCGCTGGCTCCTAACTAAGGACGATGGTCGGAACCAGCCGTATGGCATCGGCGGAGACGCCACTGGGATGCGCCGTGATTGGCCCTCAATGATATTCCCCGAGTCTGTCCTCGCGTCCCGATGGCGCGGCATTCCGCGACTCATTCATCGGGTGGGCCTTCAGTAGATGCAGCGCGCCAAGCGGCCTGCGTGTGCCGCGGCTGGCCCAGTCAAATCGTTCTTCTCGCTGAATGCCGCGGTCCGTATGAGGCCACGGACCGAAACGGACTGGAGTGCCTGCTCCGGTATTGCGCCCGCCCTTCTTCGCAAGCGGTTTGTCTGGGCGAGTGGGCCAGCGCGTTATCTATCATCTCCCTAAGCCAGGGCCCCCTCGGTCAAACGGTGCTGCATCTTACCCCACTGGATTGGCTCGACCGGGTCGCTGCCTTGATCCCTCGCGGCGTCCACTCAGAGCCTCCTGGGCGACCTCGGCGAGCGCACTGGGCACCGCGCATCGCCTCCGCCGCCCGCGGTCCCCCTCCCTTGGAGGAGGAGGACTTCCATCCGGACGCAGGCACTGATCTGAGAGTTTGTGAAAAAACCTAGCCAAAGACATTTGGACATTTGACATTTGAAATTTATCGTCCTTTCCCCCTCGATAGGATGAGGTCGACCCTATCCGAACCGCGACGCTCGACCCCCACCCTGACCGTCCCCCGCTACGCAGGGGAGGGAACCCGGAGATTCCATCCCCTGTCCGCGTTTTCTGCGGACGGGGGAGGGTAGGGTGGGGGCCAAGCCCTTCAGCCGCTGACCAAGCCTCGTCTCCGCCTGACACGCCTGGCCCCCACCCTAACCCTCCCCCGCTGCGCAGGGGAGGGACTTACCCTGGCGCTTGCAGCTGATTGACTTTGCATGTGAATCAGGAATTGCTCGAGCGGTGTTGTTCGATATTTACGACGCAAGTATCTACTGCGCTCGGGATGTCGCGTTCCGGCGGTGCTCGGAATCCTCATGTATTTCAACAGGCACTCCGGTTCCTGCGCTCCGGCGGAACGCGACGTTCTCTTCGCTCGCGACGGTTTCTTTACAAACTCTGAGCCAACCCCTACCCGAGTATTGAGTTCGATCAACGGGTGAGCGGGTAGGCGCCTTCCCTCCTGTTCCTGCCGGTCGCCGCACCTCGACCGGCACAGGCGCGCTTACGGCCAGGCACCGGATAACGGCCCTAGAACTCACCCCTGAGCCCCCGCCAACCACCGGGGCCGCTCCGAACTGCGCGCTTCCGCCCCGGCGCGTGACCCCTTTCAGACCGTCCCATCACCGCCCGGCCCCTCCAGGGAAGCATCATCGTTGCCCAAGGGCATAGAATGTCCTATCCTCCGGGGTAAACCTTTGGACTATACCCAAACGGCGGTTTGGGACCCTACAACCTGTCCGATGAAACCTTGGGCACATGATTTCACCGGCCGCCTCGAGGAGCACACCGTCGACGGCGGCGCGTTGCGCAGCAACGCCCTCAGCGATCCGCACGAGCGTCCCCTGTGGGTGTACATCCCGCCTTCCTACGACGACGAGGCCGCCCGTCGGTATCCGAGCATCTACGTCATCCAGGGGTTCTCCGGTCAGATCGACATGTGGCGCAACCGGCCCGCGTTGCGGCCCACCCCGCTCGAACTCATCGACGCGCTGTTCGCCGAGCAGGGCGCGCCCCCTTGCCTCGTGGTGTTTGTCGACTGCTGGACCTCGCTCGGTGGCAGCCAGTTCCTCGACTCGCCCGCCACCGGCCGCTACCACACCTATCTCTGCGAGGACGTGGTGCCGTTCGTCGACGCCTGCTACCGCACGCTTCCCGACGCCGTGCACCGTGGCATCGCCGGGAAGTCGAGCGGCGGGTACGGCGCGATGGTCACCCCAATGCTACGCCCGGACCTGTTCGGTGGGCTCGCGACGCACGCTGGCGACGCGCTGTTTGAGCTGTGCTACCTGAAGGACTTCGCGGTCTGCGCGCGGACGCTGCGCGACCACTACGGCGGCTCATACGTGGCGTTTTGGGAGGACTTTCGCTCGCGCCCCGCGTTCTCTAAGGAGCGCGACGACGAGCTTGTGAACGCGTGGGCGATGGCCGCCTGTTACTCAGCCGACCCCGACGGCACGGTCCGGCTGCCGTTCGATCCCGCGACCGGCCAGCTCGTGCCCGAGGTGTGGGAGCGGTGGCTTACCTCGGACCCGGTCCGGATGGTGCCGCATCACGCCGAGGCCCTGCGCAGCCTTCGTGCGATCTACATCGACGCTGGCAAACGCGACGAGTGGTTCCTCGACCTCGGCGCCGAAGCGTTCCGCCGCGCGCTCGCCGAGATTGGCGTCACCGACGTGTTCTTCGAGCTCTTTGACGGCGGCCACGGCGGCATCGAGTACCGCTACCCGATCGCGCTGCGTTACCTGGCGGACCGATTGGCGCCGTGACGGCACTGGCTGCCAGCAGGATCGGACTACTCGTCACCCTTAAGAGTGAGACGGTCCTATTTGAGCGGTGAGGACGATGGACCAAGACAGCACGTTTCGAGAACAATAGGGCTTTGAGCGCCTAGCCCAGTTAAATCCTTGAGCCTGATAAGAATCACATTCCCCCAGCCAAACTCCAGATACTCCGCCTCGGGACCCCTGCGCCGGGTAAAACCGGCTATCTCCATAAGGCCCTCGGCCGAGTGGCGCGGCGACGCCTTTGCCTTGTCTCGCAAAGCTCCCATCGATATAACCTACCAAGCCGCTCGAAACCGTGAGAGGGCGGATTAAATTCGATGAAGCATTTTTCCTTTGCTTTTAATGAGAGGTACCCCGCGCGTCGTGAGCCTCGAGCCCTCGAGCCTCGCCGACATCCTGCGTGACATCCGCACCGTGGGCGAGGTGCTCGGCGTGCCGGAGCGAGCCGAGGCGGTGCTCGCATCGCTCGCCGCTCGCATCGAAGCCGTGCGCGAGTGGGCGGCCGGCGCGCCCCGGTGTCGCTGTGTGCCGCTCGAATGGATCGATCCGCCCTTCTCAAGACAACCGCGGTGCGCAGTCCGGTGCATACCAAGCGCGATGTGATCAACGCTATCCTCTACCTCAACAAAGACCGGGGCCGAATGGCGGATGCTGGCCAGCCAGAGCGGCCAGTGCTACTCGATCGCGGTGTGACCGGTCAGTATCAGCTCCGGACGTCGCGATCGCCTCCCGGAACCTCTCGGGACAGGGGGTTCGGCGGCTCCGGCGGCGGACCCGACAGTCCCTCGATGTCGATCAGACCGCGACCCGCAGGGCGATCCATTGGGGATCCGGGCTCACGCCTCTCGTCCGCTCGCCGGGCTACGACGCGGAGGCGACCTGGTGCCACCGCGGAGGGAAGTTCGTGTTCACCTCGACTCGGGACGGTGATCTGGATCTCTACGTGAGGGACGACGCGGGGCAGGTCAAGCACCGACACCCCCGGTTATGATGGGGGCGCCTTCTTCAGCCCGGATTGCTCGGAGATAGTGTGGCGCGCGAGCAGGCCCCGGGGGACCGAGCTCGAGGAGTATCGAAAGCTCCTCGCGAAAGGGCTGGTCCGGCCCCGCTGGCTCGAGATCTTCGTCATGAAGGCCGACGGCACCGGCGCGCGGCAGCTCACGAACAACGGCGCCGCCAATTTCTGCCCGACGTTTCACTCGGATGGAAAGCGGATTTTCTATAGCTCGAATGCTGGAGCGGCCGATCCACGTGAGTTCGATCTCTGGATGATCGACAAGCGAGGGGGCGAGTCGGAACGGATCACCTCGGCACCGGGATTCGACGGCTTCCCCCACATGAGCCCAGACGGCAGATGGCTCGTGTGGGCCTCCAACCGCGCCGACCCGGGATCGCACGAGACCAACCTCTTCATCGCGCGCTGGGTGGAATAGCCCGCGGCGCCGGCACTCCAACGGGGGCGCCCGTCAGGAGGCTCGCTAGCCCGCGCCGGATCTCCTCCAGCATGTACGGTTTTTGCCGGAAGGCGAATCCGTCCTCTTCGAAACCGCCGGCAAGCGAATCTCTTATGCGGAAACCAGGAGGACCTTCATGCCCGGTTTCAGGTATGCCGGCGCCCCTGGCCTGCCGCGTCTGCCGGCCGCCGAACTCGAGTATCGAGCACGATCTTCTCCTCGGCGCGCCGTGTCCCGGTGGGCCCTCCTTCCACAACGGTCTCTCCTTGAACGCCGAGATATGGCGTCTTAAGGCAACTCGCTTCACCCCTTTCCTGTTGCTCATGACGGGAAGCCCCGTTGTGGCCTCGCCGCGAGCGCCTTCCGGTTCATCACCACCGGCTATACTTACTTCCATGAATAAACCTGCCTCTAGGTGGGCTGGAGGACGCGTTGCGCAGCTCGGGCGGCGACGGCCTGTTCTACTGCTTCGCGGTGAAGTAGCGCCTCCCTATGCCCCTGGGATCGAGCACGTGCTCGATCCCGGCTTCGCGCAGCACCCAGGCGACGAAGGTGTTGCTGTTCGGTCCCGGCCAGTACCGGTAGCGCCCGCAGTACGGATAGATACTTGTGTCGTAAATGTCGAACAACACCGCTTATGCAAGTCCTGATTCACATGTAAAGTCAATAAGCTGCAAGCGCCAGGGTATTCCCTCCCCTGCGAAGCAGGGGAGGGTCAGGGTGGGGGCCAGGCGCGTCAGGCGGAGACGACGCCTGGTCAGCGGCTGAAGGGCTTGGCCCCCACCCCACCCTCCCCCGTCCGCAGAAAGCGCAGACAGGGGAGGGAGTCTCCGGGTCCCCTCCCCTGCGTAGCGGGACGGTAAATTTCAAATGTCTTTGGCTAGGTTTTAATGTTGTTCAGGATTTCGGCAATGCGGCGCGCGGCCTCGCCGGCCCAGGTCATGGCAAGGCGGGACGGTCCGCCGCCGACGCCGTCGTCGGGATGCTTGAGATCGCGGTGCACGTGGCCGATGCAGAAGCCGCCGGCGTTCTGCGTCTGCCATACCTCCCAGCGGTTGCGCCGCCCGGTCTCGTCGCACACCACGAACCAGTAATGCCAGGCAAAGGCGCCGATCCAGGGCAGCGGCGCGTAGCGCAGCTCGACTTTCAAAAGATTGCGACCGTCCGCCGTCCGCGGCGGTCGACGCAGGCGCGGAACATGCCTTCGCTGTTGAATGGCATCGCCAGATTGCCGTGGCGGTCGGCCGCGATGAGGCCGCCATCGGCTCCCAGCTTCGCGACGTTCTGCAATGCTGCAGCCGCGGCTGCACCGACCGAAGAATTCGCGTAGAGCATCCGCGCGCAGACGTCGTGCCCGACGGCGGCGCGGATAAAGGCTTCTCCTAATCCGGTGCCCGAGACCGCGCAGGCGCGGTTGTCGGCGTAAGTGCCCGCCCCGATGATTGGCGAATCGCCGACCCGGCCTGGCAGCTTTCCCGTATAACCGCCGGTCGAAGTCGCCGCGGCAAGGTTGCCGGCCGTATCGAGCGCCACCGCGCCCACCGTGCCGTGATAGTTCTTCAGGTTCTTGCGCAATGCGGCGAGCCGCCTCGCGGTGCGGAAGTACGCTGGAGATTCGATTTTCAGTCCCTGGCTGCGCGCGAAACGCTCGGCTCCGTCTGCTGCGAGGAGCACGTGGCGGCTCGCTTCCATCACCGCGCGGGCGGCGAGGATCGGGTTGCGGATGTGGCGCACCGCCGCTACCGCCCCGGCGCGCAACGTCGCGCCGTCCATGATCGAGGCGTCCATCTCGATCTTGCCCGCGCTGTTGAACGAGGAGCCGCGCCCGGCGTTGAAGAGCGGCGAGTCCTCAAGGACCACCACGGAGGCGGCAACGGCCGCAAGACTGGAATCACCTTTCTTTAGAATTTCGTACCCGGCTTCCAGTGCCTCCTCCAGCACCACCCGGTGGCGCGCGCCCGGCCTGTCGGCGCGCAGCACGCTGGCGCCGCCGTGGATGGCGATCACCGGCTTCATCGCTCGAGCATGACTTGATTGACTTGATTCAATAAGCCCTTTTCATGCAACGCTTGAATCTCTTGTATTTTGAAGCGTCCCTTGATTGCTTCTTCCGAGTTGTATTTCCCACTCAACAAACCGCCGTAAAGCGAATACGAAGCGACGATGCTCATGTTCGTGGCACGGAACACTTCTTGGGTCTCCTCCTGTTCAATGGGAAAATGATTGAGCAAACTGTAGGCTAACTGCGCGGCACATGGCGGCAGCCTCCTGCCATCGCTGCGCGATGTGCTTCCTCAATTCTCGTAATGTCCCAATTGAGCACGCCCCAGGCACGCAGCTTGCCCGTTTTGACCAGTTCGTCGAGCTGCTTGACCATGTCAATCATCGACAACGAGGCGGGCTGAGTCTCTTAGACCAGATCAAGATAATCCATCTGCAAACGCGACAGCGAACTCTCCAATTCCTCCGCCGCGCTCTGCTCCGGGTAAAACTCGTACCAAAGTTGGCAATGATGAGATCATGCCGATTCCATCCACCCGCACGCAAGAGACGGCCGAACAAAACCTCGGAGTAACCGGTTTTCATCGGTCCGTGACCGGTTCGGTCATTGTAACGCGCGTCGTCCAAAAAGTTGATACCTTGCTCGATCCCCGCGCGAATAACCGCAAGTGCATCTTGCTCGTCCATGAACTCGTAGGTCAGCCAAGAGCCAAGAGAAAAGCACGAGACGTGAATCCCTGAACTGCCCAGTGGTCTAAATTGCATTACTGTTCCTCGCCGCTGCGATTGAGAAAGTTTTTGAAAGTGCCGGTTGGTGCCATTAGGGGGAGTAAAGCGAAGCGCACCGATACCGATCGGCCGATGTCTTGGTCCTTGAACGGACACAACGAATGGCTGTGATCACACCGCTGTGGAGGGGACTTTCATCCCAGCCCCAGCCGCGCCGGCTGCCCGTCACCAGCCACCCGTCCTGGCCGTGCCCGGCGGCGCGGGCCTGTGGCCTGCCGGCTGCCGACAGGGCTGGCCACCCCGCTGGCAGGCCGCGGGACCGGCTGGGAGGATGCTGGTGGCCTCCGCAGCCCAGGGGGTGGATTCCCAACGGGACTGTGGCACAATAGTGCTTGAAATTCCTAGCCAAAGACATTTGAAATTTACCGTCCCGCTACGCAGGGGAGGGGACCCGGAGACTCCCTCCCCTGTCTGCGCTTTCTGCGGACGGGGGAGGGTGGGGTGGGGGCCAAGCCCTTCAGCCGCTG
>JBOIDR010000090.1:0-17105 GCA_050740695.1 Gammaproteobacteria bacterium | reverse complement strand
AGTTGCCGCACCCGATGGCAGTAGCGCGTGGCCTTGCCCAGCTCGTTGAGCACGCCCACCGAGAGGGCCTTCTTGAACTTCGCCGCGAACATGCTAACTTTTCCCCGCTCCATCCGATCCTCCCGATTTACTTTGTTTGCCGATAAAGTTGATCAGATCGGGTGGAGCGCTAAAAGTTCCGTTAATTATTTATATCTATATATCATGTACTTATAAGATCCTACCTATGTAAAATCCTTATTCCCTATGCCGAGCTTTGGTATCGATTAGAGAAGAAAGGTATTCGAACGTTTACATTGGCCGACTTCTTATTGTTGTATCGAGTGCGTCAGATATCAGGTTCGGCCCGATCTCTTTCCAAAACAGCGTAAAAATAAGTTGTCCCGGATTTGTGGTGTACGCAGTGCGCTTCTTCTGGCCAGCCGTTCCTGGGCGGCGTTTTCCCGTCCATACAATACAAAAATATGTAGGTCGCGTATGAAGGTCGCGGTTACAAGCCGGAAAGCGTAACGAATCTCCTTAAACAATCAACGCCCGGATTCTCGCGGGGTTCCGGCCCGAGAAACATGATTGAAGAAATAATGGCAAACCTCGCGTTCGCTGCAATCAAAGCCGGGGTCAGGATTCCTCGGCAAGAGCTCGTTGAGCATTTCTCCAAGTGGTGCTATCTAAAGAGCTTACTGGCTCAGCTAAGAATTAACTGTGTTATCGATGTCGGCGCAAATCGAGGACAATTTGCCCGCAACCTCAGGAGATCTGGGTATAGGGGGCACATTTTTTCATTTGAGCCAAATCGAGACGATTTTGTGAAACTGGCGAGCATGTCCGCTACCGACAAGTTATGGGATGTGTTTCAGATTGCGCTAGGGAATGAAAACACGCAACGGCAGTTCAACGTTACCAAAACGACCCTGTTTAATTCATTCCTGGATCCTAAAACGACGAACGCGGTGAATTTCGTCACCGGTATGGATGTCGTGCTTACTGAAACTGTGGAAATGAAGCGATTGGATTCCATTATTGGCGGTTTGCTGGAACCTGTAAGTCAGGCGCCGCGAGTCTTTCTTAAGCTCGACACTCAGGGTTTCGATTTAGAGGTCTTAAAGGGTGCCAAGAATTGCATCGGCACAATTGTCGGCTTGCAGTCCGAGGTGTCGGTTATCCCAATATATGAAAACATGCCGCACTATGTGGATGCTCTGAATTACTACGAATCGCTTGGATTCTCACTAATGAATCTCTTTGTAATAAATCGCACTAAGCAACAGTGCATCCTGGAATATGACTGTCTAATGGCTCGTGCAGACGAAATGCTTCCGAAGAGGTAGCGCGGACACTCGCCCCACAGCCGCTACACGAGATCATTGGCCAATCAAGGAGGTTCACGTTGAATCCAAGACTCGCAAAACTTGCCGCAGAGGTAAAGGGGTCAGAGGTAAAGGGGTCAGCCGTAGGGTACGCATCGCGTACCATTACGCCCGCCAGACATCCGATCTCATGATCGCGATGGATCCGCGATTCCATCGCAGGGGAAACGGCCCGTTGGGAGTTCGGGTCATCACCATGTCATGCGCCGAAAAAGGTACGCGATGCGTACCCTACACACTACCCGCTCGCCTGTCCGCCTTGCAGGCCTATGAATGGCCGGGTAACGCAGCGCAGCGAAATCCTCCCGGCATTCCGGGGGGCACCAACGGCAATGATGTCATCGTGGGCCTGGGGGCAACGATGTTATCTTCGAACTGGGCGGCACGACCTGCTCTTCGGTGGGGACGGTAAGGATGCTGTTCCGCAATAACGACAATGACAAACTCGACGGCGGCCCGCGCATCGATGTTCTCGACGGCGATAGTGGCACCGATACCTCCATCAACGGCGAGGCGCTCCGCTCTTGCCCCTGAGAGGATCTAAGCATCCCCACGGCGCAGGGGATGCGCCCCCCTAAAAAAGCCGGGCGAAGTGGTTCCGTGGCGCATTGTCATCGCCGGACGCGTGGACGCAGTGCATGCGTGTCAAACCGCCAAATAGCGCTGAATCAGTACTTCGGTGAGCTCGGCAGTGGCGCCGGCCGCGACGATACGGCCCTGGGTTAAAGGGCTCAAACCCTCCACCCTGGAAAAGCCCTGGCCAGTGACACGAGGACCGGGGTGGACGGGGGAGCACCGGGGGCAGCTCAGGCCTGGATGCGCGCCATGAGTGCATCCAGGGCCCGGTCCGGCAGGGCGCGCTTCAGGAAGGCGAAGGCGTAGGTCAGCGTGGTGACGAAGTAACGCGGGCTCGGACTGTCCTGCTCCAGGGCCTTGATCACCTTGGCGAGCACCGCCTCGGCGGGCAAGGTGAACCAGCCCGCCGACCCTTGGTTCTTGAGCCAGCGTTCGATGCCGCCGCGGTTGGCGGTATCGGGGTTCTCGCAGAGCACGGTACGCTCGAAAATCTGGTACGCGTTCTCCCGGAAGCGGCTGGTGATCGGACCAGGCTCGATCAGGACCACCCGGATCCCGCTCCCGCGGAGCTCCTGGCGCAGGGTGTCGCTCAGGGCCTCGAGGGCGAACTTGCTGGCGTTGTAGGCCCCGCGGTACTTGAGGGCCACGAGCCCGAGCAGCGAGCTGTTTTGGATGATGCGCCCCCGGCCCTCTGCCCGCATCACCGGCAGGATGAGACGCGTCAGCTCGTGGGCGCCGAAGACATTGACCTCGAACTGGGCCCGCAGGGCCTCTCGGGTGATGTCCTCGAGCGCCCCCAACTGCCCAAACCCACCGTTGTTGAAGAGCCCATAGATCCGCCCCCCGGTGTGTGCCAAGGTGGCCTCGACTGCGGCCCGGATGGAGGCCGAATTGGCGAGGTCGAGTTGCACGGCGGTAAACCCCTCGGCCGACAGCCGTCGCACGTCTTCCTGCTTGCGGGCACTGGCGATCACACGGTAGCCGCGCGCACGCAAGCCCCGCGCGACCGTGTAACCGATCCCGCTCGATGCCCCGGTGACCAGGACGCTTCTGTCCGGTGTGCTTGCCATACGACCTCCCCGCTCTTTACCATGGCTCAGTTTCCATATAACCCAAGTACCCAGCCGCGGGCCGTCGCGGACACGGGCGTAGATCCGCGCATGACCGCAAACGTCGCTCATGATAAACCGTGCCCTCCCCGCGTGGGCGGGCCGGCCCGCGGCACCGGGGCGGACACGCGGGTCCGCCCCTACCGGTGCCCTCCCCGGGTGGGCGGACCAAGGCGCCGCGCGGGGGTATCTCACGCCTGGGCGGGGCTCTGCGCGCTCCTCGGCCTTTGGAGCCTCACCGTGGGGGCGCAGCCCTCATCGGCACCCGATCCGCGCTATGCCCTGTGTCCGCCCGACACCGCGATCCCACCCCGCCCCATCTATGACAGCCGCAAGGGGGCGCCGGGCTTCGTCGCCGGTACCGTTCAAGGCAAGGCCGACGAGGTGCGGGTGCCGGAGGTCGGCCGCTCGGTGCTCGTCGGTGGTGTGGAGCTGGTGCGCGATCAACAGGCGGTCGCCGCCGATCTCCTGATTTATCGCCGCGATCGCCGCATCGCCGAGGCCGAGGGCCATATCCGCTATTGGGACCCGACTATCTTCTGGAGCGGCCGCCATGCCCTCGTCGAGTTCGACAGCGACCGCGCGCGGCTGGTGGGCGGCGCCTACCGGCTCCCCGGCCGCAGGGCCCATGGGAAAGCGCGTACCGTCACCCACAATAGCCGCAAGGACGAGACCCGGCTCACCGAGATCGACTACACGACTTGCGAGGCCGAGGTGCCCGAGTGGCGGCTCGAGGCGCGGCGCATGATGATCGACCACGACGAAGGGTGGGGCGAGGCCTACCATGTGTTTCTGAACGTGTTGGACGTGCCGATCTTCTACACCCCCTACATCACCTTCCCGATCAGCAAGCGGCGCAAGAGCGGCTTCCTGCCGCCGACCATCGGCAGCTCCAGCGCCTCGGGTTTCGACTTCACGCTACCCTATTACTGGAACATCGCCCCGGAGATGGACGCCACCTTCGCGCCGCGCCTCCTGAGCGACCGCGGGGTGTTGCTCGGGGGCCAGTATCGCTATCTCATGCGGAGGGGCGACGGCCAACTCGATGCCGAGTACCTGCCCGTCGACAGCGAGCGCAACGACGATGCCCGCTGGCTCATCGGTTACGATCACCAACAATACTTCGCCCGCCACCGCGGCCACCTGTTCATCGACTTCAACCGTGTCTCCGATGAACAGTACATCGACGACTTCGGGACCAGCCTGGCCCTGACCAGCACGCGCTATCTGGAACAGCGAGCGGACGCGCGCTATTCCGGGGATCTGTGGAACGTCCTGGCGCGTGTGCAGGGCTTCCAGACGGTGGATGACACGATCCCCGAGATCAGCCAGCCCTATGATCGCCTGCCGCAGGTGTACTTCAATGCCTATACCCCCCGGAGCGAAGGCGGGCTCAATCTCGATCTATTGACCCAGACCAGCTATTTCAGTCGTGGCGCGGGGCCCGTCGGCGGACGCATCGACTTGAGGCCCGTGCTCAGCGTCCCGTTCCATACGGCGGGTACCTTCCTGATACCCAGGCTCGGCGTGGAGTATACGCAGTATTTGCTCGACCAGCCCGCCACCGGGAATACGGCGGACGAGACGCCCAACCGTACCCTGCCGATCCTCAGCATCGACAGCGGTCTCTTGTTCGATCGCGATTTCGGTTTCGGAGGGCGACCGCTGCTCCAGACGCTCGAGCCGAGGTTCTTCTACCTCTACATCCCGACGGTCGACCAGGACGATCTGCCGATCTTCGACACCGGCCAGTACACCGTATCGTTCGGACAGCTTTTCCGGGAGAATCGCTTCAGCGGCCCGGACCGGGTCGGGGATGCCAATCAGATCTCACTCGGCGTCACCTCACGCTTCATCGACCGCGATTCCGGTTTCGAGCACCTGCGCGCGAGCATCGGCCAGAGTTACTATTTCGCCGATCGGGAGGTGTCGCTCACACCTGGCCAGGTCGATGACGATCCCGTTTCGGATGTGGTGGGCGAGTTGGTCACGCGCTTCACGAACGGACTGAGTGGTCGCGCCGACGTCATCTTCAACCCCAACGACACGAGCTTCAATCTGGGCCTCCTGGGCCTGCGTTATCTCCCCGATCCGAGGACCATCGTCAACGCCGAGTACCGCATCCGCCGCGACATCGTGGGTCTCGGCCAAACCGGGGTCGAGCAGACGGACGTGTCGCTCCGCTTTCCGGTGACGCCGGCCTTGAGCGTCGTCGGGCGGTGGCTCTATTCGCTCGACGGCAACGAGACGCTCGAGGCCGCGGCGGGACTGGAATACGAGAGCTGCTGCTATGCGGTGCGCACGGTGGCGCGCCGGTTTCTAGAACAGGACCCCTCGACAAGGGCGGAAGACGACACCAGGTTGGATAACCAGTTCTTCGTGCAACTGGAGCTCAAGGGCCTGGCCGGCTTCGGGCGCTCCACCACGAGCTACTTGAAGCGCAGCATCCCCGGCTACGAGAATGACTTCTGATGACATCCGGGATGTGAGACATGCGATCGCGTGAAAAGACCTGCCCCGCGCGGTCGATGGGCGTTCCTTGGCGCTGCGCATGAGTGCTTCCGATCGCTTCCGAACGCTTTCGCGCGCGCTCGGGCGAGTGCTCCTCGCGTTGCTCATGCTGGCACCGGGTGCGGTCTCGGGCGGAGAACCGCTCGATGCCATCGTCGCGGTCGTCAACGACGACGTGGTGATGGCGAGCGAGCTCAAGCGCATGGTGCGGCGAGTCCAGAGGGAGATCGAGCAGCGCGGCGGTGAGCTGCCGTCCGATCGGGTGCTGAATCGCCAGGTCCTGGAGCGCCTGGTGCTCACCAAGATCCAGCTCCAGACGGCGCGTCAGACCGGCGTCCAGGTGGACGACGAGAGCCTGAATCGCGCCATGAGCAACATCGCCGCCGAGAACGGCATGACCCTCGCCCAGCTCCGCCAAGCGGTCGAGTCGGAGGGCTACGGCTTCGTCCAGTTCCGGGAGGATATCCGGAACGAGATCATGGTCTCGCGCCTGCGCCAGCGCCAGGTGGACAACCTCATCCATGTCTCGGACCGCGAGATCGACAACTACCTCGCGACGCAGGCCCGGCAGGAGAAGATCGACCATGAATACCACCTGGGGCAGATCCTCGTCGCAGTGCCCGAGGACGCGGACGCCGACGCACGCAATGCGGCGCGCGACAAGGCCTTGGCGGCCCTGAAACGGCTGCGCCAGGGCGAAGACTTCGAGCAGGTCGCGATCGCCGTCTCCGATGACCAGGAGGCCCTGGAGGGCGGCGATCTCGGATGGCGCAAGGCCGGCGAGATCCCGGCGATCTACGCCGGGGTCGCGACCTCGCTGCGCGAGGGCGCCGTGAGCGATCTCATCGAGAGCCCGAACGGCTACCACATCGTGAAACTGATCGCGGTGCGCGGTGGCGGTGCCGGGCCAGTCACCCAGACCCACGCCCGCCATATCCTGGTCAAGCCCGACGATCTGGCGAGTGCCGAAACGGCCCGTGCCCGGCTCGATCGGCTCCGCGATCGGGTGCTGGCGGGCGAGGACTTCGCCGGGCTCGCGCGCCTCAACTCCGCCGACAAGCAGAGCGCCGCCAAGGGCGGCGATCTCGGCTGGCTGAGCCCCGGAGACCTGGTCCCGAAGTTCGAGGACGCCATGACGGCGCTCGAGCCCGGCGGGGTGAGCGAGCCCTTCGAGACGGAGTTCGGCTGGCACATCGTGCAGGTCCTGGAGCGGCGCCGGCGCGACAACACCGTGGAGGCCATGCGCACCCAGGCACGTGAGGCGATCCGCCGCCGCAAGGGGGAGGAGGAACGCCAAGCCTGGTTGCGGCGGCTGCGGGACGAGGCCTATGTCGAATACCGCCTGGAGGAGTGATGCAACACCGATCGCGGTGACCGCCGGGGAACCGGCCGGGATCGGTCCGGACCTCGTGGTCAGGCTCGCCCAGGAGCGGCTTGCGGGCGGGATCGTGGCCGTGGCCGATCCCGATCTGCTCCTGGAACGCGCGGCCCTGCTCGGTCTCCCGCTGCGGGTCATCCCCTTCGGGCCACCCGCCGTAGTCCCGCCTCCAGGCCGCCCGGTGCCCGGTGAGCTTCGGGTACTCTCAATACCCTTGCGCGTACCGGCCGCCTGTGGGCACTTGAACCCCGCCAATGCCGCCTATGTCCTCGAGACCCTGGAGCGCGCCGGCCGCGGGTGTCTCGAGGGGGTATTCGCCGCGCTGGTGACGGCGCCGGTCCACAAGGGGGTCATCAACGATGCCGGCATCCCCTTCAGCGGACATACCGAGTACCTAGCGGCGCTGACCGGCAGCGGAGAGCCGGTCATGATGCTGTGCGCACCCGGGCTGCGGGTGGCGCTCTGCACGACGCACGTGCCGCTCCGGGAGGTGAGCGTGCTCATCACGGAGGCGCGCGTGACAAGCGTCCTGCAGGTCCTCGTGCGCGACCTCCGCGAGCGCTTCGGGGTACAGGCGCCGCGCATCATCGTGTGCGGCCTGAACCCCCACGCCGGGGAAGGTGGCCACCTCGGCCGCGAGGAGGCCGAGCACATCGCCCCGGCCATCGCGACGCTCTGCGCCCTGGGCCACGATATCGAGGGCCCGATCCCGGCGGACACGGCCTTCATCGCGAGCCGGCTCATGGGCGTCGATGCCGTGCTCGCCATGTACCATGACCAGGGGCTGCCGGTCCTCAAGCACCATGGCTTCGGGGCGGCGGTCAACGTGACCTTGGGCCTGCCCATCCTGCGCACCTCGGTGGACCACGGCACGGCCTTGGACAAGGCCGGGACCGCTGCGGTCGACTCGGGCAGCATGCTGGCCGCGACCCACACGGCCCTGGATCTGGTCCGGCTCGCCTCTGCGAGGACATTCCGCAGCCAGCCGGCCCGCGGTCCCGGCGTGAGCGTAGGCGAGGGCCGGCCGCGCCGGCCCATGCGCCGCTTCGGCCAGCATTTCCTTACGGATCCTCGTGTCATCGAGCGCATCGTCGCCGTCATCCGGCCCGTGGCCGGCCAGCGCATGGTGGAGCTCGGGCCGGGCCGCGGGGCCCTGACCCGGCCGCTGCTCGAAGCCCTCGGGACACTGGATGTCGTCGAGATCGATCGAGAGCTGGCGGGGGCGCTGTGCGCGGGCGTGGGCCCGATCGGAGAGTTACGGGTACACCGGGGCGATGCGCTGCGCTTCGACTTCTCGCGCCTCGCGCCCACGGCGGGCCGGCTGCGGATCGTGGGCAACCTGCCCTATAACATCTCGACCCCCCTCTTGTTCCACCTCCTGGCGCACAGCGACGCGATAGAAGACATGGTGTTCATGCTGCAAAGAGAGGTGGCCGAGCGCATCGTGGCCGCGCCTTCGACCCGAGACTACGGGCGGCTGTCTGTCATGCTCCAGTTTCGCTGCGACGCCACCGAGTTCTTCTCGGTCGCCCCGCAAGCCTTCCGGCCAGAGCCGCAGGTCCATTCGACCGTCATCCGGCTGGTCCCCAGCGCGCCAGCGATCCCGGTTGCCGACCACGCCTTGTTCGAGCGCCTGGTCCGACAGGCCTTCAGCCAGCGCCGCAAGACCCTCCGCAATGCCTTGAGAGGATGGCTCGATGAGGGTGGTTTCGGGCGCGCCGGGATCGACCCCGGACTGCGCGCCGAGACGCTCGCCGTGGCCGACTTCGTGCGCCTCGCCAATGAGCTGACGAGCGGACCAGGCCCCTGAGGGTCCGTCGCATGCGCATTGAAATTCCTGCACTGCCGAGAAACCATCGTTCCCAGAGCCGGCCTCCAGCGCTTTGACCGCACATAAAGCGCTAGCCACAGAATGGCACTTACTTAGGCGTAACCTATTGTATTACCGGTATATCTTCGATGGGTTACCACGACATCGTCATGCCACCGAAAGCTGGCATCCAGTGCCTTCCGCAGTGGACCCCAGCTTTCGCTGGAAACGCAGGAAACCCTTGCCCTGCTGAAGATCCTCGCCTTAGGTCACCGCCAGATCGAGGAGGGCACGGTTCAGCCTGCTAGTGTCATCGCGCGCCTTCGCCAGAAGGGAATGACCTGGTGGCTATATGTATAGATCGTCATACCTGCGAAAGCAGGTATCCAGGACTTACGCTGGTTTCCTGGATGCCAGCTTCCGCTGGCATGACGGTGGTTCTACTACCTGAATGCGTAAACGTGTTTATGAAACGTCGACCGGATCGAGGGGTCGGCGACAGCCTGGCCACGTTTCCGAATCGCGGTAACCATCCTAAAGAGCCTTAGAGACCGATCATGGTGAAGAAGCTAATCCTTCCGGCGGTCGTATTCGCAGCGGTTGCGCTGTTCTCATACACTAAAGAGCATCGGGGCCTTTCGTTAACAGCACCACAGTCCGAGTCCCTGTCAGATGATGGCGTCCTTAGGCGAGCATTTGAATCCCGCGCTGACGGTGCTCAGGTTGAGGGCCAAGGCATCGTCGTCAAGGTTCTTGCCGATGACAACGACGGAAGCCGCCACCAGCGCTTCATTCTTCAAGTGGGCTCTGGCCAGACTGTCCTTATTGCCCACAACATCGACTTGGCGCCGAGAGTTTCGCCTCTGACGGAGGGGGATATCATCTCCTTTAACGGCGAATACGCCTGGAACGAAAAAGGGGGCGTTGTTCACTGGACTCACCACGACCCTCAGGGCCGGCATTCGGCTGGATGGATTAAGCGCAAAGGGCAAACCTTTGAGTAGGTGCTCAGCCATTGTGAACGGTCGGAGACATGGGTAACAAAAAAGTCCGGGGACATGGGTTACACTTTTAGCCTCCTCAGCAGAATCTGTGGGTTGTCTTAAGTAGTCAATCAAATTTGTGATTTGTGATCGTGAAGGATCTGCACGGCGGGCAGGGCACGGGATAGCGGATCTCGGGGAGGGTCTGAGCGAGCGTTGGTCTCGCCATCGAAGCGCTTGATGACTTGAGCGCCTTGCGCCGCGTCATCGGGGGATCGGCGTGCTCCGGGAAGCCGCCGGCCTTACACGACCGTCTATGCGAAATTCTGGTGGCCCAGGATTACATTACTAGGACCTGATCGGCCAGGTGATACAGCGCGTCGTGCAACTGCTCCAGGAAGTGGAGGCGAAGCTCGCCACCATGCCGGCGGCATCGCAAAGCAGGTCCGTGCGCAGGGGGACGGGGCCGAGCCGGAACGGTCGGACGAGCAGCCCGAAGTGCGGCCTCGCGTCTTGACCAGTCAGGGAGAAGTGGACGAGCTGCTCGCGGCCTTGGGGCGCTAGCGCCCCTTAAGCGCCCCTTGACCCTGTAGGGCGCCGGCCCTACTCTCTTGGGCGTCGCGATGCCCGCGACAGGCCCCAGCACATGAGCTATTGTCTCGCCATCGCCATCAACGAAGGTCTCGTTTTTTCTTCGGATTCCCGCACCAACGCGGGCGTCGATCAGGTCCGGACCTACAGCAAGATGCGCACCTTCGGCGTGCCCGGGGAGCGGCAGTTCGTGTTGCTCAGCGCCGGCAACCTCGCGACCTGCCAAGGGGTCATCGCGCAGATCGAACGCGACATCAGTGACGCCCTGCCGGGGAGCCTCCTGAGCGTCCGCAACATGACCGAGGCGGCGGATTACCTGGGCGGGATCAGCATCGGCCAACAGGCCAAGCACACCGGCGGCGGCGTATCCTACGAGGCCAGCTTCATCCTCGGCGGGCAAATCTGCGGCGAACCGCCGATCGTGATGCTGGTATACCCGCAGGGCAATCACATCACTACCTCCGACGACACGCCGTTTCTCCAGATCGGCGAGAGCAAATACGGCAAGCCCATCCTGGACCGGATCCTGACCCCGACCACCAGTCTCGAGACCGCCGCGCTGACCGCCCTGGTGTCCATGGACTCGACCATGCGCAGCAATGTCACCGTCGGCCCGCCCCTGGAGGTCCTGATCTACCGCCGCGATAGTCTCAACCTCGACGAGCGCCTGCGCCTCACCGAGGACAGTCCCTATTTGAGGCAGATCCGGAGGGGCTGGGACGACCTGATCAAACAGGCCTTCGGCCAGCTTCCGCCGATCGCGTGGGCGGGTGCCAAGGAGCCGCCGGCCGCGGTAGTCAACGCCACCTTCGAGTAGTCCCCTCGCCCAGCAGGGGCTATTCCGGAACCACGCCTCGTGTCTATCCACCCTGCAGGCGAGCCCGAGGTCTCCGGCCAGTCGGCCGAGCATGCGCTCGTCGAGATGGTGGAGCGTGTCCGGCAGGCGCACGGTGCGGCCACCGTCCTGCGCATCCTGGGTGGGAATACCAAGGCCTTCCTTGGCCGGGATATCGAGGGCGCGCGCTTGTCGATCACGGGCTACCGTGGGGTGGTGTCTTATGAGCCGACCGAGCTCGTGGTGACGGCCCGTGCGGGCACCCGAATGAGTGACCTTGAAGCGCTCTTGGCGGAGCATGGTCAGATGTTCGGCTTCGAGCCGCCCCACTTCGGAGCCGGCGCGACCCTCGGCGGCACCGTTTCCGCGGGGTTGTCGGGTCCGCGCCGGCCCTACGCCGGCAGCGTGCGCGACGCCGTGCTCGGCGTGCGCTGCCTGACGGCGGCGGGCGAGGTGTTACGGTTCGGCGGCCAGGTCATGAAGAACGTCGCGGGCTTCGACCTCTCGCGCCTCTTGTGCGGGGCATTCGGGACGCTCGCCGTCCTATTGGAGGTCTCGGTCAAGGTCCTGCCCCGCCCTAGCTCAGAGATCACGCTCACGGGCGCGATGGGCATCGATCAGGCGATCCCCCTCATGAACCGGTGGGCACGAGGCCCGCTGCCCCTGTCCGGCGCGGTGTGCGAGGGCCAGGCACTCTGGATACGGTTGTCCGGCGAGCGGCGGGCGTTGGCAGAGGCGCGAGCGGCGATGGGCACGCTCGACCAAGCCCCCGAGGCGGGGTTCTGGGAGGCGGTGCGAGAACAACGGCTCCCGTTCTTTCGCGATGACCGGCCGCTGTGGCGCATCTCGCTACTCCCGGCGACCCCCGCCCTGGCATTGCCCGGAGATTGGCTGATCGATTGGGGCGGGGCACAGCGCTGGCTCAAGACCGAGGCCGGGGCCGAGGAGGTGCGCCGGAGCGCGGCCGAGCAGCGGGGCTATGCCGTCCTGTTTCGCGGCGGCGATCGGCGCGCCGAGGTGTTTCCGCCGCTCCCGGACGGCCTCGGGGCGTTGCACGCGCGCCTCAAGGACGCCTTCGACCCCCGGCGTATCCTCAATCGTGGCCGTATGTACGGGGATCTCTGATGCAGACGTCGCTCGCCGCCCACCTCAAGGACACGCCCGCGGGCCGGGAGGCCGACACGATCCTGCGCAGTTGCGTCCATTGCGGTTTCTGCACGGCGAGCTGCCCGACCTACCGGCTCCTGGGCGACGAGCTGGACGGCCCGCGCGGGCGCATCTACCTCATCAAGTCCCTCCTCGAGGGGCACGAGGCGGGCCGCACCACCCAGGTCCACCTCGATCGCTGCCTGGGTTGCCGCGCGTGCGAGACCGCCTGTCCCTCGGGCGTCGAGTATGCGCGCCTGCTCGACATCGGCAGGCCCCACCTCGAGCGGCTGAGCCCGAGACCGCTCAGCGAACGGCTGAAGCGGTTTCTTCTGTGTAGAGTCCTGCCCTACCCGCGCCGCCTGCGATCGCTGTTACGCTCGGCCCAGCTCATCCGCCCACTCGTGCCCCACGCCCTGCGCCGGCACATCCCGGAGCACTGCCCACCGGCCGTCTGGCCGGTCCCGCGCCATGCGCGGCGGGCGCTCTTGTTCGAGGGCTGTGTGCAGCCCCTGTTCGCGCCCGGCATCAACGCCGCGGCGGCCAGGGTATTGGATCGGCTCGGGATCGGCGTGCTGCCGGCGCAAGGCTGCTGCGGCGCCCTGAGCCACCACCTCGCGGCCGAGGCACAGACCCACGAGCACATGCGGCGCAACATCGACGCCTGGTGGCCGCGGATCCAGGCCGGGGCCGAGATGTTGATCGTCACCGCCAGCGGCTGTGGCACGATGATCAAGGACTATGGTCGGTTGCTGCGCCGCGATCCGCATTGCGCGGACCGCGCCGAGCGCGTGTCGCGGTGCACGCGGGACATCTCGGAGATCGTGGCGGCGGAGGCCCCACCGACGCCGGCAGTCGGCGCCCCCCGCCGCATCGCCTTTCATTCGCCATGCAGCTTGACGCACGGCCAGGGCCTCGCGGGCGTGACCGAATCCGCGCTAACGCGTCTGGGCTTCGAGCTGACCCCCGTGGCCGATCCCGGGCTCTGCTGCGGCTCCGCCGGTAGCTATTCGATCCTGCAACCGGCGCTGTCCCGCCCCATGCTCCGCGCCAAGGTGGATGCCCTGGAGGCCGGGCGTCCCGACCTCATCGCCACCGCCAACATCGGCTGCTATGCCTATCTACGCCAGGAGGCCCGTGTGCCGGTAGTACACTGGGTCGAGCTATTGGGATGACAGGCGCGCGTTTCACCCCGGCGTCTCGCGGTTACACAACTTCGAGTTGGCGACCGCACGGATCTCCTTAGCCAGACACGGCTCGTGCGCTAGCTAGATCGAGAACGCCGCCCAGGACTTTTTCGATGGCATCCTGTCTGAGCGAAAGCATGCCGCCTTCCTCCGCGGCGGCGACCAGCTGAGGGACCGACCCATGCGAACGGACTAGATGCCTGATCTCCGGCGTACCTGCGAGCAATTCGTAGACGACGACGCGCCCCTTATATCCGTCACGGCAGGCGTCACAGCCTACCGCCGTACTCAGAATCAGGTGTCCATCTTTCCCATAATCTGTCCGCCATCGGCTGAGTACCGTCGCAGGATCGAGGCTCGTTTCGCTGCAATATTCTCCGATCAGAGCGGAGATCTCAGTTTCCGAAGCGACGTGAGCCTGCTTGCAATTCGGACAGAGCTTGCGGGCCAGGCGCTGCGACAGGATTCCAATGAGGGCGTCGGCAAAATTAAAGGGATCCATGCCGAGATCCAGCAGGCGCACGATACTTTCGGCAGCGCTGTTCGTATGCAACGTAGAGAATACGAGATGTCCGGTCAGCGATGCCTCAATGCCGATTTTTGCAGTTTCGGCATCCCGCATTTCACCGACCATGATGACATCCGGGTCCGCGCGCAAGAAGGCGCGCATTGCCGCAGCGAAGGTCCAGTCGATCTTGGGATGCACCTGCACCTGACGCAGGCCGGGTTGAGTGATTTCGACGGGGTCTTCGGCGGTCCAGATCTTAATGTCGGGCCGATTGATGTCGCGAAGCACCGAGTGCAGCGTCGTGGTCTTCCCTGATCCGGTTGGACCACAGACCAGAATCAGACCGTAGCTTCGCGAGATCATTTTCTTGAGCTTCTCCAGATCCTGATCGGAGAACCCCACCTGATCGAGCGGCAGAGGCTCGGCCCCATCAAGTATCCGCAGCACCACGTCTTCGAGATTGTTCGCTGTCGGAATGATCGCAACGCGCAGCTCGATCGACAGGGGGCCATGCTTGCCGAAGTCGATCTTCCCATCCTGGGGATGCCGATGTTCGGAGATATCCAGCTCCGCCATGATCTTGATTCGGGAAACGAGGGAGTTGCTATAAGCCTGCGGCAGATCCAGGTAGTCCTCAAGATCACCGTCCTTGCGAAAGCGAATGCGGGTGTCGCTGCCAGTATTGCTCTCGATATGAATATCCGACGCACCCTGCGCATGGGCCTCGATGATGATCTTGTTGATCAGCTTGACGAGAGTGTTTTCGGACACTCGCGTGTCGGTTGTGACATCCCTGTTTGGCCGCATGGACTGCTGTGTTTCTCTGGCCAGCTGGCTCGTGAGATCCGCAACCTTTGGTTCTGTGGGGGACGATGGGTACGTCCCGAGACCGGCAGGGACCCACGCAACCGTGCCCTCGGCGGCGCGTCCTTCCAGGCTGGCGCGTCCTCCCAGGCTCGAGTACTCCTTCGCAATGCGCACCTTGAGCTCCTGTGAGTTGGCCATCACCGGAGCGATGCTCATGCCGGTCTTGAACCGCAGGTCCTCCAAGAAATCAATTGCGAGGGGGTTTTCAACAGCAACTACCAGGGACTTCTCCATGCGCAGCAGCGGCAGCACCTGGTGGCGGATGGCAAATGCCATGTCAACCGCCTCGAGCGCCCCCGGACCAATCTTGAACTCGCGCACATTGACATAGGGAATGCCCAGTTTGTCGGATAGGGCAACCTGGATCAGCCGCACCGAAACGGCTCCCATTTCAATCAGGATGTCGCCGATGCGACGCCCCCGGTGTGTCGCTTGAATCTTCAATGCTTCCTTGAGCTGCTCCGGCGTGATCAATTCTGCCTCGATGAGGATCTCGCCGAGCGGCACATTGGCTCGTTTCCCCTGCTCGCGGAGGGCACGCGTCAGCTCCTCCGTGGATATGATTGCCCGGTCAGTCAGGTACGTCCCTATTCGTTCCTGCCGAAGCTTCGCCTGCGCGTTCAAGGCCAGCGTAAGCGTTTCGGCGCTTATAACATGTTTTTCGACCAGCGCATCACCCAGGAGAGGGCCGAACTGCACACCCTTGATCTGGCCTGCCGGCACAAAACAATTGAAGACATGCGCGGAATTGCCTTCGACGAGAAACAGAAACAAGCCAGCCTCTTCCATGACAAAACCCAGTGTCTTGCCGGTCATTATCGTCCCGTCGTGAAGCGAGACCACGAACGGTTTCTCGTGGTCGGCGCGGAGCTTGGTTGCGCCGATGGCATCCAGCGCCGCCGCGTTGGCAACGTATGCGACTGGTCGCGTCAGCTTGATAGAGCGAATCCTGGCAAGATCGATTCGCTTGAGTCCCTGCGGCTCCGCCAGCCGCAGACCGATGGGATCCATGCCCGGCTCGAACTCCACGAGGTCTCCATTCGTCACGCGTCCGTCAACGGACTCCAGAGCACATTCCCTGCTGCGTCCCGGCGGCGACTCGGCGAGTAGAAAAAACGGGGGCGTTGGCCAATAAACGGCCGGAGACATTCGAGCTTGTCTCTTCATGATTACAGCTCCTTTCATGAAATATTTCTGCCTAAAGGCTGGCGGCCGCACCAGGGAATCTTCGTTTAGCCACGACTGTCGATACCGTTGCTATTCATCTGCGACAGGGTATGCGCCACGAGAATATGACCTGCAAGTTTGGGTACAACCATCGCCATCAGCTCATGCTACGGGCAGTTGTCGCGATAGCGGCCCGGGAATATGGATCTTGACCTTGAGGCGAGCTTTATAAATGCGGCGGTTGCGCCGCTGACAGTGGATGCGTACCTTCCATGGTGCGCCCCCTTCGGCGTGCTGCGCACGTCCCGTTTCTTTCCCGAAGAAACGGTCATGTTCTTATTCGGGGAGATCTGCCCGGCCTGCGGCCTGTGGGGCTACGGGACTCGGCCTCAGGGCCATCCCGAAAGGGATGGGATCACCATCGGACCCTACCGGCTCTCGGGCAGCGCGCCCTGGGGTAACGGCGGGCGTGGCTGGGCATCGCCCACCGTAATGGGTGGGACAGGGTGAAGGCCTGAACCTTCGACGGAGCCGCACTTATCTCAGCATTGGCGTAGCCGGTGACCACCGGAAGTCCGTGTTGGCGGTAGGTTGTCGTAACCAGCTTTGAAGCGGAAAGATTCATCTTGCTGCTTTACAGCTCGAAGGAAACGCCCCGTGCGGACCCGCATGCGGGGTGTTGTGGGGGCTGGGGGTTAAACACCCCCGGCTACCCGATTAGCTGGCCTCCCTGCCCGAGGGCAGATCAACTCATGGGCGGTGTACGTCTCGTTGCCGGTCAGCTTCAATAACATGGCGAGAGACGCCGCGCTGTCCCGATTGTCATCGACGACAAGAATGCGGCGGGCTGTCGTCGCCGTCTGCTCGGTGCCGGTCGGCTCGGACGGTTGCTGCTCTTGCGGCTTGTCGATCAGGATTGGCAGACGCACCACGAACGTGCTGCGAGGTACCATCATCAGGTGTGTAAAAGCGAGAAGGCGGTGTATCCTCAAGGATGACGAATGAAACGGGCTTAGCGGCCCTAAACCCTAAGGAGCACACCGCCATGAAAGAGAGAATCACGAAAGCAG
>JBOIDR010000089.1:0-17616 GCA_050740695.1 Gammaproteobacteria bacterium | reverse complement strand
TGCATTCTCATCAACGGTCAATGGCCGGCGTTCGAGAACTACATCGCCACGCTCGGTGAGCACTTCACACTGGCGCCTAAACCGGTGCCCGCAGAGCCTTATGCGGCGGCTGCGTAACTGAATGAAACCGACCAATAAAAAAAGGGATCTGCACCCGATTCACTTCGAGCCACGCGTCGGGCGCTCCCTCCGAACCCTGCCGCGGCGCCTCGTCCAGCGCTCGAAGCGTCGATCGAATGTGTCCGACAGGGTTAATTTAATTAAGCGAGTATTCCTCGCGCGTCTGGATCATTTACTGTTCTACTGTTCTTTTTTAGTGCGCCAAGCTGTATTGTCAGTCCAGCCCTGCGGCCACCCGTTCCAGGCCGCCGACGAACCGCTGCCAGCCGTAGCTCGCGCCCTGGTAGCCGGCCTCGGGAACGCGCGTCGGCGGCGAGTTTGGTCATTGGTCCATCCTATTCAACAGGGTCTCGAGGCGATCGAACCGGTCGTGCCAGGAGGCGCCGTAGAGGCGCATCCAGTCGATCAGGGGCGCCAGACCTTGCGGCTCGGCGCTGTAGTGGACCGAGCGTCCTTCAGGCCGGTCGCGAACTAGGCCGGCGAGCTTTAGCGCGCCCAGGTGCTTGGACACCGCCGGCTGCGACACGCCAGCGCGTTCGGTCAAGGCGCGCACGGTCTGCTCGCCGTCGCGGACCAGGCGCTCGAAGATCGCCCGACGGGTCTGGTCGGCGAGGGTCTTGAAAAGGTCGTCCGGTACGGCTTGCATGTCGGAATTATAACTCTGCGGTTATGGGTTAGCCAAGCCCGTGGCTGCGAGGGTTCGGTGGGTGTGCTGCGATCGCGCTGCGATCGAGGCCGGCAGTGCCCCAGAAGGCGTATGCTGTCAAAGCCGCCGCTCGGCGTCGGCACTACGCCGCATGTGCAATCGGGCACGCCGACTCGGACATAGGCATCCGACCTATCGTCGGCTACATGCCGGCGCTTGCCGGCGCTACTGATCGGCACGATCGCCTTTTGACCGCGGTGCCCTCGCTCTCGATCGGATTGCGAACCCACGCGCGGGCGCCCGCTTTCACGTTAGGCGAACGACCACTTTGGGTCGACAGGCGTCCATAGGCTTGCTGAAACAGACTTGTGTTTCCCCACCCACTATGGAAGAAGCACACCATGCCGATACCCCCGCACCGAAGCACCCGTTTACGGGACCGAGAGGGGAAAAAATGGATACGGATACTCGCCATACCAACACGGTGCTCGATGCCCTGATCCCGCAGCTCGCACCGCTCCGGGACCTGCCCCCACCGCGCCTCCAGCGTCTCATCAATGAGTCGTCCGTCCTGGACTACGCCCCGGGACGTTACGTGTTCCGACAGGGCGACCGGGACGCCTACCTGTTCTATCTGCTCCAGGGCGAGCTCGAACTTTATTCTGACGGCGAGTTGGTGAGCCACCTCCGGGGCGGGACCCAGGAGGCTCGATTCGCCCTTGCCCAACTGCAGCCCCGCCAGCTCTCGGCGCTCCCCAAGACCACGGTCCAGGTGCTGCGCGTACAGCGGGAGCGGCTCGATCACCTCATGCATGCGGGATCCGACGATAGCGACGCCGAGCCTTTCGAGGAGGAAATGCTATCGAGCGGCTCGGAAGACTGGATCACCCGCATGCTGAAGTCCCCGATCTTCGCGCGCCTGCCGGTGGCCAATATCCAACGCCTGTTCGCTGCCATGGAAGCCGTCGAGGTCGAGGCCGGCCAGGGCGTCATCCAACAGGGACAGGCCGCGGACGCCTGCTACGTGATCAAAGAAGGCCTGTGCGAGGTGCAACGCCGCCTCTCTCACGGCGAGCAAGGATATAAGCTGGCCCAGCTCGGACCGGGAGAACGCTTCGGCGAAGAGGCCCTGGTCGCGGGCGGGGTCCGCAATGCCACGGTACGGACCTTGACGAACTGCACCCTCATGCGCCTGGACCAGGCGAGCTTCCATGATCTTGTGGTCGCGCCGGTGCTGAAATCCGTCACCCTGGTAGAGGCTCGCGCACAGCTGTCCGCCGGTGCCCGATGGCTGGATGTCCGTTACCCGGACGAGCAAGCGGGGTCGACGCTTCCCGACAGCCTCGACCTCCCCTTGAACGTGTTGCGCCAGCGGGCCCAGTCCCTGGACCGGAGCCGGCGCTACATCGCTTGCTGCGACAGCGGCATACGGGGTGCCGTGGCGGCCTTTCTGGTGACGGACGCCGGCTGTGACTGCGCCTATCTGGCGGGGGGGTTGGAGGCCTATCCCGAGCTCTCCCGAGGTCGCGCTCCTACCAAGGCCGATGCCGCCCGGGTGGCCGCCACCGAGACCGCTGCTGTCCGCGCGGCTGCCACCCCGGCCGAAACGACCCCGCGCCGCGTCTCGGACAGCCGCGTGGCCGGCGGGTCCTATGGCTACCGGTGGGCGTCTGCCGCCGGGAGCCCGGATGCTGTCTCGGGCGACCCTGCGGGGGGTGCGGCGGGCGCGGCGGCCGCGGAGCACCGCACGGCCGGCGCCGATGACCCTGAGATGCAGGCCTCGGTCCTCAAGGCCCGGCTGGCCCAGGCGCGGTTGGAGCTGCACGAGGCCCTCAGGATCAAGCAAGAGGCCGAACAAGCCCATGCCGAGGAGCAGGCGGCGAAAAAACGCCTCGAAGCACAGATCGCATCCCGATCCCAGGGCGAGCTGGCGCGGTCCCAGGCCCTGCTCGCCGAGGCGGAGGCGATGCGGCGCGATCTAGAAGTACTCAGGCGCCGTGCCGAGGTCGAGGCAGAGCGTCTGAAGCGCGACGCCGAAGCACGAGCCGCGGGGATCGAGGCCGAGGTTCAACAGCGCGTGCACGAACGCGACCAGGAGCTGATGTCTCTACGCGCGATGAAGCAGGATGAACTGGCCGCGATAGAGCGGCTGCGGGCCGAGGCCGAGGCCGAGGTCCAGGCAGATCGAGAGCGCCTGGCGGCCGAGGTGCGGGAGGCCGAATCCCGCGTCGCCGATACGCACCGCCATCAGCAAGAGGTGGAAGCCGCCGCCCACCGTGCCGAGCAGGCCGGCTATCAGGACCTGCAAGGGGAGCGGGAACACGTCAAGGCCGAGAGGGAACGAGCCAATGCCCTGGTCGCAGAGGCCGAGGCCATGAAGCGGGAGTTGGAAGAATCGAAGCGCCTGGTGGAGGCCGATGCGCTGCACAGGCGCCGCGAAGAAGAAGAGCGTCTGAAGGCCCTGGAAGCGTCCCTGGAGGCTCGTGTACGCGAACGCGAGCAAGGGATCGATTCACTGGCAGCGATGAAAGCGCAGGAGCTCGAGCGCGCCCGGATGCTCCGTGAGGAAGCGGAACGGCAGGCATGCGCGGAGCGCGAGCGCCTGGAGGAGGAGGGCCGTGAGGTCGAGGTGCGGAGGAACGAGGCAGAGCGCCATCGGGAACGGATCGAGCGGGAATTGCGCGAGGCACAGGGCAAGAACCAGGTGGCGCTGGAGCAAGAACGCATTCGCGTCGAGGCGGAAGTCCAGCGAGCCAACGCGTTGGTGGCGCACGCAGAGGCCATGAAGCGGGATATCGAAGAGGCCAAGCGTGTCGCGGAACAAGAGGCCGCCAGGCAGCGGCAGGTCGAGGAGGAGCGCATCCGCGGCCTCAAGGCACAACTCAAGCAAAAGCTTCGTTCACGCGAACGGGAGATCGACGAAACCGCCAAGCGACAGTCGGACGAGCTGGCCAAGATCCATCGCCTGAAGGAGCAGGTCGCTGCGGAGCTGGCCGAGGAACGCAAGCGCTTCGCCCGCGAGACCATGGAAGCCAAGAAGCGTCTCTGCCAGGCGGAACTCGCCGAACGCGACATCGAGATTTCCCGTATCCGCATGGCCGAAGAGGTGGATCGCAAGCACCAGGAGTTACTGGCCCTGGAGAAAACCCTGCGAAGCGACATCGACGCACGTCTGGCGGAGGACAAGCGCCGTCTGGAGACCGATCTCTCCCGAGCCGCCGGCGAGCTGGCGGCGGCCCAACGCGAGCGCGAGGCGGCCGAGAGCGCCCGCCAGGCGGCGGCCGCGGAAGCGGAGCGCAAGATCGCGGAGTATCGGTCCGCGTTCGAGCGCATGCACGCCGAGGAACAGGCCGAGCTGCGTGCCGAGAAGGTGCGCATCGAGGCGGAGGCCGAGCGCATCCAGGGCGTCCTCGAAGAAGCGCGGCGGCTCAAGCGAGAGGCCGAAGCCGCCCGGATCGCCGCCGAGCAAGAGGTCTTGAGACTCAAGCGCACCCAGCACAGCACCCGGGGTTCCCACAAGGACCGGGAGGTCATCGACAGCCAGATCAAGATGTCGGAGCAAAGGGTCGCGCGCGCCCAGGCGCGCGAGAACGCTGCGGCGCGTGCCCAGGACATCGCCGAGGGGGCGAGTCAGACCACCGCGGCCGATCTAGAGCGCCAGCGTGAGACCGAGGCACGCCTGCGCGCCCAGATCGACGCCGAGGTCGCAGAATGGCGCCGCGAGCAGGACGCCTTCTACAATTCGCCCGATCAGCTGGAGCTGACCGCGCGCCTCGATCACCAGATCGAAGCCGCCAAGCAGATGGCCAAAGCCGCCCGGCGGGCCACCCTCGCGCACGACGATCAGCTGCTCGAAGAAGTCTCCGTCCTGGTCCATCGGGCCTGAGACGATCTTCAGTCCTACCAAGGCTCGGGGCGCCCCAACTAACCCCACGATCGCATCGACGTCCAAGGCCGATTCCGCGGCGTCCGGCGGATCTTCCCCTATTTGCTGCGATCGTAACTTCCCATTATCTTTCAGTGGCTTACTGATTTTCGCCAAAGGAAGATCCGTCCGGGTGTTCGATGCGGTCCTCCCGCCGAGAGCCCGCAGGCGCGTTGTGCCCGCGAACCTTCTAGGCTTGGCATGGGGGTTCATTTAAGTAAGAATCCAGGCGTGCGCCCCGCAACCTCCTCGCCCGACTCGATGGACCACGAGCTCAGCCTCGCCGAACGGTTCATGGCACACGTGAGCGGCAAGGCCGGGCCGTTCCGGCTGGCCGAGGTCTTCGAACGCCTCCACGAGTACGAGATCGCGATCGTGCGGCGCCAGGCGGAGGCCGCCCGCCGCCCGAGCATCCGCACCGTGGCAGTAGTGGTCAACTGGCTCAGCAACGGCTGGCTGTTCCTCTTCGGCGGGCTCGCCCTTTGGGGTTATCTCGGTCGCAACGGGCTGCCGATGATGCTGACGGCGCTCCTGTCACTCGGGATCGCCCACGCGCTCTACCCCTGGGTGAAGTCCTACATGGCGCGCCTGAGACCCATGGACCGCGACGGTGCGCTGGAATCCCTCTTGAAGCCGCTGGACCGTTACTCCTGCCCGAGCGGCCATTGCATGACGGCGGCGGCGCTCTCCCTCCCCATCGGGCTCGTGATGCCGGGGGTTGCCCCGGCGCTCGTCGCCCTATTAGTGCTGATCGGCTGGGCACGGCTCGCCGCCGCCCACCACTACCCGAGCGATCTGGTCCTCGGGACCCTCATGGGCTATGGCGTGGCCTGGCCCGTGAGCCAGTTGTGCCTGCCCTGAAGATCGCCGGGGCGCGTGCCTGGTCGGGCTAGTGTCGCCCGGCGGAGCGAAAAGAGCGGATACCGCGATCACGCGGTAAGCCATAAGAATCGGCGCCGCGCTTGTGCGGCGCGGGGGTGGAGGGTTGGTCGCACGAAGAGTATGGGGCCGCACGTGGCTCGCGATCGCCGTATACGTCTGCGGGTCTGGTGCTTTCACCCAGGCCGAGGGCTGTGAGCCCTGGGTCGCCAAGGTCCTCTCGGTGCAGGGCCCGGTCGAAGTGGAGCGCGGCGGAGCGACGCCGGATGGCTCGGCGGCGGCGCCCCAGTGGCGTGCGGTGGGGGGCGAGGAGACGCTCTGCCCCGGGGACCACCTCCGGGTAGGGCCCCTCGGGCGCGCCGCGGTGCGGCTTGCCGATGAGGCGCAGACCGTGCTGCGGCTCGATGAGCGGACGACCTTGAGCTTCCCGCCTCGCGAACCCGAGGCATCGCCGTGGCTAGATCTCCTGCATGGCGTGATGCACTTCATCACCCGTGTGCCCCGGCGCCTGCAGATCCATACCCCATTCGTGAACGCCACGGTCGAGGGCACCGAGTTCGTGCTGCGGGTCGGGGAGGCCGAAACCGAGCTCATCGTCTTCGAGGGCCGCGTGCGCTTCGAGAACGCGGCCGGGGGCCTCGTCGTGGCCAGCCGGGAGGCGGCCCTCGCGCGCGCCGGCGAAGTCCCGGTGCGGCGGATCCTGGTGAAGCCACGCGAGGCGGTCGAGTGGGCACTGTATTACCCCCCGCTCATCGACCTTCCACGCATCGAGCGGGGGCCCGAGCGCCAGGCCGCGGCGCTGCGCGAGGCGGCCTCGGCCTATTGCCGCAATGATCCGGCAGGGGCCTTCACGGCCCTCGATCGGGTGCCCCAGGCGAAACGCGACGGGGCCTATTTCCTGCTCCGGGCCGGGCTGTTCTTGAGCGTCGGCCGGGTTCGAGAGGCCGAGGTCGCCCTCGCCGAGGCGGAGCACATCGATCCCAAGTCGGGCGAGGCTTCTGCGTTGCGCTCGGTCATCGCGCTGGTACGAGACCGGAAGGACGAGGCGTTGCGGCTGGCCCAGGCGGGGGCGATGCTCGATCCGAGATCGCCGCTACCAGAGTCCGCGCTCTCCTATGCGTATCAGGGGCGCTTCGAGATCGAGCGGGCGCTGGAACATGCCAGGCGCGCCGTCGATCTGAGCCCCGAGGACGCGCTCCTTTGGGCGCGGGTGTCCGAGCTCGAGTTATCGCGGGGCGATCTCGATTCGGCCATCGAGGCCGCGAAGAAGGCCGAGGCCTTGAACCCGACCCTCGCTCGCACCCAGACCGTCCTGGGCTTCGCCTATTTGACCCGCATCGAGGTCAAGCGGGCCAGAGAAGCCTTCAAACATGCCATCCAGGGCGACCCGGCCGATCCGCTTCCGAGGCTCGGGATGGGGCTCGCGAAGATCCGCGATGGGGATCTCGAGGGAGGCACCCGCGAGATCGAGACCGCCGCCTCTCTCGACCCCAACAACTCCCTCATCCGCAGCTACCTCGGCAAGGCGTATTTCGAAGAGAAACGCGGGGGCCTGGCCGAGACCGAATTCAAGCAGGCCAAGCTCCTCGATCCCCAAGATCCCACCCCTTGGTTCTACGATGCTATCCAGAAGCAGACGACCAATCGACCGGTGGAGTCCCTGCACGACCTCGAACGCGCCATCACGCTTAACGACAACCGTGCCGTATACCGCTCGAAACTCCTGCTCGACGAGGATCGTGCGGTGCGCGAGGCGAGCCTCGCGCGCATCTACGACGACCTGGGGTTCACCGAGCGGGCCCGAGTGATCGCAACCGGTTCACTGACGGCAGATCCAGCCGGTCCGGCAGCGCACCGTTTCCTTTCCGACATCTACTCCCGCCTGCCCCGCCATGAGGTTTCCCGACTGAGCGATCTCTTGCAGTGGCAGCTCCTGAAAGGGCCGAACCTGGAAGCCGCGCAACCGCGGCTTCAAGTCTCCTATCTAAACGTTGCCCCGGGAATAGCAGGCGCCGAGGCCACGTTCAACGAGTACACGTCGCTTTACGAGCGGGATCGGGTGCGTATGCTGGCTGCGGCGTTCGGCGGCAACCAGGACACCTTTGGAGATGAGGTCCTGCTGACGGGTTCGTACCGGGCATTCACGCTGAGCCTTGGCCAGTTCCACTCGGATACCGACGGATTTCGCCGCAACGCCGATGTCCAGAACGACCTCTACGATGTCTTCGCCCAGGTGGCGGTGACGCCGGGCCTGAGCGTGCAGGCGGAGTATCGCTCGCGGGATACCGATCAGGGGGATCTAAACCTCAACTTCGACCCGAGCGACTTTTCCCCGACCGAAAGGCGCGAGATCCGGCAGGAAACGGCCAGATTCGGTGCCCGCTACCGCTTGTCGCAACGTTCCGACCTTATCGCTTCCATGATCCACGGCCGGCGCGAGACGACCAACACGGATATCGACCGCGCGACGGACATTCCCTTCGAGCAGGGGAACGAGGATGAGGGCTATCAGATCGAAGCCCAGTATCTGTTCAGAGGCGAGGCCTTCAACCTGATTGCCGGAGGCACGCGCTACGACATCGACGACGGCGATCAGATCTTCAAGTTCGGTGGGTTCACCGGGTCCGATCTGGACGCTCCGAGAGACCAGAGCACCGCCTATGTCTACAGCCACGTGCAGTGGCCACGGTCCGTCCTTTGGACTGCCGGCCTGAGCTACGACTATTATGCACAAAAGCTCGATCAGAAGGACTTCGAGCTCATCGACGGCCTGTATCCGAAGCTCGGGGTGCAATGGCATATCTTCGATGGCTTGGATCTACGTGCGGCCTATTTCGGGACGGTGGCACGCGCGGGCGTGGTCGACCAGACTATAGAACCCACGCAGGTCGCGGGCTTCAACCAATGGTTCGATGACTTCCGCGGCACCGAGGCCGAGCGCGCCGGTGTGGGCCTGGACGCGCGGTTTACGGACCGATGGTATGCCGGCATCGAGGCGTCTTGGAGAGATCTGACGGTGCCCAACCAGATCCAGTTGCCGGTAGCCCCGCCGCAATTTACCTTTCAGGATGAGGAATGGAGCGAGGAGCTGATCGCCGCGTATCTGTACTGGACACCCCTCGATCGTTGGGCCGCGAGCCTGGAGGTCAACATCGATCGCTTCGATCTGGATAGGCGGATCCCGGATGACCGATTCCGTCCGGGCAAGGTACATACGCTGAGCGTGCCACTGCGTGCTCGCTACTTCAGTCCCGTCGGCCCGTTCGTGGAGCTCGGCGTTACATTCGTCAGACAAGACGTGGCGCTCGCGGACCCCTCGAGTTTTCCGAGCGACCACGACCAGTTCACCCTCGTCGACGCCGCGATCGGTTACCGGCTACCCAAGCGTTGGGGGGTCGTGAGTCTGCGC
This sequence comes from Gammaproteobacteria bacterium, assembly GCA_050740695.1. Lineage (GTDB taxonomy): Bacteria > Pseudomonadota > Gammaproteobacteria > JACCXJ01 > JACCXJ01 > JACCXJ01. The sequence continues at coordinate 8,637 of JBOIDR010000089.1, read as the reverse complement.
GTGACCAACCTTTTCGATGAGGATTTCCTGTATCACGATGACAACTTTCGAACCTTCGAGGAACGCTACGCGCGTTTCATCCCGGAGCGCACCGTGTTCACCCGCATCGTATTGGATTTCTAGCTCGGATTTCTCACACCGCCCTGCTGCGACCGCCGATCCGCTCGCTCTGGCGGGCCGTTTTGTGCTGCGCAATCCTGCTCCGCGCAAAGCCCAGTGCGGACAATCCCTGGCCGCCCGTTCGGCGGGCCTGTCGTTCACCGGACGACAGGCTCATCCGCCTCGCCCTTCAAGCCGGCTCGGGTAGTGTCAGTCAGCTATGCCTTCACCGTCTTTCCGTCCGTGCGGCCCCAGAGACCGGCACCTCGGCGGCCTCGCCACGGGCAGGGGTGAGAAATCCGGGCATTTTCTCACAAAGAAAATATGAATAATATCACAGCCCGAGGCCATGGCCGTGCGCTAGATTAGGGGGACGAACCGATGGGTTCGTTCCCAATCATCAACAGGAGAAGACGCTATGTCACAACTTCATGCCCATCGTGAGGGCTTCACCTCGGCGACCGAGCAAGAGATCACCAAGCGGGTGCCGGACGCCGCGTGTGTGCTGGTAGTGGACGGAAAGGGAAAGGTCACGGCGTTCCCGGTCGCAGAGATGGGCCTCCATCACCACGAGGAGGACAAGTTTCCGGTTCCGGTGAAGTCGATCGAGGCCCCGCCGACCACCGTCCTCATCATGCCGGTCCACGAGAACCCCCATTGCATTTGGGTCACCTGTGGTAACGGTACCTGCTGCTTCCGTCCCCCTCACTGACCGCGGAATCGGGTTTGATCGAGACACCCCTCTCCATGCGGGATGGAGAGGGGCTCTTCGAAGGCGTTCGGTCGCCGCCTCCGGCGGTCGCGTGCCGGCGAAAGGCGGGTTACGCGATAAAGCTGCTAACCCGCCTACGGCACTATCCACTTATGCCAGCAAAGCCCCTATGGACTACATGAATCCGGACGGCCTCCCGATCCCTAAATACGCCCGCGAATCAATCACCCATAAACAATTGCACAGCGGCCGGGACCCCCTGGTTTCCTAGCACCAGCAACCCTTCTTATTTCACGGGGACGAATGGTGTGTTCCCGTTGGATGATATGGATACTTACCGGTTGACAAATGGCACCTGGTCTGATTGCCGTTGGCGTCATCGCAGTATCCATATGCAACCGCCAGTTCCGGAGGGGAGCTCATCGGCGATTGCGCTGCAGCCGTCGGTTGCGCTTCGGGGAAACCGACGCGTCTGTCGAAGGCTGTTTGATGATCCCGCAGGCGACCCGTGGTCCCCCCGCGCATCCGGGCACCTCCCCGTCCGGGCAGAAGGTGTCGGGATTGGCATGAATGATAAACACGCTGCCGTCCGAGTCGAACAGCGAAAGCGGGCCGGGGGAAAGGGTGAAGCGGGTCGTCTTCGTCCGTATCCGCCCACGGCCTTCCGGGGTCACGACGACGTTGATGAGATCGCCCAGGTGAAAAGGATGATTGCCGTCGGGAGATGAGTTCCCGAACGGCCCGGGATCAAAGTGCCCGCCCGCCGCGGCGGGTTGGCAGCTCGCGACCTCGTGGACACGCACCGCATGCCGTCCTTCGGGCAAGCACTCGACGAAAAGCTGACGTCGACCACCTTGATCCCGTCCGCCGAGCGGCGTTCGATGAGCCGAGCGACGCCCGAGATGGCCGGATCCGTGCCCCCGATGATCTCCGCCGTTGCTCGGGCGCTCACCCGGTTTTGGGTGGCGCTTGCGCTCACGCTGATAAGGCCAGCCACGACCATCAGACCCGCACATATGCTTTGCACTTTCATTTCTGCTCTCCATCAGGATCAGTGGGCACGATAAAATTGCCGGGTGTCCATGTCAGCGCCGAACAAGGAACAACCAGCCCATCATGGCAATCGCAAGCAGCCCCGCCCCGGATGCCAGCGATCGCATCGTCCCGCCCTGCCGCGGCCGGCGCGTTCGTCTTGACCTACCGAGGATCGTAACCGCCGAGGACCCTGTGCAAGCGCTGGCCGCCGCCGACGCGTGGCGCCCTGTTGGCCGAGTAAGCCCAAGCCGCCGGAATGACGGATGGCGACGGACGGTAAAAACGGCGTTAGCTAGGGCAACATGGGCGGCAACTCTCGGGTCAGGGCATTCTTGTCCGCGACCGCCTCCCCGGCGAGCGCAAAGCCGAGTAGCCGCCCGTCCGGCCCGCGATACAGACCACGGGTGCCGGCCGTCTGGACTTGGATCTCCCACTCCCCCGGCGCTCCGCTGGCGGGCGGTGCAACGACCACCGGGAACGCGGTGGTCTTTACCAGGATGGGCATCGCCGGATAGGCGACCGGGGCCGGCTGGCCCGCGAGCGTCTTTGCCAGCGCCCGTGCGGCATGCATGATGGGCATGACGAAGGGCAACACAAGACCCTCGACCTCGGCACAGTCCCCAAGCGCATAGATCCCAGGCACGCTGGTCTCGAGGCGGCGGTCGACAACGATCCCGCGCCCGATCCGAAGCCCGGCGGCCGCGGCCAGCGCGATGCGCGGCCTGAGCCCCACGGCGGACAAGACGCCGTCGGCCGAGAAGCGCGTGCCGTCGGAGAGCGTGATCCGCACGGCGCCGTCCTCGTCGTCCAGCGACTGGACCACCCGCCCGAGATACCATTGCACGCCGAGGTCCGCGAGCGTCCGCTCCAGGGCGCGGCCCACGGGCTCCGGGACGAAGCGGCTCAAGGGCCAGGGCGCCGGCTCTATGACCGACGCGGCGATGCCCCCATGCGTCAGATCGTTCGCGAACTCGCAGCCGATGAGGCCGGCCCCCATCACGGCGATCCGCCGCGCCGCGCCCGTCGCCGCCCGGAACGCGGTATAGTCACCCAGATCGTTGACGGACAGGACCCGATCGGCCGCCGAGCCCGCGACCGGGATGTGGATCGGATCGGCCCCCAACGCCAAAACCAGGCCCCGGTAGGCGATGGACTCCCTGCCGATCCCCTTACCGCCGATCCAAAGCGTCTCACGGCCGGGCTCGATCGCCGTGACTCGCGTACCGATGCGGACCGTGGCCTTGAGCTGCGACGCCATGGCGGCGGCATCGGCCAAGGCGATCGTATTCGGGGTCTTGCCGCTGGTGTAGGCGTTCGACAGAATGGGCTTCGAATAGTAGCGCCCGTCATCGGCGGTGAGGATCAGGATGGGTGTCTCCGCATCGAGCTTGCGAAACTCGCGGGCCAGGGAATAGCCCCCGAGCCCCGTCCCCACGATGACGAACGGCCGACGGTCCACGCCCGCGGCTATTCGATCTCAACCATCGCGAAATCCGACTTGGACGCTCCGCAATCGGGGCACACCCAGGTGTCCGGAATATCCGCCCAGCGCGTCCCGGGCGCGATGCCCGCTTCGGGTAGACCCTGGGCCTCGTCATAGACGAAACCGCACACCCCACACTGCCATTTCTTCATCGTCTCCCCCCATTCGTGCCCTGCCGTCGGCTGACGTCAATGATCGCACGAGCATACGAATCCGCACCGCAGCCCGCAAGCCAGGTGCAGCCGCTTTGTCGATTTGCATACCGACGATCGCTCCCCGTGGCGAGTGGTTTCCCCCTCCGCCGTGGGCCGTGGGCTCTACTTCCAGCCGGGGCGCCGGGCTCGTGCCGATGCTCCTCGAACAACCTGCACCGGATCAAACATTGAGCTAGCTAGACCGAGCTCGGGCTAGAAGAGCGGCCTGCGATGTAGCGAGCACCGGGACACGGATCAACCAAATCGGGCGGCAGCGGTTAGGGGCGTGGCCTGCGCGTGCCCGCCGACGTCCACATCATCAGCTCCATGCTCTTTTCACGCGCGCGGCACAGGGAATACGGATCCGGGGCTCATCGCGGATCACGGGGGTGCTGCGGTTCTGTGTACCCAGCACCCCCATGACCGCTCCGAGCCCGTCGACGGTCTACCTACGTCTCACCCTGATCCTAAGCCTGATCGGCGTGGTCTGGATCCCGCCGGGCGAGTTCCGGATCTCCAAGACGCCCCTGAGTATCCTCCTCGTGCCGGAATTCACGATCCGCTTGCCTCTCCGAGTGAGCCGGAGTCTCACGGTCCTGGTCTCACCCGGCGGGACGTTTGCGACGCCGGCGGCGAACCGGATCCTGCGCAACGTCCTGCGCACCGACTGTGCCGCAGGTCGGTCACTCAGCCGGCGGGCGCGCGGGAGTAACGCGAAGAGCCTTACCCGAGCGGTACACGAAATCCCGACCCCATTGCATTTCAGGGGTACCAGGCACCGCGAGCCATTACATGCGAACGGCGGCCCATCATCTCGGTCTCGACCGAGGGCGGATGTTACCGGCCCCCCCGAGGCACTCACGACCGGCAACCCCAGCGAGGTGCCGCTCTGGGCCACCGGGGTGACCTCGAAGCTCACCATGGCCCCTTGATCGGCGACGACCAGGGTATAAGTCTCGGCCGTGGCCCCGGCGATGGGCGCGCCATCCCGCAGCCAGCGGAAGATGGAGGCGCCCTCTGGATCGTTCTCGGCATCGGTGTAGGTATAGCTGCCGGTGAGCACCTGCCCTATGCCGGCGGTGCCAATGATCAGAACATTGCTCGCCGTCGGGGGGAGGTTGATGGGCGGGGCCACTGGTCCCGCCGCAGCACTTACGATTGGTCGGCCCGGCGAGGTACCGCTCTGGGCCACCGGGGTGACCTCGAAGCTCACCGTGGCCCCTTGATCGAGGGCGACCAGGGTATAGGTCCGGGCCGTGGCCCCGGCGATGGGCGTGGTACCGCGCAGCCAGCGGAAGGTGGAGACGCCTTCCGGATCCCCCTCGGTATCGCCGTAGGCGTAGCTGCCCGTCAGCACCTGGCCGACCTGGGCGGAACCCGAAATTAACACGCTGCTCGCCGTCGGGGGATCGTTTAGCGCGGCGGCCACCGGTCCCGCCGCGGCACTCGTAACCGCCAGGCCCGGCGAGGTGCCGCTCTGGGCCACCGGGGTGACCTCGAAGCTCACCGTGGCGTCTTGATCGGCGGCGACCAGGGTATAGGTCGGGGCCGTGGCCCCCTCGATGGGGCTGGTACCGCGGAGCCAGCGGAAGGTGGAGACGCCTTGCGGATCGTTCTCGGCATCGGCGTAGGTAAAGCTGCCGGAGAGCAGCTGGCCTACCTGGGCGGTGCCCGAAATCAACACGCTGCTCGCTGTCGGCGGGAAGTTGATGGGCGGGGCCACAGGTCCCACCGCGGCACTCCGAACCGCCAGGCCCGGCGAGGTGCCCTCCTGGGCCACCGGGGTGACCTCGAAGCTCACCAGGGCCTCTTGATCGGCGGCGATCAGGGTGTACCTAGGGGCCGTGGCCCCGTCGATGGGCGTGTCACCACGCAGCCAGCGGAAGGTGGAGGCGCCTTCCCGATCGTTCTCGAGATCGGCGTAGGTAAAGCTGCCGGTGAGCACCTGGCCCACCTGGGCGATGCCCGAAATCAACACGTCGCTCGCCGTCGGCGGGGCGTTGGGGTCGTCGAGAATGACGGGTCCCACCGCGGCACTCGTAACCGCCAGTCCCGGCGAGGGGCCGCTCTGGGCCACCGGGGTGACCCTGAAGCTGATCAGCGCTCCCTCATCTGCCACCACCAGGGTGTAGGTCCGGTCCGTGGCGCCGTCGATGGGCGAGCCGTTACGCAGCCAGCGGAAGGTGGAAGCACCCTCCAAGTCCTCTTCGGCATCGGCGTAGATATAGTTGCCGGTGAGCACCTGGCCCACCCGTGGGGTGCCCGAAATCGACACGTTGCTCGCCGTCGGGGCACCGGGCTCGGGGGTGACGGCCAGGAATAAATCCGTGTTGCCACGTATTACCCCGAAGTCGCGCAGGTCGAACACGACCGTCGTCGTTGTTCCAACAGGAATAAACGCGCTCACATCAATTGGCGGAATCGGCGTTCTGACTCTCTCAATCGGCATGCCCACCACCCCAGGGGCTCCAGGGTCCTGGATCAATGCGCCGAAACAGCTTTCTTGCCCTGGGCAGGCGTTTGCGCCATTGATGGTGATAAAATTGTCAATCACTATTGGGCCTGTTCCATCAGGCGTCGAGGAAATCACGGCGGTATCCCCCGGCGCGAAGCTGAGCACCAGCGATGTCTTTGCAAATGGCTCTGCCTCGGCGGGGGATGTCACTGACCCTGTACGGAATACGGGAATCGCATCAAATAACTTAATACTGATCTGCTGTGCAAACACCTGCATGGGAAGACCAACAAGCAAGACAAACATAATTAGCGCGATCGAGCAGATGATCTTCTTCATGATTGCACCTCTTTTAGCTTGTTAGGTTGCCTTCTTGCCTGCGGGAGTTGGTCCAAGAACCGTAACTTGTGCTCGTCAATGGTATAGCTGTAGCAAACCTCGAGCATCCCCTCGTTCTTTTACAATGTTTTAAGAACGCACCGCCTTTATACGACACTACGGCCTTTGTTAAAGGCGGTGTGTAGCAGACTGTCGATTCCAACCACCCTAGAAATGGTACACGCGAATACCATTTCTGCCTCAGCCTTCCCAATATACAGAGGTGACTAGCTTTGTGCTGTGACATATTTCACTCGAGAATTGTGAAATATTTCACAGAACCGGCTCCGGAATCTTGGGCCCTCCGGGGGACAGGCGCCTGCCCACTTCATTGTCCTGAAGTTACGGGGTTTCCATAGCAGCGTCAACGCTCGGGTAATCGTCCCGTCGCGCGACCCCGGCATGCGCGGGGCCGGCGCGAGCAGACCGTAACGCCGGCGAAGTGGCCGTGCTTGTCACGCTTGCGGCTTGAGAGGATGATCCGGCGCCCCATGGCCACCGTCGCGCGGCTCAAGCGCTTATCCTCGGTAGGGCCCGCGACCCGCTCCGGGCCGACACACGCCGCCACATGGCGCTGGTGGGCCTGGGGGCCGACGGCCTGTCCTCGGCCTGCTACGGGCCGGAGGAGGCGTTTCGTGCGCTGGGCGACCACACCCATCTGGCCCCCTACCTGGCGCTCGCCATGGCGGTGACGGTGTTTGTCATCGCGCTCGCCTACAACCAGGTCATCGAGCTGTTCCCCTCGGGCGGCGGGGGCTACAAGGTCGCAACCCGGCTCCTCGGGGCCCGCGCCGGCCTCCTATCGGGGGCGGCGCTCCTGGTCCGTTACGCGTTGACCATCGCGATCTCGGTGGCGAGCGGCGCCGACGCCGTCGTCAGCCTGCTCCCGGTCGGGCGCTGGAGTTCAAGCTCATCACCGCCGCGGCGCTGGTGTGCCTGCTCACGATCCTCAATTTGCGCGGGATCTTAAAGAATCGATCACCGTGCTCCTGCCCATCTTTCTCGGGTTCTTCGTGAGCCATGCCTATCTCATCGCGCAGGGCATCCACGCCCATCGCGAGGCCATCCCCGGCCATTCGACGCCATGGTCGCGGAGACCCATTCGATCAGCCTGGAGCACGGCTGGCTGTTCTTCGCCGCGATCCTGCTGCGCGCCTATTCGCTGGGAGGCGGCACTTACACAGGCCTCGAGGCCGTCTCGAACAACGTCAACATGCTGGCCGAGCCGCGCGTCTCCACGGGGCGCTACACGAAGCTGTACATGGCGTTGTCGCTGAGCTTCACCGCCGGCGGGATCATCCTCCTTTACCTGCTCTGGGAGGCCCGCACGGTGCCCGGACAGACCTTGAACGCCGTGGTGTTCGCTTCGATCATCGAGATCTGGGGGATCCCGGAACCCTGGGTTCGCGAGGCCCTGCTCATCGGGGTCCTGGCCTGCGAGGCGGGTCTGCTCCTGGTCGCCGCCAACACCGGGTTTTTGGGCGGCCCTGCGGTGCTCGCCAACATGGCGGCCGATTCCTTCCTGGGTACCCCATCAGTTCCGCAGCCTCTCGGTGCGGCGGCCCTGGTGGTGCTCTACAGCATCAACGTGTTCCTGACCTTCACCCTATCGCTCGCCGGGCTCGTCAAGATCGAGCGCCTGGCCGCTGCGGCGATGGACGAGTTTCCGCACAGCGTGTGCTTCGCGGCGAAGCTCGTGTTCGAGCACGAGAGCTGGCTCACGCGCGCCCTGCATAACCAGACGGTCCTGTCGGTCCAACGCCTGCTGAACCTCCAGGGCCGGTCGATGGTGATCATCCCGCTCAAGCTCTGAAAACCGCGGACACAACGGCTACCGAGCGACTCGCTTCTAGCTCTGGGTATAGGCCTGCTGCTATAGGGATACCGAGTGGGTTACGGGACCGGCACCGCGTGACCTCGCGACGGGCAGTGGTGTAGAGTCGAGATGTGGCGTCTCCACGGTACACCTTATCGTAGAGGAGGTAGAACCGGTACTCGGGCCCTTCCTTCGCTGTGGCATGTAACGCCGTCCTGTAGCTTCTGAATCCTGCTCGGAGTTGTCAGGGTCATCCCCAATCTCCTATCCCTCACCACGTCTGACGTTGGTCTTGAACTAACTAACTAACTAACTTTCATGATTCGATGACGCAGCGCCCTTGATTTCAATATGAAGGGTTCAAACCCCCGCCTTTCAGGCGGGCAGATTTCATCTGCAGCCATGAGCGGGCATGGTAGCATAGTCTGATTGAAGAAGGGGATCCGATGGACGGCAGCCATACGG